>FR891185.1:47652-47821 GCA_000433515.1 Candidatus Colimorpha enterica | reverse complement strand
GACTCTCCCGTAGTCCCGCACACCACAAGCGCGTCGGCTCCGTGGCTGACCTGATATCCCGCCAGACGCTTCAGTGCCCTGTAATCCACCCCTCCGTCACTGAACGGCGTGACAAGTGCGGTTGCCGCGCCTCTGAACAGTTCTTTTCGCATTTTGATGCAACTCCTTT
>FR891185.1:43841-47613 GCA_000433515.1 Candidatus Colimorpha enterica | reverse complement strand
GAAATATATTCTCCGCCTCAACTTCTCAAAAAATTTGTTTTCAGCGGTTGAAATCGGCGGTAATATGTAATATAATGATAGTTGCGCTTAAGACGCAATACCGATGTAAGAAAGCTTCAGACTGATGATAACAAATAAACTGACCGACACCGCGCTCACGACAAAGGACTTTTTCTATGACCTTCCGAAGGAGCTGATAGCACAGACTCCCGCCGAGCCGCGCGATTCCTCACGTCTTTTGGTCCTTCACAAGGACACCGGGGAGACGGAGCACAGGATATTCCGCGACATCATCGACTACCTGCACGAGGGCGACGTTCTTGTCATAAACGACAGCAAGGTCATCCCGGCAAGGCTGTACGGCGTGAAGGAGGACAGCGGGATCACCGTTGAGGTGGTGCTTCTCCGCTCCCGCGGGCTTGATGTATGGGAAACCCTCGTCCGCCCCGGCAGACGCTGCAGACCCGGTACTAAGATTATATTCGGTGACGGGCTTCTTCGTGCAGAGGTTCTTGAAACCGTCGAAGGCGGGAACCGGCTGCTGAAATTCGCATATGAGGGTGACAACATCTTCCACGTTCTCGACAAGGTCGGGCAGATGCCGCTCCCACCGTACATCACCGAAAAGCTGAAGGATAAAAACCGCTATCAGACAGTATATGCGAAAGAGGAAGGCTCCGCCGCCGCACCGACAGCGGGACTTCACTTCACCCCGGAGCTGCTTGAGAGAATAAAGGCAAAGGGCGTCGTCATCGCTCCGGTCATGCTTCATGTCGGTCTCGGCACCTTCCGCCCGGTCAAGGAGGACAGGATAGAGGAGCATGAGATGCACTCCGAGTTCATTTCGGTGTCAAAGGAAACTGCAGACCTCATCAACAACCGGAAGGGCAGAGTTTTTGCCGTCGGAACCACCTCCTGCCGCACGCTTGAAAGCGTCTCTGACGAGAACGGTATAGTCCATCCGGTGACCGACGACACGAAGATATTCATCTACCCCGGTTACAGATTCAAGATAACCGACGCACTCATAACCAACTTCCACCTGCCGGAAAGCACCCTGCTCATGCTTGTTTCCGCGCTGACGAGCCGCGAAATGATGCTTAAGACCTACAATGAGGCAATAGACATGAAATACCGGTTCTTTTCGTTCGGGGATGCAATGCTGATACTGTGATCCCGAAAAAAGCAAAAATGAAGCCTTGTCATTGACAAAACGGCTGCAATGGTTTACAATAGTGATAAATTCAAAGGAGTCCTGTTTAAAAGCAGGCATCCGCATAAAGCAGCAGGCAGCAGCTGCCGATGAAGACATAAATAAGGAGACAGATAAATGACAAACACGATCCATATGCTCCCTTCCGCAACCGAGGGGCAGATGATGAGCATAATACTCACCACCGCAGAGGGCGGGCTGATCCTCATCGACGGAGGACGCAGAGAAGACGCAGCTCCGCTTCTTGATTACCTGAAGAAGCTGACCGGCTCCGCAAAGCCGCATATCAATGCGATATGGTTCACCCATCCGCACTGCGACCATATCGGCGCATTTGTCGAAATGATTGAGAACCGTCGGGACGAATTCGACTTCGACGCGCTTTACTACTGCTTCCCGTCGGAATACTATTTGAGAAACGACCCGTCGGCGTCAGGCACGCTTCACGAATTCTATCGGTGTCTTCCGGTATTTGCGGAAAAAGCGCATATCATAAGCGACGGTGACAGGATATCTGTCGCAGGAGCCGATTTCAGGGTCTTCTACACCGTTGACACAGCCATAAGGCAAAACCGCTGCAACAATTCCTCCGCCGTTTTCAGAATCGAGGTCGGCGGAAAGAGCATCCTCATTACCGGCGACTGCGGAATCGAGGCAGGAAACAAGATAATTGCGGAATACGGCGACAAGATAAAGTCGGATATCTGCCAGATGGCACATCACGGTCAGTCCGGAGCGGATTTTGAGTTCTATAAAACCGTTTCTCCGTCGGTATGTCTCTGGTGTACCCCCGGATGGCTCTGGAACAACGACGTCGGCGGCGGCTTCAACACCCATGTCTGGCAGACCGTCACCGTGCGCGGGTGGATGGAGAGCCTCGGCGTGAGGAACAATTACGTCACAAAGGACGGAATTCAGGTTGTCAGCCTCTGAAAAAACAAAGCTGATCGCGATTGTCGGTCCGACAGCGTCCGGAAAGAGCGCGCTTGCGGCGGAAATCGCGAAGACAATCGGCGGGGAGATCGTCTCCTGCGACTCCATGCAGATATACCGCGGCATGGATATCGGGACTGCAAAGCCGACCGCCGGGGAAATGTCGGAGGTAAGGCACCATCTTATCGACGTCTGTGACCCGGAGCAGCCGTTTTCCTGCGCCGATTACAAGCCGCTTGCCGAAAGAGCGATTTCCGATATCACATCGCGCGGAAAAATCCCGGTTTTCTGCGGCGGGACCGGGCTTTATCTCGATTCGGTCATCTCAATACCGTCGTTTTCTCCCAAGGTCCCGGAGGGGATACGGGAAGAGCTCATGTCGCTCTCCCCGGAGGAGCTGTGGGACGAGCTTCTGCGTGTTGACCCGGAATCGGCTGAAAAGACGCATAAAAACAACGTGAAGCGCGTTGTCCGCGCTCTTGAGATATACCGCGGCACCGGGAAAACAAAAACAGAGTGGGACAGGCTGTCAAAAGAGACCGAACCGCCGTATGATACGCTGATCATCGGGCTTGACTATCTTGACAGAGAGATACTGTACCGCAGGATCGGACAGCGGATCGGGGTCATGCTTGAGTCGGGACTTGTCGATGAGGTGAAAAGGCTCGGCCTTCCGCGCGGGTGCAACGCCGCTCAGGCGATAGGCTACAAGGAGATTTACCTTTATCTTGACGGAAAGGCGGAATACGGCGAGGCTATCGCTCTGCTTGAAAAGAACACAAGAAACTACGCAAAGCGTCAGCTGACGTGGTTCAGAAAAAACAAAAGCATTAAGTGGTTTTACCCCGACTCTCCCGGTGCGGAAAACAACCTCCGGGAGATAATGCGGGAAATAAACCGTCATCTGTATCCGGACGGGTAATAACATGGATGTTCAATATCTTAAAAATGTGCTGAAATACGCGGCGTCGGCTCTGCTGTCGGTAATACTGATAGCGTATATCCTTTACCATATGTCCGGCGGATTCAGCCAGGATATCGTCACCGAGACCGCGGCGCTGACGACAAAAGAGGAAACGCTTACAATCCGTTCCTCGATAATGCGGAACGAAAAGATACTGTACTCCCCCTTCAGCGGCGACATAAACTACCTGTTTTCCGACGGAGACAAGGTGGCTATCGGAACAAAGGTCGCGGAGGTATATCCCTCCGGCGGGGACGCGGAGATGCGGAAGAGCATAATCGCGCTCGACAGAAAAATCAGGATCCTTGAGCAGAGCGAATCCTATGTATATGCCTCGCTTTCCGACACGGCATCGACCGACAGACTTATCTGGAAGGATCTGTACTCCTTCATGGAATCGGCGGACAGCGGAAGCGTATCATCGGTTTCAGCCATATCCGACGACCTTCTGATACAGCTGAACAGAAGAAAGATCATAGTCGGAAGCGTGCGGAACTATGCCGCTCAGCTTGAAACGCTGAAAGCCGAAAAAAACGCGCTCATGGCGAATTTTCCGGCAGGCGCCTCAGAGGTGGTTACCGAGTCAGCGGGATATTTCTTCAGCGCCGTTGACGGGTACGAGAATATATTCTCAAGTGCGGATATCGCTGCCATGACACTCG
>FR891185.1:39965-43736 GCA_000433515.1 Candidatus Colimorpha enterica | reverse complement strand
GTGGTACGCGGCGTGCGAGGTTGCATCGGACGAACTTCATAATTTCGACACCGGAAAATATTATGACGTAAAATTTCCCTACAACGGCGGCGCATCGATAAATATGTACCTCTACCGCATACTCTCCGACGTCGGCTCCGACACGTCGGTGCTGATTTTCCGGACAGACATTCTGCCTGAGGGCTTCAGTTATCTGCGCAATCAGACGGTTCAGGTGGTGAAAGCAATCAGGCGGTTCAGGTGGTGAAAAGCTCATTCCCCGGCTACCGCGTTCCCGTGTCGGCGGTCAGGATCGTTGACGGGGTGAAGGGCGTTTACATCCTGCGCGGCTCAAAGGTGCTGTTCCGGAAGATCGAACCGCTGTTTGAGTACGACGGCTACTTAATAGTAAAGGAACGCGATGAAAGCGCCGGGGACAGGGCATCGTGGCTCGCTAAAAATGACTTTGTTATCGTGAAAGGCAAGGATCTGTATGACGGAAAAATCGTCAACTGAGCTGACGGAGGAGATAAAAGCCCGGGTCAGACGAAACCTTGAGGAAATATTCACCGCCGTTGCCGGAAAAAACGTGACGGTTATGGCGGCAACAAAGACCGTGCCCGCCGAAGTGATCAACTACGCGACGCAGGAATGCGGGCTTCACAACATCGGTGAAAACCGTGTTCAGGAGTTCCTGTCAAAGTTCGATGCACTTGATAAAACCGGCGTGAATATGCACTTCATCGGAACGCTCCAGCCGAACAAGGTGAAGTACATTATCGGAAAGGTATGCCTCATCCACTCGCTTGACAGCATGAAGCTGGCAGAGGAGATATCAAAACGCTCAGCATCTGCAGGGACCATCACCGACGTGCTTTGCGAGGTGAACATCGGAAACGAACCGGCAAAAAGCGGCGTCCCGGAGGAAACGGCGGAGAGCTTTATCGAAAGCATCTCCTCCCTGCCCGGCATAAACCCGCGCGGCATAATGGTGATAGGTCCCCACTGCGTCGATCCGGAGGATTACCGCCCCTTTTTCGGAAGGACAAGAGCTCTTTATACCCGGCTGTCAGACCGCGGGCTGTTCGGCTCCGACCCGATACTCAGCATGGGAATGTCGGACAATTACCGCCTTGCGGTAGAGTACGGTGCAAATCTCATCCGCCCCGGCACTGCGGTGTTCGGCAGAAGAGGCTGACCGACGCGATCTGCGATATTTTTTCCGAAAATATTCTCGCAGATTTCAAAAAACGGTTGCGTTCACCCGAAAAGTATGGTATAATGTTTTTATATAGGCGCACAGGCGCTTTCAATACTTAAAAATTCGGAAAATACACTTGGATAATTATAACGGAGGAATCTAAAATGGGCTTTTTTGACAGACTTAAGAATGCGGTCAACCCCCAGGAGGGCGACGATTACGAAAACGACGGGTACGACAACTTCGGTGACGACAACTACTTCGACGACCCCGCACCCGCACAGAATAATCAGCAGAATTCCGGAAATTACGGATATTCCGCTCCTCAGCAGAGCCAGTCCAAGGCTCAGCCGTCATCCGGTATGGGCTTCAGCTCCGGTGCTCTCGAGCTCAAGGTCGTAAAACCCGAGAAGTACGACAGCACAACGGCACAGAAGATCGCCGATCATCTGCTCAACCGCCGCACGGTTGTTCTCAACCTCGAATCCACAAACAAGGAGTCGGCAAGAAGACTTATCGACTTCCTCAGCGGTGTCGCATATTCAATCGACGGCTATATTCAGAGAGTCGCCAACAACACCTTCGTCATCGTCCCGAACAACGTTGACGTTTCCGGTGAGCAGCTTCAGGAAGCAAAGAAGCAGGAAGACACCGAGCTGTTCTGAACCCTACTGACACCGGCACGGATGCCGGATTTCCCCTGTTCTGACAGGTGATCCGGTATCCGTGTGCGGTCACTTTGCTCTGCTGAGAAATGTATCTCTTTGCAGAGCAGTTTGTTTTTTCTATCCAATAATGCAGTATACTGTATGCTGTATGCCGTGAACCGGAATAATTTCCCGGAATCTGAAAAACCGTCAAGGGGAAACAATCAAAATGTCCGTTGCTGCCACAATGCTGGTATATTTTCTTTACTATCTTCTCGGAATCGTAAATTATGCGCTTCTGATAAGCGCAATTCTGTCGTGGGTGGCACCCGATGCCGAGGGATGGTTGGTCAACCTGATATACGCAATAACCGAGCCGTTTCTTCTACCGGTCAGAAAACTGCTTGCCAAAAAAAATCTCAATTCCGCAGGTCCGCTTGACCTTTCGTTTTTTCTGACAGTTATGCTCATACTTATCATAAGAGCCTGCCTGTCGGCACTTATTTACTGATTTTTGCCGGCTGCCGCAAGTGCTGCAGATCCGGTCTTACCGCAAATACGGGGAAAGGAACACAACATCATGCTTGCTCCGCACGAACTTAAAAACAGGGAGTTCACAAAATCCTTAAGAGGCTACAGTACCGTCGAGGTTGACGAACATATCGATTTCATTATCGAAAAATATTCCGAGCTTTACCGGGAAAACGACGAGCTTGAAAAAAAGCTCCGCCTGACAGAGGCTCAGCTTGACGCAATGAAGGGCGAGGAGGAGTCGATCCGCTCCGCGCTTGTCAATGCCCAGAAGGCAAGCACGCGGATTATCAACGAGGCGAACGAGCGCGCCGATGTCATTATGCGCTCCGCCAAGAACAGCTGCGACAGGCTTATTGCCGAATTCAAAGCCAACATAAAAAAGGAAACCGAAAGGCTCAACGAGGCGAGAAAAGAGGTCGCGGCATTCAAAGCGGCTCTCTTTGAGGAATATCAGGCGCATATCGAGCTTATCGAAAAGATAGCACCGGACATCGCGCCGGTTCCCTCCGATGACAGAACCGCGGAGGAGCTTTCCGCCGCAGTCATTGAACGGATAAAGAACGACCTTGCGGGAAAAGAATCGGTGATATCCGGCTCCGGGGTTCCGTATGCGGCAGATGAATCTGCAGAAGCGGCTGACTATGACACCTCCGATGTCTCCGTAACCACCCCCGCAGAGGCTCCCATTCCGAAGGATATCTTCGCCGAACCGGAAAAAGATGAAGAACGCAGCGTCCGCGATGCCGACGGGGATAACGCGGCAGCACCCTCCTCCGACGAGCTTGTCACCCACAGAAGCAGAGTGACCGACGACGGCAGGGGCGGCATTGTCGACTCCATCAAAAAGCTCAACAGCACCGTTTCCGGCTCCGATGACGACGATGAGGAGTTTCTCCGTATGCTGAAAAACGTCTCCGATTCAGATTCCGATGCGGAGTCCGAAGAGGAATTCCTCCGGGTCTATGACGGAAAGAAAAAATAAACCTGATTTCAGAAAGGCAAAAATAAATGGCTCAGGATTACACAAAAACCCTCAATCTGCCGCAGACGGACTTCCCGATGCGGGCAAATCTTCCCCAGCGCGAACCGGGGATCTATGAAAAGTGGACGGCTCTCGATCTTTACAACGAGATAAAGAAGAGAAACAGCGGAAAGCCCACCTTCGTTCTCCACGACGGTCCTCCCTTCTCAAACGGAAACATCCACATGGGAACGGCGATGAACAAGATCCTCAAGGATATCATAAACAAGCATATGTCGATGACCGGTCACTATGTCCCGTACGTTCCCGGATGGGACAACCACGGTATGCCGATTGAGTCCGCGATAATCAAGAAGAACAAGCTCGACCGCAAGAAGATGAGCATTCCGGAGTTCAGAAACGCCTGCCATGCATTTGCTCAGAACTTC
>FR891185.1:21605-39902 GCA_000433515.1 Candidatus Colimorpha enterica | reverse complement strand
GGCGTTCTCGGCGACTGGGAGCACCCTTACCTCACCATGAACCCCTCGTTTGAGGCACGCGAGGTAAAGGTCTTCGGCGAGATGTTCAGAAAAGGCTATATCTACAAGGGTCTGAAGCCGGTATACTGGTGTCCGAACGACGAAACTGCGCTTGCAGAGGCAGAGATAGAGTATTCCGACGACCCCTGTACCTCCATTTATGTCAAATTCCGCGTCTCCGACGACAAGGGCAGGCTGTCCTCCGTATGTGACCTTTCAAAGACCTATTTCATAATCTGGACGACAACCACATGGACCCTTCCGGGAAATCTTGCGATCGCCCTTCATCCGCGCGACGAGTATTCCGTTCTGAAAGCCGACGACGGTAATTTCTATATCACGGCAACCGCACTTGCCGAAAAAACCATGCGTCAGGGCGGCATAAAGGAATATGAAACCGTCCTTACCCTTCCCGGCAGCGAGTTCGAATACATGACCGCTCAGCATCCCTTCCTTGACCGTCAGTCGGTGATAGTCAATGCCGATTACGTCACTATGGACAGCGGTACCGGCTGCGTCCACACAGCTCCCGGCTTCGGTGCCGACGACTACATTACCTGCCGGAGATACAATATCGATATAATCGTTCCGGTAGATGACAAGGGTTATCAGACTGCGGACGCCGGAAAATTTGCCGGATTGCACTATCTCAAGTCAAACGACGCAATACTTGAGGACATGAAGGAGTCCGGCGCGCTGTTTGCATCGGAGGAATTCGTTCACTCCTACCCGCACTGCTGGAGATGCAAAAAGCCGATAATCTTCCGCGCAACGCCGCAGTGGTTCTGCTCCGTCGATGCCTTCAAGAACGAGGCTGTCGAGGCTTGCCGTAACGTCAACTGGATCCCCGGATGGGGCGGAGAGCGCATAACCCAGATGGTGAAGGAGCGCGCCGACTGGTGCATTTCCCGTCAGCGTCACTGGGGGCTTCCCATTCCGGTATTCTACTGTGATACCTGCAAAAAGCCGGTATGCACCGACGAAACGATAAATTCCGTCTCCGATATCTTTGCAAAGGAAGGCTCCAATTCGTGGTACGAAAAGGACGCTTCGGAGTTTATTCCGGAGGGCTTTGTCTGCCCGCACTGCGGAGGAAAGACCTTCACGAAGGAGACTGACACGCTTGACGGCTGGTTCGACTCCGGTTCAAGCCATTTCGCGGTGCTTGAAAACAACCCCGACATGAAATGGCCTGCCGATATGTACCTCGAGGGCGCAGACCAGTACAGAGGCTGGTTCCAGTCCTCCCTGCTCACCGCCGTCGGTGCAAAGGGACAGGGTGCGCCTTACAGAACCGTTCTCACCCACGGCTGGGTCGTTGACGGCGAGGGCAAGGCAATGCACAAGTCCCTCGGAAACTCCGTTGCTCCGGAGGAAATGATCGTCAAGTACGGCGCCGACCTTGTAAGGCTCTGGGTCGCCTCCTCCGATTATCAGGTCGACGTCCGCGTTTCCGATAAGATCTTCGGTCAGCTTTCCGAGACCTACCGCAAGGTCAGAAACACCATCCGTATCCTTATGGCAAACCTCGGAACCGCAGAGACCGACTTCGATCCCGACCGGGATATGCTTCCCGCCGATGAGCTTTACGAGATCGACAAGTGGGCGCTTTCAAGACTCAACAGCCTTGTAAAAACGGTGCGTCAGGCATATTCCGATTTTGAATTCCACGCCGTTTATCACGAGATAAACAACTTCTGTACCGTCGATATGTCAAAGCTGTATGTTGACATCACGAAGGATCGCGTCTATGTCGAGAATAAGGACTCGAAGGCGCGCCGCTCGGCTCAGACGGCGATGTATATCATCCTCAGCTCTCTTGTGCGTCTTGTCGCTCCGATCCTCTCCTTCACCGCCGACGAGGCATGGGCAAGTATGTCCCACGTTTCCGGCGACGACGTGAGAAGCGTCATGCTGAACGATATGCCGGAGTACAGAGAAGAATACCACTTCGGCGGCGTTGAAGAGCACTGGAACCGTCTCTTCGATATGCGTGACGAGGTCATGAAGGCGCTTGAGAGTGCAAGAGCCGAGAAGAAGATCGGAAAGTCTCTTGACGCAAAGGTCACGGTCCACACCGCCGACAGCGACGAATATAAGCTCCTTGAGAGCTTCGGCAATGAGCTTGAGACAGTGTTCATCGTTTCCGGTGTAACGCTTGTCAACGACGGTCAAAACACCGTCACCGTTGAGCCTGCCGACGGATGCAAGTGCGTCCGCTGCTGGAAATACTCGAAAGAAGGTATCGATAACGACGGCTTCCTCTGCGGACGCTGTGCAAAGATACTCGGTCTTTAATATGCAGCTGATCCTTTGGGCGGCTATCGTTGTCATATCGGTAGCCCTTGACCAGATATCAAAATATATTGTCGTCCTGAAGCTGAAGCCGGTCGGAACTGCGGATTTCATAAACGGGATCCTCGGCTTCAGCTACGTCGAAAACACTGGCGCCGCCTTCGGCATGATGAAGGGCTTCCGCTGGGTCTTCATCGTGCTTTCAACCGTCGCAATCATCGCTATCGGGATATATCTTGTGAAGTGCCGGAAAAAGGTTCCGCCGCTTCTCGGTATCTCTCTTGCAATGATCGTCGGCGGCGGCATCGGCAACCAGATCGACCGTATTGCAAACGGCTTTGTCGTCGATTTTCTTGAATTTCAGTTCATGGATTTCGCCGTGTTCAACATTGCCGACTGCTTTGTGACGGTGGGTGCTTTTCTCGTGCTTATTGACATCCTTTTTGTCAACCGGAATCTTTTTTCGGACGGCAGGGACAGCGGGGAAGGCAAGGATAAAAAGAGCGCCGGAAATCCGGCGGACAAGGCATCATGACAGATATAAACGACGTCGGCAAGCGGCTTGACGTCTATGTGGCGGAACGCGGTGGTATCACACGTTCCGCCTCTGCCAAATTAACGGAGTGCGGCGCGGTAACGGTAAACGGTGTGAAAATGCCGAAGAATTACCGTCTCCGTGAGGGCGATACCGTCGATATCGACTTTCCGGAGCCGGTCCCGGACAGAGCTGAACCGGAAAACATTCCGCTTGACATTGTTTACGAGGACGATTATCTGCTTATCGTGAACAAGCCGAAGGGAATGGTGGTGCATCCCGCCGCCGGAAATCCGACCGGGACGCTTGTAAACGCGCTTTTATATCACTGCGGCACCTCCCTTTCCGGGATAAACGGAGTGATACGCCCCGGAATCGTTCACCGCATCGATAAGGACACAAGCGGGCTTCTTGCCGTTGCAAAGACAGATGCGGCACACGTTTCGCTTGCGGAGCAGATATCGTCGCACTCGTTCGGGAGAAGGTATGAGGCGATAATCAACGGTCATCTCCGGGATGAAAGCGGGACGGTTGACGCACCGATAGGACGTCATCCGGTCGATCGGAAGAAAATGGCGATCGTAAAAGGCGGCAAACCGGCAGTGACGCACTATTCGGTTGTCTCGCGTCTTGAAAAAGCCGATCATATCGCTCTGCAGCTTGAGACCGGGCGGACGCACCAGATCCGCGTGCACATGGCGTCGCTCGGGCATCCGCTTCTCGGGGACACGGTCTACGGCGGCGGGAAAAGCCGGTTCGAGGTCACGCACGCTTCCCTTCTTTCCGGGCAGTGCCTGCACGCAAAGACGATATCCTTTGTCCACCCGATAACAGGGCAGTTCATGAAGTTCGACTCGGCACTGCCGGAGTATTTTACGGAATGTCTCCGTCTTCTCGGCGGGGAATGACGGCGAAAGGAAGTACAGCATGGGCATTTTTGACGGAATACTGATCTTAAGCGACTTTGACGGCACTTTCGCCGGCGAGGGCGGCAGGATAATTGACCGGAACATTTCGGCAATCGAATACTTCAGGGCAAACGGCGGTCATTTCTCATTTTCCACCGGAAGACTGCCGTCGGTAATGTCGAGGATCTTCCCGGATTTCCGCACGGTTTCGAATGCGCCGCTGATAATGTGCAACGGAGCGCTTGTATACGAACCGTCGGAGGGAAAGATCCTTCGTGAAAGCTGGTTCGACGGAGCTTCCGGCAGAAAAATGGCTGATGACGTTCTGTCCCGTTTCCCTTCAATGTCGCTTGCGGTTTATCCCGACGACATGGAGTATCACGGGAAGATAAAGCCGGAGGACGTTCCCGGAGACCGCTGGCACAAGGCAAGATTCAACAGGGACGATGACCCGCAGCTTGTTTCGGACTGCCGCGACTATCTTCTGCGGAATTACGGAGACTCATATAATATCTTCCGTTCGTGGTACAACGTCGTTGAGATCGTCGACAAAAGCTCCGCCAAGGGAAACTGCATCGACTTCATCAAAAAATACCTGAAGAACGGCGGATGCGGCGAAATGACCGCCTTCTGCATCGGTGATTATGAGAACGACATCGATATGCTTAAGCGTGCCGACTATGCCTTCTGCCCGTCAAACGCGATTGACGAGGTAAAAGCGCTCTGTCAGCCGCCGCTCTGTCACCACGACAGGGGTGCGGTCGCCGACCTTATTGAAACAATCAGGAATTCGTATATATAACCGGAGATTTGACATGAAAGAGAAATTCTATATCACAACCGCAATTGCGTACAGCTCAAGAAAGCCTCACATCGGAAACACCTATGAGATAATCATGACCGACGCGATCGCACGGTACAAGAGAAAACAGGGCTATGACGTCTTCTTCCTCACCGGAACCGACGAACACGGGCAGAAGATCGAAAACTGCGCCGCGGAAGCCGGAATTTCGCCCAAGCAGTACGTTGACGGCGTTGCAGGCGAAATAAAAGCCATCTGGGATCTGATGGACACAAGCTACAGCAAGTTCATCCGCACTACCGATGATTACCATGAGAAGGCGGTTCAGGCGATCTTCAAAAAGCTCTACGACAAGGGCGACATCTACAAGAGCGAATACGAGGGCTGGTACTGCGAGCCGTGCGAGGCGTTCCTCACCGACACTCAGGCGGTTGACGGAAAATGCCCCGACTGCGGCAGACCGGTAAAGCGCATGAAGGAGGAGTCCTATTTCTTCCGCATGAGCGCATATCAGGACCGCCTTATGAAGTATATTGAGGAGCATCCCTCATTCATCGAACCGGAAGCGCGCAAGAAGGAAATGATCAATAACTTCCTGAAGCCCGGACTTCAGGATCTCTGCGTTTCGAGAAGCTCATTTAAATGGGGCGTTCCGGTCACGTTCGACGACAGGCACGTTATCTATGTCTGGATAGACGCTCTGTCGAACTATATAACCGCTCTCGGCTATAATCCCGACGAGCCGGAAACCGAGCTGTTCAGAAAGTACTGGCCGGCGAACGTCCACATCATCGGAAAGGACATCATGCGCTTCCACGTCATATACTGGCCGATAATCCTGATGGCGCTTGACCTTCCGCTCCCCGAAAAGGTCTTCGGTCACCCGTGGCTCAACATCGGGCAGGACAAAATGAGCAAGTCGAAGGGCAATTCCATCTATGCCGACGACCTTGCAAAGGTGTTCGGAGTTGACGCGGTAAGACAGTACGTCCTCGCAGAAATGCCTTATCTCAACGACGGAAGCATCACGTACGAAAACGTCGTTGCAAGGTACAACAACGACCTTGCAAACAACCTCGGCAACCTTGTCAACCGCACGCTTGCAATGACAGGCAAATATTTCGGCGGGATCGTCCCTGCCCCGGCGGAAGACGCGGGAACCGATGCGGAGCTGCATGAGTTCGTCGCGGCATCCTGCGAAAGAATGAAGGCGCAGATGGACACATATCATGTTGCCGACGCAGTTGACACGGTATTCTCCCTCTTCAGACGCGCAAACAAGTATATTGACGAGACAACGCCGTGGACCCTTGCAAAGAACGGCGAGACCGCACGTCTCGGAACAGTAATCTACAACCTGCTTGAGACGATAAGGGTCGGCGCCGTCATGCTTGAGCCGTTCATGCCGTCAACCTCGGCGAATATACTCACTCAGCTCGGAACAGACAGGGCTGATTATGCCTTCGGCGGGCTTGAGAGCGGAAAACACATCGGAGAATCAAGGGTTCTCTTCTCCCGTCTTGACGAAAAAGAGACGGTCGAAGCCCTCCGTGCGGCAAACAAGAAGGACGAGCCGGAGATCCCGCGTCCCGATGACTGCTGCGAGCCGATATCCATCGACGATTTCATGAAAACCGAGCTCCGTGCCGCAAAGGTCATCGCCTGCGAACCGGTTCCGAAGGCAAAGAAGCTGCTGAAATTACAGCTTGACCTCGCTTACGAGAAGCGTCAGGTGGTTTCCGGAATCGCAAAGTGCTATAAGCCGGAGGAGCTTATCGGAAAGAAGCTGATAGTTGTCGCAAACCTCAAACCGGCAAAGCTCTGCGGAGTTGACAGCTGCGGAATGATCCTTGCCTCCGGCGAAGGAGACAATATCAGGGTGGCGTTCCTTGACGATTCGGTACCTGCCGGACAGAGGATCAGATGACGCTTTTTGATACACACGCCCATTATTACGACGAAAAATTCGGCTCCGACAGCGAGCGCCGCGAAGTGATCGGGAAAATACGGCAGGCAGGCGTGAAATACGTGATAAATGCCGGGACTAACCCGGATTCGTCGCGTCTTTCCCTTGCTCTTGCCGATGAGTACGACGGCTTTTACGCGGCTGTCGGGCTTCACCCGGAGGATATTTTCGACATTTCCGACCCGGAAGCCGCTTTTTCGGAGATAAGGGAGCTTGCCGCCTCGGAAAAAGCGGTGGCTGTCGGCGAGATCGGACTTGATTATCACTGGCACGGGGAGCCGTCGGAGCGCGAATTTCAGAAATACTGGTTTTCAAGACAGCTTGAGCTTGCCTGCGAGCTCGGTTACCCGGTCGTTGTCCATGACCGCGATGCGCACGGCGACTGCCTTGAGACGGTTATGAAATTCCCGGAGGCGCGGGGCGTGTTTCACAGCTTCAGCGGAAGCCCCGAGACCGCCCGGGAGCTTATAAAGCTCGGATGGCATATCTCGTTTTCCGGGGTCATAACATTCGAAAACGCCCGCCGCACGGCACAGATCGTCACGGAAATACCGGAGGACAGACTGCTTATCGAGACCGACTGCCCGTATCTCACCCCTCATCCGTACAGGGGACGGAGAAATGATTCGTCCTATATGCTCCTGACGGCTGAAAAAGCAGCGGAGCTTCGCGGAATAAGCGTTGAACGCCTCTGCTCCGTTACACTTGAAAACGCAGCGCGGCTGTTCCCGCGGACGGGAATACTGCCGCCTTCAATAAATGAGGTGACTGCTTCATGACTGTAGCCTATGTGTACGGAAATTCTCTGTACCTCAATATCACAAACCGCTGTTCCAACTCCTGTACCTTCTGCGTAAGGACTCAGGCTGACGGCTTCTATGCCGATGACCTCTGGCTTAAGCGAGAGCCGACAAGGGACGAAATACTTGATGCGGTAAGAAAAGCAGAGCCGGAGAAATACGACTCGGTTGTTTTCTGCGGCTACGGAGAACCGACCGAGCGGATTGACGATATGCTCCTTGTCTGCCGGCAGATAAAGAAGGAATTCTCCCTGCCGATACGCCTCAACACCAACGGACAGTCCGACCTCATAAACTGCCGGCGCACAGCCCCGGATTTTGCCGGCGCCGTCGACCGGATATCGATAAGCCTGAACGCCCCGGACGCGCGTGAATATGCCCGTATCTGCCGCCCGGTGTTCGGAGAAAAGGCGTTTCAGGCAGTTTTGACCTTTGCCGCCGACGTAAAGCAGTTCGTTCCGGACACCGTGTTTTCGGTTGTGAAGGACACAATCACGGATGCCGATATCGAAAAATGCCGCGAAACAGCGGCGAGGCTCGGCGTTCCGATAAGGGTCAGGGATTATATAAAAACCTGAAAGAACCGGCTTGCCGGCACAATATCCGTATACCGCAATACTACCATACTAAAATACTGCACTCTGTTTCGGAGGAAAAAACAATGCACAGCTATATCCGCGAAAACTACACGATGCTATTTGATTTCTATGAGCTTACGATGGGAAACGGCTATTTTCTCTCGGGATTAAAGGACAAGATATCGTATTTCGACGTATTTTACCGTCAGAATCCGGATAACGGCGGATACGCTATCGCCTGCGGTCTTGAACAGATCGTCGACTATATAAACAACCTCCGTTTTACCGAGGAGGACATCGAATATCTGCGCTCCAAAAAATGCTTTGACGAGAAATTCCTTGACTATCTGCGTACCTTCCGTTTTACCGGAGATATCTACGCAATGCCGGAGGGGACGCCTATCTTCCCGGGAGAGCCTGTCATAACGGTACGTGCTTCGGCGATTGAGGCGCAGTTTATTGAAACGTTTCTGCTTCTCACCTTCAATCATCAGTCGCTTATCGCCACAAAGGCAAACCGCATAGTCCGCGCGGCAAACGGCAGGGCTATAAGCGAGTTCGGCTCCCGCAGGGCGCAGGGACCGGGCGGTGCCATACTCGGTGCAAGAGCATCCTATATCGCAGGCTGCGCAGGAACCGCGTGCGCGATCGCCGACGAACGGTTCGGAGTTCCGGCGACCGGAACAATGGCTCATTCATGGGTCCTTATGTTCGATTCCGAGTACGAAGCCTTCGACACATACTGCAGGCTCTACCCGACCTCAAGCACCCTCCTTGTCGATACCTACAATGTCCTTTCAAGCGGCATTCCCAACGCAATAAAGGCATTCAAGGCAAACGGAATCACAAAGTGTGCCGTCAGGATAGACTCCGGCGACCTTACGTATCTTTCGAGAAAGGCAAGAAAGATGCTTGACGAGGCGGGGCTTCCCGACTGCAAAATCGTAGCTTCAAACGCACTTGACGAGTATATCATCCGCGATCTTCTCACTCAGGGCGCGCAGATCGACGCATTCGGAGTCGGGGAGAGGCTTATCACCTCAAAAAGCTCCCCTGTTTTCGGCGGGGTTTACAAGCTGGCTGCTGTCGAGGACGGCAACGGCAACATCATCCCAAAGATCAAGATAAGCGAAAACCCCGAAAAGGTCACGACCCCGCATTTCAAGAAGGTCTTCCGCCTGATCGAGCGTGAAACCGGAAAAGCCATTGCCGATTATATCACCGTTCATGACGAGACGGTAGATGAAACAAAGCCCCTTACGATTTTCGACCCGAACTTCACCTGGAAGTCAAAAACCCTGACGGATTTCTATGCAATCGAGCTTCAGAAGCCGATTTTCAGAAACGGACAACTCGTCTACAAGCTCCCCACAACAGAGGAGATCCGTAAATACTGCTCCGAACAGATGGATATGCAGTGGGACGAGATCAAGCGCTTTGAGAACCCGCACAATTACTATGTTGACCTGTCTCCCAAGCTCTGGGATACAAAGCAGCTCATGCTTCACGGTCTCACAAGGTAACCCGGCACTCCAACTGATTATAAAAAGGCTGTTAAAAACCCGATGTTTTTTAACAGCCTTTTTTCTGCAATAAGGTCAGAGCAATAAACGGAATAACCTGCCCCTGTCGGTTCCGACCTTTGCTTCGGCATCCGCCTCCGTAAGGTCATCGGTGCTCCCTGTCACCTTATTTGAATCATGGACTTTCTGCCGATTTCATAACTCCAGCCGGCATCTCCAGGGGACATACTCTGTCTCAAACAGCAGACCGACACAAGCAGGACCACCGCTGCCGCCGCGCCTGCCGAAAATATGCGATGCCGCACTTCCGCCTTTCTGCGTCGCAAAGCAAACATGGCCTCCATGCGTCTGTCAAGCGAAGCGGGGACATCTATCTGTCCGCAGGCATCAGCCTCACGCTCCATATCCGCAACAAGCCGCTCTGCAACGGCTTTCGCAATTTTTTCATAATCATCGTAACCGTCAGAACCGCCGTTTCCGTTCACAGTATACCCTCCGTCCGTTTTAAAAATTCCGGAATCACCGTTCATAGGATTCCGTCTTATCATTTACCATTATGCCCTGTATTGTCTCAATTGTAAAGCCAAAAAATCGTCGCAAAACATGACAAAATCGTCATAATCCGATCATTGCCGTTAACAGTCAGGGCACATTTGACGTTACGAAAAACAGAAAAAGGGCTGTTAAAAAAACCGAAGTCTTTTAACAACCCCATTTTTCAGCCGTGATCAGCCGATAAGAGTGTAATTGTTGGTAAGAGGAGCGTTGAACCACGCGGTATCAACGAACAGACCCTGCTTATTGTTGTCGTTGTCGAGGATGATGTTGGCAAGAATAAGAGTCGTGCCCTTCTTAATCTCGATATTTCCCTTGGCAAATGCAGCGGAGTCGATGCGGCACTCGATAATGTAGCCGGTTTCGGTCATTGTCGAAGCTATCGCGGCATCCGGAACGTCCTTTCCGTGATCAACGTCACCGTAGACAAAGTGTTCACCGATGTATGCCTTTCCGTCGGAAGCCGAGGGGCAGAACGAGAAGAAGAACAGCTGGTTTGCCACAGCGCCCACACAGTTCGGGTCAATGTAAACCGCAATCTGGGTACCGTCAAGGTTGTTATAGCTTCCGTTTCCGGCAGTGTGCTTTGTGGCGCAGAGAACAGAGTCGTTGATCTCCATGCTTACATAGAGTCCCTTTTCATCCCAGAGATATCTGAATGTTCCGCCCTGGCAGACAAGTCCGGAGGTCACCATATCAACAGTGTTGGTGTTATCGAGCTTGACCTCAAGAGCGCCCTTCCACTCGTCGGCGTCAAACTTACCGTCGATCACCGGTGCCTTTGCTGCCTTCGGGATCTCATATTCAGTCTGCTCGGGAGTTGTTGTGTTCTGAGTCGGAGCCGGATCTTCGTTCTTGGACGTTTCCGGGGGCTTTGTTTCGTCATTCGGCTTGGACGTCTGAGCAGGAGCAGAGGTGCTGGCCGGCTCGGTCGAATCCTTTACCGAAGAGGAGGTGGGTTCAGACGACGAGCTGCCGGATGTCTTGGGGTCGTCGCCTGTTTTCTTGCAGGAAGCAAACATCGTAAGAACGAGAAGCGCCGCAAGAGCGAGTGATAGTTTCTTCATGATTCTTTCTCCTTTGAGTTTTGCAATATTTTTCCCGTTTAATGTCACGGGAAATATTACTGAATTTATTATATCAAAATATTGTTTTTTTGTCAATAGCAATATGCCCGAAGTCTTAAGGAACCGGATATTTGCGAAAGAAAAACAATCTGACTTATCTTCCGCCCGTCAGGATAGCCTCCGACAGCCCCATTGCCCCTCTCAGTTTCCGTATGTCCCCTTTGTGTCGGCAACGCGGGCGGCGACATTATCCTTGCGTTTTGACGATGCCGCACGCTTCATAAGCTCGTTAAAGAAAAGCTCTTCATCTATCGGAAGCGAAACGGTTTTCCCCGTCCAAGCCGAAAGGTGCGCGGCATTTGATATCATAAGCCCGTTTATGCCCTCTTCTCCGCGCGCAACAAGGGGAGTCCCGTGAAGTATAGCCGAGGCAAAGCTGTTGAGCACCCCAATATGCTGCGGATTCAGCCCGTCGGTCTCCGGGCTGTATACCCTGTACCCCGGTCTGCCGAATACTTCGGTATTCACAGCCGAAAATTCCTGTTCGGGCATATCAAGCTCGGTGACAGTCAGCCTTCCGTCGTCGATCAGGATATTTCCCCTGTCAAGCGTGACCTCGAACCGGTTTCTCCCCGGAAAATCGCCGGTCGAGGTGACAAACACTCCGGTCGCGCCGTTCTCATATTCCGCAAGGATGGTCACGTCGTCCTCCACCTCAATATCGTGCCAGCGTCCGAAGCTCATTTTTGCCGTTATTGCCGTCGGCATTCCGCAGATCCACTGCCACAGGTCAAGGTTGTGCGGGCACTGATTGAGAAGCACTCCGCCTCCCTCTCCGCTCCATGTCGCTCTCCACGAGCCGGAGTCGTAATATGCCTGCGGGCGGTACCAGTTTGTGATCAGCCAGTTCGAGCGGCGTATCTGACCGAATTTCCCGCTTGTGACAAGCTCGCGCATCTTCCGGTAGATGTGGTCGGTTCTCTGATTGAACATAAGCCCGAAAACCACCCCGGATTCCGCTGCCGCTTTGTTCATCTCCCGCACCTGCCTTGTGTAAACACCGGCGGGCTTTTCCGACATCACGTGAATGCCTCTCTTAAACGCCTCAATCGCGTATACCGGGTGGAAATAGTGCGGAACGGCGATTATAACAGCCTCGATCCTTCCGCTGTCAAGAAGCTCTTCCGCAGTGCCGTACACACAGACTCCGGGAAGGTTCTCCTTTGCCCATGCCCGCCTTTCGGGAGAAGTGTCGGCAACCGCAGTAAGCTCCATCTCCGGACATTGATCTTCCGTCAGATTAATCGCGTGCGACGTTCCCATGTTTCCGATGCCGATTATCCCGGTCTTTACTTTTCTCATGTCAGTATATCCCTCTCGATCTCAGCCAGAGATAGCTTTTTTTCAGTTCGCCGAACTGATCATCGCCGTAGCAGGTGTCCTGTTCGACAAGAAGATGCTCGGTCCCGGCATCCGACGCGGCGGCAAGCACCGAATCGAAATTTATATTTCCGCACCCGACCGCCGCCATGTGCTGTTCCGTCCCGCTCATTGCAAGGTCCTTCAGGTGAATGCACGGCACCCTTCCGGAAAGCCTCCTCAGCCACTCACCGGGCGAACCGCCGCCGACCTGAACCCAGTAGGTATCAAGCGTGAACCCAAGCGTCTCAGCCGGGAAGATCTCCGCCAGACGCTCAAGATAAGTAACTCCGGGAGAAACGTGATTGAACTCGAAATGGTGATTGTGGTACATCAGGTACCCGCCGTTTTCCCTCACCTTTTCCGCCGCGGGCAGATAGTCCGAGACAAAAGCGTCGAAATTTTCAAGCCCCGACGCTCCTCCCGGCATCGAACCGATACCGATGTGGCGGCACCCGAAAACCGCGTTTTCCCTGACCGCGCGGACAGGGTCGTTCTTTATCATGTTTATATCAAAGTGAGTTATAACGCAGGAAAGCCCGGTGCTCTCAAGCTGTTCCCTCAGCCACTCCGGCTGATATGCGCAGGTTCCGGAGACCTGAACCTCGGTATACCCTATATCCGCGATTTTTTTAAGCGTTTCCGCAAAATCCTCCGGAGTCCTGCAGAAATCCCGGACGGTATAGAGCTGTGCTCCGCATTTCATGTCAATTCTCTCCTCAGACACCGGAATATGCCGTGAAGCCGCCGTCCACCGCGACGGTTATCCCGGTAACAAAGCCCGACTGACCGGCATCGGTCAGCCACTTGACGGTTCCGATAAGCTCCTCCGGCTTCCCGAAGCGCTTCATCGGAGTCGCGGCAAGGATCTTTCCGCTTCTCTCCGTCGGCGTGCCGTCTTCATTGAAGAGCAGGCTGTGATTCTGCTTAGACACAAAGAATCCGGGTGCAATTGCGTTCACACGTATGCCCTGGTCAGCGAAATGCACCGCAAGCCACTTTGTGAAGCTCGTTACCGCCGCCTTTGCCGAGCTGTACGCCGGAATTTTCGTAAGCGGCAGAAAAGAGTTGACCGAGGCAATGTTCAGCACACAGCAGTTCTCTTCACCGAGCATATCCGGAACGAAAACCTGCGTCGGAAGCAGAGTTCCGGTCATGTTCAGCCCGAAAACATAGTCAAATCCCTCCCTGTCAAGCGAAAAGAATGACTTTATGTCCTCCCTGTCGATATCTCCGGTGTCATAGTGCTCCTTATCGGTGGTGCATAAGGGGCTGTTGCCGCCCGCGCCGTTTATCAGTACCCGGCACTTCCCGAGGTCGGACAGGATCGCCGCATGTGCCGCCTCAAGGCTCTTTTTGTCAAGCACATCGGCGGAATAGGCTCTTGCCGTGCCGCCCGCCGCATTTATTTCGGAGGCAGCTCTGTTCACCGCCTCATACGTTCTGCCGATAAGCGCTACCGGTGCTCCCGTCTCCGCAAGAGCCCTTGCAATGCAGGAGCAGAGCACCCCGCCGCCTCCGGTTATCACAATTACCCGGTTCATTACTTCATTATACCCTCAAAAAGTCCGTTCAGATACGCCGCACCGAGAGCGCGGTCATAAAGTCCGTAGCCGTATCTGCCCCTTTCACCCCATATCATCCTGCCGTGATCGGGTCTTACATAGCCGTCAAAGCCGTTTCCGACAAGCGCGGAAACAATTCCCTTCATATCAAGCGAGCCGCACTCCGTCGGATGCGCGACCTCCTCAAACTGCCGGTATCCGGTTCGGAGAACATTGCGCAGATGGGCAAAATGTATCCTTGCGCAGATGGCCAAAATGTATCCTCGGCGCAACCTCCGCAGCCATTTTCACAAGGTCATTGTCAGCGGATGCACCGAGAGAACCGGTGCAGAATGTCAGCCCGTTTGCCTCGCTCTTTTCGATGTCAAGAAACCGTCTGAGATTTTCCGCGCAGGTGATTATCCTCGGAAGTCCGAAAATGCTCCACGGCGGATCGTCCGGATGTATCGCCATTTTTATCCCGGACTCCTCCGCTGCGGGTATCACCTTATGAAGGAAGGCGGCAAGATTGCGCCACAGCTCCTCCTCTCCCACCTCCCGGTAGCGGAGAATGAGATTTTTCAGCTCCTCTTTCGTATAACTCTCGTCCCAGCCGGGAAGCGACAGATCACTTGTCAGAGGATCCATGGAAAGCACCGTCTGACCGTCGTATGCAAGTGAATTTGAGCCGTCGGGATGCCGGTGTTCAAGCTCGCTCCTCAGCCAGTCAAAAACCGGCATGAAGTTATAGCAGACGCATTTCACCCCGGCTTTTCCGAGACGTCTCAGGTTCTCACAGTAAACATCGGTATATTCCGCCGCCATTTTCCCGCCGAGCTTTATCTCCTCATGCACCGGAACGCTCTCCACGACCTCGAATTCAAGCCCGTGAGCCGCGGCGGCATCCTTTATCGCAAGAATGCTTTCCGTGCCCCATACCTGCCCCGGCGCTTTGTCGTAAACGGCAGAGACTATCCCCGTCATCTTCGGTATCTGCGCGATGTTTTCAAGGGTAACGGGATCGCTTTCCCCGTACCAGCGAAATGTCATTTTCATATGATTTTCTCACTTTCCGTATATCAGCCTGCGGATATTCCCGCAGCATATTTTTTCGGCAAGGCTTGCAACATCCCCGCAAAACTCTCCGTTTTCATACCATCCGGCAAGCACCGTGCAGAGAATTCGCCTGAAATAGTCGTGCCTTGCGTATGACAGGAAGCTCCTGCTGTCGGTCAGCATTCCGAGGAAGGTGCCGAGGTGTCCGTTCCTTGCGGTTATGTGAAGCAGCTCGGTAATCCCGTCCTTGCTGTCGTTGAACCACCACGCCGTGCCGAGACGGACATGACGGAAAACCTTTGCCAGCGTTGCAAGCTGTTCGTTCATTGCCGGGTTTAGAGAGTATATCACCGTCTCCGGCAGTCCTCCGTCGGAATTGATTGCATCAAGCATTGCCGCAATGTCAGAGCCGGGAACCGGGTCTCCGATGCAGTCGCCCCCGCAGTCGCCGCCCTTTTCGGCAAAGAGCGCGGAATTTATGTTTCTCTGCACCGCAATGTGCCACTGCATGACGATTCCCTTTTCCCGATAAAGCCCTCCGAGGAAGCGGTACATATCGAAAAGGAAATCAAGATATTCCCCGTCGGAAATATCCGCACCGGAAAGCGCCTTTGCAAAGGTCATGTCGGCGGAACAACCGCTGCCCCTCCGGGGAAAGAACGGTATCCCGACATCCGAGAAACGGCAGCCGTGCCTGACAAAGAAATCAAGCCGCGCGGCAATCGCTTTTTTCAGCGACGCAAGGTCGGATATTTCACTTCCCGCCGCCGCAGACAGCCTTTTTATGTACTCCGGATACCCGCCGTGCCTTATCAGAAGAAGATTGTCTGCCCTGAACGACGGGGCGATATCGGCTGCAAATCCGGTATCGGAAGCCAGCTTTTCATGATATTCAAGGCTGTCCGCCGGGTCGTCGGTCGTCGCGATATACCTCACATCGGACATTGCGATCAGCTTTCTCGGCGAATAGTGCCTCTCTTTTATCACCCGGTTTGCGCGGTTGTATATCTCCTCCGCCGTTGCGGGCGAAAGCGGGGTCTCTATCCCGAAATACATCGAAAGCTCCATCTGCGTCCAGTGATAAAGCGGATTTCCCGCGGCATATTCGACAGCCTCCGCGTAAGCGAGAAATTTCTCATACCCCCCGGCATCCCCGGTTATGTACTTCTCGTCAATACCGGCAAGCCGCATGAGCTGCCACTTGTAATGGTCTCCGGAGAGCCACATGCCGGATATGTCGGTAAACTCCCTGTCGAGATATATCTCCTCCGGCGACAGGTGGCAGTGATAGTCATAGATCGGAAGCGACCTGACTCTCCCGTACAGCTTCACAGCCCCGGGCGTGCCGAGCAAATAGTCATGTTTCATTTATACAGCACCTGCATTATATTATTACGGATTAATTATATCCCGCCGCAGTCCAAAAATCAATTGCGATTGTTTTCTTTTTGTATTGCAAATCCGCGCATGACGTGGTATAATATCCGGTACACACTGCCTGAATTTCCTCAGCACCGACACCGCGCCCGGTGATTTATCAGAAAGGATCGCGCACCGCGCCGACAGATACTCAATGAATCAGGATGTACTCTATGACGGCGAACTGATTAGCTTCTCCCGGAAGACCAATCTGTTCCCCGACAACGATTTCTTCAATCTTCACATTCACGACGACTATGAGCTTTACTGCTTCATATCCGGCGACGCATACTTCGTCATCGAGGGCAACAGATACCCCCTCACCCCCGGCTGTATCGTCATAATACGTCCGAGCGAATTCCACCGCGTTTATGTCAGCAGCTCGGTTCCGTATGAACGGTTTGTCGTTCAGTTTTCAAAAAAGCTGATAAACTCCTTCGACCGCGACGGAACACTTCTTATTCCTTATCATGACCGTCCTCTCGGCAGGGACAACCTGTATCCTCCGTCAAAATTCAACGGCATTCTTCCCATCGACCTGCTGAATACCGCAGCCGAAAAGGAAAACGACACCGCGGTCGTCCGCATAAAGGTCATATCAAGCCTCATCATGCTCCTGTCGCGTATTCTCGTGGCTTTCCGGGATTCGCAGGGGAACTCCGCGGAGCTTCTTACGCCGGAAAGGATCATTGACTACATCAGCCGCAACCTGAACAGCGACCTCTCGCTGAGCACCCTCAGCGGAAAGTTTTTCATGAGCGAATCCCAGCTAAGCCGCATTGTCAAGCAGGCAACCGGTCACTCCGTCGGCGAATACATCAGCATAAAGCGCCTCCACTGTGCAAAATCCCTCCTCTCAGCCGGAGAGCCTGCGGGAAATGTCTACCTCAGCTGCGGCTTCCGCGACTACTCCACCTTTTTCCGGGCATATAAAAAGCTCTTCGGAACAAATCCGAAGAGCGATATGGGGAGGGAGAACAGGTAATACAATATAAATAATCAGAATACCGTTCCGGACAGGATGCCGGAACGGTATTTTAGGCTGCATTCTGTTTTCTTAAACCACCGTGACCCCGTCCGGAACCGAAACATCGACAACGGTATCGCCGTCGGCATTCTTTCTTGCCGAAACCCTGATAAGTCCGTGTCTTGTCGGAACGCAGCCCTCGGCAAATTCAAGCTCTCCGAGGTGCGGATTTATGCTGACGGTGTCGCAGCCGTAGCCGGTCTTTATTCCGAGGATATTTTCGGAGATGAATACCGCAACAGCCGACGCCCAGCCGTGGCAGAAGCTGTGGCGGAAGCCGGTATAGCAGAATCTGCCGTAATCGCCGTGGATGTCGCGCTTTCCTTCCGGGACCGGCTCATCGATCCTTCCGGCATTGTCGAGCCACTCCATGTGGAAATCCTCCCAGAAGGTCGTTGCACCGACTGAGAGCATTGCTCCGTAGTACTCCTTCATTATCTCCACCGCCCGGTCGGTCAACCCGGCATCGGCAAGCGCGGTCAGAATGTAATATCCCATGTATGTTGACATTCCTCCGGCACCCTTTTCGGCAATACGGTCGATCGCCTCCCTGCCCTCTGCTCCGGCAAGGTAAAGAATCGCATGAGACTGCGAGAAATCTCCGCCGTCAGCGTGACTGCAGTACAGGCACTTCACGCGGTCACGGCATCTTTCCGCAAGCGCGTCCTCGCCGATGTGCTCCATCATGTCGGCGGAAGCCTTCAGCGCAAGGATAAGAAGCCCGTGAACGCCGGCCTTTGCCTCGGGAGTTCCGGACGTCGGCC
>FR891185.1:19084-21568 GCA_000433515.1 Candidatus Colimorpha enterica | reverse complement strand
CATCTGTCCCGTCATCGTTTATAAGGTCGCACACTCTGTTTATAAGTCCGGTACAGAAGTCCCTGTGCTCCGTCGGGAAGGTGTAGTCCGCCTTGTACCTGCACCAGTCGTCTGCGATAAGCAGCCACCAGAGGGAATATGCGGGGATCGAATTTATCCATCCGCCGCCGGCGCCCTCTCCGATAGCGAATTCAAGGTTTTCCTCAATGCAGCCGTCATTGCCGAAAACGGTTTTTACGGTGAGCATCTCCGGGTGGGAATCGCCTATCCAGACAAGTCTGTCGCGCTTGACGCCGTCCCATATCGCCCCGTTCTGCATATTCAGATGGCAGGTATAGACCGCCGTATCGTAGATCTTATTGATAAGCGGATCGCTGCACCTGAAGCTGCCCCTGTATTCTGCATCGGTATAGACAAAGTCGGCAACCGCCGCCTTCAGGTCAAGAAGCCCGTCGCCGTCGGTCAGCTCTATCTTCACGAACCGGAAGCCGGTCTGACCGAAGGTGAGGTCGGAATAAAGCGGCAGGACTGCATCGAAATCGCGCGGCGAATGGTCGTTGCACGCACCCTTTTCCCCGATCTCCGAAAGAGCCTCGCTTACCGACTCACCGAAGGTAAGCCTTACGTGAACGTCTCCGCTTCTTTCGGAGAAGGCAGTGAGAAGCCGTATGCCGCCGTGCAGTTCCTTCCCGAAATCAAGGACGATAAAGGCGTGTTTTTCCTCCCCGCGGTTGTCAAGCACAGTAACGTCCGGCTCGCGGAGTCCTATCTGGAGCTTTTTCCCGACAAGCAGCTTCTCCGCCCCGGTCACCTTTCCCGATGTCATGACAATGCGTGCGGGAAGCACGAATTTGTGTACTCTTTTGTCTTCTCCGATTACTTTCAGATTCTCGGTTGCTGTCATTTGTGTTGTTCCTTTCACTCTGCTTCAATGCAAAAGCGCGAATTTGCGGATAATACCCACCGGCATCCGCGATAACGGTATTATACCATAAAATCCGCGCTTTTTCTACCCCTTTGCAAAAACTCGGTCAATAAATTCCGCCGTTTTCGCGGTATATTCTCCAGACATTCTCGAAAAACGAGTCGTCCTCCGGAATCGGTCTGACATCGCGTGTGCGGCAGCTGAAGGCTCCGTCGGAAAGATAAACCTCCTGAATACTTTTCCTTGTTTCTCCGCGGCTCTCCGGGACAAAGCGGAACGGTTCAGAGAACCCGTCACGGAGTTTTCCGGAAGGATCATAACAGAGCGACGAACCGCGCGTCTCCCCCGCCGTGTCGGAATAACCGATCATCGCTGTAAGCACCGCGCACTGCGTCAACAGAATATCGCGGAGCTTATAGAAGGTATAAAGCCTGTCTGCCGATGAAACTGAAGCCTTGTCGGATATCCCGGCAAGCTCTTCCCCGGTAATTTCAAGAAGACTTGACAACCCGTCACGCCGCCTGATAGCCGCTCCGCTGTCGCTCATCCTTCTCTGTGCATCAGAGATGAGCTTTACGGTGTTCTCCTCGCCGCCGATAACACTTTCCGCGATCATGCGGTGCTTTTCCGCGCATTTTTTAAGTATCGGCAGAAATTCCGCATCGGAAGTCTTTTCGTTCGGATAGCTGCATATGTAAAGCGCCGCGCGCAGCGAACCGACCTGCCCGGCATTCAGCGCCGAGCCGCCCGGACGGGTGACTCCGTGAGTTCCCGCGCACTCTCCCGCGGCAAAAAGCCCCCGCACCGAGGTCTGCCACCACATATCGACGGATAGCCCTCCGTTGCAGTGCTGTGCGCAGAGCGATATCTCAAGATATTCCGCAGATATATCCCTGCCCTTTCCGAGGTACAGGCTGACCGCAGGGGGATTCATCTTAAGAAGCCGGTCGATCGGTCTGCCGAAGCAGGCTCCCGCCTTTTCAAGATACTCCCGCGCCTCGCCCGACAGCTTCCGGTAATCTATCTCCTCAAGCCCAAAGGGATTTTTCGTGAAATCAAGATATACCCGCCGGTGATTCAGAACCTTTTCACGGTAGACAAGCAGATCGATTACCGACGAGCCGTCAAGCACCTTCCGGCTGTCAAACGGCCACTGATACCCCTTCAGGAAAACGGCTGACAGCGCCCCGTAACGGTCGGAGAAATAATCGTCGAGGAATTCGTGCTCCGTCCCGTCGGGATCAACAGATACGAACCGCGGAAGGACCTGCATATATGTCCCGGAAACGTTCCATCTCGGAGACACCGACGCAAGCCCGTACTGCCATTCGGTAAGATTCTGAGCCGCGGCACCGGCTTCAAGAAATACCCCGGTGCTTCCGGTATGGCACTCCGGATACGCGCTGTCGGCATATATTCCGGCAGGACCTCCGACGGCGGCGATCACGTCCGCACATCTGAAGCAGACAGTCTCTCCGGTCGCCTTTCCGATGCACATGATGCCGCAGACGCGGTTTCCGTTCTTCATCACCTCAACGACAAGATACCCGTCGTAAACC
>FR891185.1:18315-19035 GCA_000433515.1 Candidatus Colimorpha enterica | reverse complement strand
GAAGCGCCTCCGTCATGTCCCTTGAGGTGAGAGGTCCGGCAGAGGTCGCCCTTGCATACGGGTCATGGTCGGTCTTGTAGCCGACATATTCCCCGTAACGGTTCACCGGGAATTTCACACCCAGCTCGCACAGGTTCATGAAGCACCTGACCGACAGAGCCGCCTCGCACAGCGCGTTGTCGCCGTCCACACTTCCTCCTGCAAACAGATCGGAAGCCATTTTTCTCACGCTGTCGGGGCTGTCGCCGCCGAGACCGAGCTTATAGTATGTCTGCT
The DNA here is from genome assembly GCA_000433515.1 of Candidatus Colimorpha enterica. GTDB lineage: Bacteria > Bacillota > Clostridia > Oscillospirales > CAG-272 > Colimorpha_A. The sequence continues at coordinate 18,759 of FR891185.1, read as the reverse complement.
TGTCGCTGCCGGTATTGCGCGACGTTCCGCAGTCAACCCCCTCGGTAACGATCGCGCAGGAAAGCCTTCCGTCCTCCTTTATCCGGCACGCGGCATTGTAGCCCGCAGCACCGGTACCGATGATAATTACGTCATATTCAAATATCTTCATAACAAACCGTCCGTCACAGGCGCCTTATGTGATATCCGCCGTCAACATCTACCGACTGCCCGGTGACATAGGGCAGCACTCCGGAGCAGAGGACATAAACCGCGTCAGCCACGTCCTCCGGCTCTCCCCAGCGCTTTATGGGAAGCAGCCCGCCGTCGATAAGCGCATCGTACTTCGCCTGAACCGTCGCTGTCATTCCGGTTCGGATTATTCCGGGTCTTATTTCGTTGACCATGATTCCCTCTCCCGCCAGCCTGTCGGCAAAGAGAGCGGTTATCATCGAAACACCCGCC
>FR891185.1:12237-18200 GCA_000433515.1 Candidatus Colimorpha enterica | reverse complement strand
CGTCGTTCCCGATCATGTGCTTGGCGACCGCCTGCGTCAGGAACAAAGTTCCCTTAGTGTTTATGCCCATGACAAAGTCATAGCTCTCCTCAGTCATCTCAAGGATGTCGTTTCTGACCCTCGGAGCAACTCCGGCAACATTGACAAGCGCATCGATCTTTCCCGACACCGCAAGCGCAGCCGCAATAAAATTCTCCCGGCTCTCCTTTTTTGAAAGATCGCCCTTCACGTACGTAAATGCCGGATCACCGGCATTTTCCGCCTGAGTATCGGCAACATCCATGCCGACAACGTGCCAGCCCTCCGAAAGAAATTTTCTGACCGATGCCTTTCCTATGCCGCCGTTGCAGCCTGTTATCATTACTGTTTTCATGTTGTTTTCCCCCTGTCCGGTTAATTCTGTTTTTTCATTTCGCGGTAAAGCGCGGCGTAAAGTCCGTCCCTCACCACACACCCCGGCGTACTGCCGGATCTCATGAGCTCAGTGCATTTCGAGCAGCAGATGCATATCCTTTTCGGGTCAAGTCCGCCGCCCTCAAGTATGTCGCGGGCAAATTCCGGATATGCAAGTATCATTCTGCCGAACCCGGCAAAATCGAATTTCCCGTCCGAAATATAAGCCGCCGCCACGTTCGGAGCGGCAGCTCCGGGATAGGTAAGCCCGGAGGAAACTATCTTCATCTCCGGCACCGAGCGTTTAAGCTCAGCCGTTCCCTCAAGCATACGCGCGACTCCGGTCATCGGGTGCTCCGGCGGCTCATACGGTCCGGCGGCAAACGGACGGTTGACGTGCGGGTTGAAATACGGGTTGCCCATAGTAATATCAAGCACGCGCACACCGAGCGAATACAGCCTTTTTATCAGCATGACCGGCTCCGTCGGGTCAAAATCCGTCCCGCCGTCCTTCTTCACACCGAAGCCGTTCGGATATTCAAATCCGTCATAGGCATTCAGCCTTGAGGTGACTATGAAATCCTCCGACGTCCCGGCAGCCGCCCCGGAAATGCTTTCGCAGAGAAGCCTCGTCCGGTTCTCAAAAGCGCCTCCGTACCTTCCCTCCCGGTTGTATGCCGAAAGAAGCTCGGAATTCAGATACCGGTGACAGCATTTTATGTCAACACCGTCAAATCCGGCTTTTTCGGCAAGCACGGCATTATTCACAAGCGCCTCTCCGACGCGGTCAAGATAGTCATCCGTCGCAATGCACTCCTCAGGAAGCCCTCCGTCCTTCTCAAGGATCGGGTTGTTGTACGCGATTATCGGCGCGGGTCTGCCGTCCGGCTTGCTGTACCTGCCGGAATGGGTGTCCTGCATTATAACAAGCGGCGCATATCCGTTCGCCTTCATCCCCGCCTCTCGGATCTTATCGACAAGAGACGCAAACGCGCCGATATTGTCCTTATAAAGCCACAGCTGACGCGGGTTTGCCCGTCCCTCCCTCAGACAGGCGGTCGCCTCGAACCATATGATGCCCGCCCCGCCCTCCGCAAGGCGCAGGTATCTTCTTTCGGTCAGCTCTCCCGGAGTTCCGTCGGGATTTCCGTCGCAGCCCTCCATTGCCTGACATACAAGCCGGTTGCGGGCAGTTTTTCCCCCGATATCAACGCTGTCGCCGAGACAGGAGATATCACGGGAATAAGGAAGCCCGGCACCTGTCGCGGCATTCTGTTCGCTGAATTCGGCAAATGACGTGCAGGCTTTTCTCTTCACGTTTTCCATCACTCCGCCGCCTTTATCCATTTTTTCAGGGTCTGCGCCGTTTCCGGAAGCGACTCCGGACGGTTGTCATGCATGAATTCAAGCATAAGCGGCATTGTCTCACGCTCTGAACCGCGAAGAATGCTTAAATATTCCGCCCACCTGTCGGTATGCGCGTCAAGCGGGAGCATATTTTTTCCCTCCCATGAAAACACATGAACGCCGTAAATATACGGAAGCAATGCTCTGACCGACTCCATGTTCCATGAATGCGTCCTGAACTGGTTCGGCTGCCACAGCGTCATGAGATTCTTTCTGCCGACATCACAGAAAAACTTCAGCTCGTCGGTATACTCCTGCGTAACCGTCTGGTTGTGGCACTCAAGGCAGAACCTGATGTCAGGATACCTGCCGCAGATGCTCTTTGCATCGTCAACGACCTTTGCGTAAACCTCCGGCGACATTTCGGACGCCGACATGTTCCACGCCCAGATACGCACATTCGTGATGCCGAGTATGCGGGCTGACGTGACGGTTTTCTCAATGTCCTCCCCGCTTCCGAGGACATAGTACGAGCCGTACTCAGGCATTGACAGCCCGGCAGCCACGGTTTTCTTTTTCGCGGCTTCCGCGGCGGCAATGTCACCCGCGGGAACGTGTACATCGCTTCCCCACTCGACAGCCTCAAGCCCTGCATCAGTCGTGACACCGATAATATCACCGACGGACAGCGCCCTGAAGCTGATCGAAACAAGTCCCGGTATAAATCTCATATTATCTGCTCCGTTTCAGTGACCGCCGCCCATATAAGCGCGGTCTGTGATTGATTTTGTTCTAATTATAGCTTTGACCGTCTTTTACCGCAATTGCAAATCAGGCGAACAGCATTGCAAATCCGCGCACGGGAATTAAAAAAAACTGCTGTCGAAAAACCCGGAATTGAGTTTTTCGACAGCAGATTCAGATCACACGCAGTCTTCCTTCAGTCTCTTCATAACGCCGTTGCCGCCGCGCCCGAAATAATCGTGAAGCGTTCTGTACTCGCGGAACAGCCTTTCATAAGCCGCGGCATTTTCCGGGATCGGTCGGTAGACAGTCGGTCTTACCCTGCCCATCGCCTCCGATGCGGCAAATGCATCGCGGTAACCGCCGTTTCCGGCACCTGCCGCCGCTGCCGCAAATATCGCGGAGCCGAGCGCCGGACCGTTCGATGCCCCGGCGATCCTTATCTCTCTGCCGAGGACGTCTGCATATATCTGCATGGTAAAGGGATCCTTGTCGGCAATGCCGCCGGTCGCATAGATCTCCTTCACCGGAACACCGTTTTCACCGTAATTGTCAACTATCATGCGGGTGCCGTATGCCGTTGACTCGATAAGGGCGCGGTATATGTCCTCCGGCTTTGTTCCGACATTAAGCCCGAGGATAAGCCCCGACAGCCGGCTGTCTCCGAGGACCGAGCGGTTTCCGTTCCACCAGTCAAGCGCGATAAGACGGTTTTCTCCCGGCTTTTTCTTTCCGGCAAGCGAGCGGAGATATTTATGGATATTCATTCCTCTTTCCCGTGCCGCATTCATATAGCTTTCCGGTACGCAGTTGTCGATAAACCATGCAAAGCAGTCGCCCACGCACGCCTGCCCCGCCTCGTAAGCATAAAATCCCGGCATTACCCCGTCAAGCACCACCCCGCAGATCCCCTCTGCGTATGACAGCTTATCCGACAGGCTGATGTGACAGGTCGATGTGCCGATTATCATCAGCATCTTCCCCTCGCAGTCGCCTCCGAGAGACGGAACCGCTGCATGAGCGTCGATTATGCAGGCGGCGACCGCAGTCCCCGGCTCAAGTCCGAGAAGCTCTGCCGCCTCCTCCGTCAGTCCTCCGCAGTAAGCACCGGCGGGAACCACCTCGCCTCTCAGCTTGTCCTCCGCCGCACCGGCAAAGCCCTCCGAAAGCTGCCCGAAGAAATCCCGGTCGGGATAGCCGTCCTCACGGCTCCACAGCGCCTTGTAGCCCGCCATGCACGCGCTTCTTTTCAGGCTTCCGCAGAGCTTCATGACAAGCCAGTCGCCCGCCTCGATAAAAATATCCGCATCGTCGTACACCCCGCGCGCCTCGGAATATGTCTCAAGCATCTTGGCAAACGCCCACTCGCAGGAGGTCTTTCCGCCGTAGCGCTTCAGCCATGCCTCTCCCCGCGCTTCCGCAAGATCGTTTATCATGTCCGCATACTTCTGCGCCCCGTGATGCTTCCACAGCTTGACGTATGCGTTCGGCTCATCACTCCACTTTTCCGTCATGCAGAGCGGCGTTCCGTCTGCATAGACCGGCATTATAGTGCAGGCAGTGAAATCCACGCCGACGCCTATAACATCGCGCCTGTCCACCCCACACTCCGAAAGAAGCTGCGGAACGGTGTTTGCAAGCGCGTCAAGATAATCCTGCGGATACTGAAGCGCCGATTCCGGCTTGAGCTTTCTCCCGGTGGGTATCTCCCCGTCCATGACAGCGTGCGGATAACTGAATTCGCGGTACCCGAGCTCTTCTCCGTCGGACACGCTCACAAGCACCGCCCGTCCGGACAGCGTTCCGAAATCAAGCCCGATTGTATACTTTTTTGACATACGGTATTCCTCCGATGATTTTGGTAAGATAATTATAGCATACTGCCGCGCAAAAATCCAGTAGCAAAGCGAAGAAATTCCGATTCCGGTACAAAAAATGCCGCCGGAAAGGGTCCGGCGGCACCGTGATTTTGATTTTACTTCACACCGAAGACATACTTCGTCGTCGAGTCGTACTTTTCTCCCGCCTTAAGCGTGCACTGAGGCATATAAGGACGGTTGGGAGTGTCGGGGCTGTACTGCGTTTCAAGGCAGAACGCATGATACAGCTTTTCCGGAACACCGCCCTTGAAGGGAGTTTTTCCGTTCATTCCGCCGGCAGTATAGAGCTGAACCGCCGGGGTGTCGGTGTACATGGTCAGCGTGCGCCCTGTTTTGGGGTCGTAAGCCTCCGCACCGGGACGGAACTCTCCGGGCTTGCCGTTTATGACAAAGTTGTGGTCATATGTCTGACCGATGGGACGGAGAGTCCTGAAATCGAAAGCGGTTCCCTCGACCGGCACCGGCTCCCTGTACGGAAGAAGAAGCTCGTTGACCTCGTCGTACCGGTCGGCATTTATCATAAGCTCCTGCTCAAGCACCGAACCGCCGTCGTAGCCGTTCAGGTTGTAATATGTGTGGCTTGTAAGGTTGAGAACGGTATCGCGGTCGCTGTCAGCCTCATAGTGAATGGTGAGAGCGTTGTCATCGTCGAACGTGTAGGTAACGGTTACGTAAAGATTGCCCGGGTAGCCCTCCTCACCGTCGGGCGAGAAGAGCGTGAGGACAAGCCTGTCAAAGCCCTCTCCGGTAACCGCGTCTGCGTCCCATATCTTTCTGTTGAAGCCGACGTTTCCGCCGTGAAGATGGCACCTGCCGTTCTCGTTGAGCGCGATATTGTATCTTTCGCCGTTCAGCGTGAAGCCGCCGCCGGAAATGCGGTTGCCGTACCTGCCGATTATCGCGCCGAAATAGGATTTCCTTTCGGCAACATAGTCGGCGATGCTGTCAAATCCGCAGATAATGTCACCCATTTTCCCGTTTCTGTCGGGCACGATAAGCTTGCTCATAATGCCGCCGTAGGTAAGTACCGTCACCGAAGCGCCGTTTTTGTTGGTAAGGGTATAGGCAAAGACATCCTTGCCGCCGAAGGTTCCGAAAAGCTGTTTTGTAATCATATATGATATTCTCCTGATGAAAAAAATCGTCATTCACGTATAATTATACATTACCGATAACGAAATGTCAAGCACAGATTCACGGAAGCGCTGCAAACCGGAAAAAGGTGCCGTAAAAACCCGTCCTGGGTTTCTTACAGCACCTTTTCGTTATACTCCCGCAGTCAGGCAGCCCGCCTTGCCGGTTTTATGCTGATTATCGAGATATACGCCTTTGAGGTAACGGCATATACGATCACATAGAACAGCGCAAAGACAAGGAACACGCCCGCCGTGACCGCAAGGAACAGTCTCACGTTGACCAGCCCGAACAGCTGAAGCACCCGGTTCACCATCGGAAAGGCAAAGCCCATGTGAACAGCCGAGACAGCAAGCGGCAGGAAAAACACCGTCAGTATCTGCGAATTGACCGAAGTACGTATCTCCCCGACCGTCATTCCCACCTTCTGCATGATCCCGAAGCGCGACTGATCCTCATAACCCT
>FR891185.1:4682-12187 GCA_000433515.1 Candidatus Colimorpha enterica | reverse complement strand
ATGATAAGCACCGCCGCAACCACGAACGCCGCACCGAGAAGGATACCGATGAAGAGAAGCCCGGAGTAGGCGGCAAGAAAATCGTCAAGCTCCGGCTCAATGCCGGTACAGCGATAGGACTCATACCCGTCACCGGATTCAAGGGCTTTGCCGATACCGTTTCCGATCCTGTCACTCAGCCCGGACTTTTCGTCACTGCTTCCGACGGCATCAAATCCGATACAGAGGTCCGGAAGCGTCCGTCCCTCCTCCGCCCCGTGCCTTGAGACGGAGTAAAAATCAGCCATCCCGTAAATATCGGAGCTGTCCGGCAGAACGATCCTCACGGCACCTGACCAGGAGGATTCCGGTATCGGAAGGTCCGGAGCCTCGCCGGTCACGGTGTAGCTCCTCCACCCTTCAAACGACAGTGTCTCAAAGGGCGTCCCGTCCTCCGCGCTGACAAGCGCACAGCCCTCCTGCAGTGAAACGCCGGCATCGGCTGCGGAAACCGCATAGATATGCGACAGCAGCCCGTCCGCGCCGAAATCGACATTTCCCCCGGAAATCTTCCCGTAGCCGATAAAATAACGCAGCTTCACAAGGTTCTTTGCCTTAAGCCCGGATCCGGATATCAGAGAACCGATGTACTCACTCACGGCATCGGCGGAAGCCTCTCCGCAGTTTCTGACCGTAACAATATAGTCACGGCAGTATCTTGTCCGCAGTGTGTCCTTCAGCCCGATATAAAGACTCATGACCGATGAAAGCGTAACCACCACCATCGTCGAGAGAATGCAGATGGACGCAAGCCCCGCGCCGTTGCGCTTCATACGGTAGCTCATCCCGGAGACAGGCACAAAGTGCTTTTTGGAGTAATAATACCGCCGGTTCTTCCTGAGAAGCTGCAGAAACATCACGCTGCCGGATATGAAGCATATATGTCCCGATAATGACGAGTATCACCGCGACAAAAAACAGCAGCGTCACCTGCAGAGGATCCTTTATCGACAGGGCAAGCCAGTAACCGGAACCGAGGATCACAAGACCGACAAGAGCCGCAGGCAGATTGCCCTTCGGCGCGCGCTCACCCACGCTGCTCTCGTGCAGAAGCTCTATGGGGCTTGCCGTTCCGAGCCTTTTCAGCGAACCGAGATAGATCACGGTGAATATCACTGCATAAACAGCCGAAGTCGTCAGCAGGAGCGGAACGCTTACATAAAAGTCAAACCCGGCGACATGACCCATAAGCCGGAACAGGCACATCTGCGCCAGCTTTGACAGAAGCACTCCGAAGACAAGACCGAATACCAGTCCTGCCGCGCCGATTATCGCATTCTCGACGAACATGACCTCCGCAATGTTGTGCTTTGCCATGCCGAGGATGTTGTAAAGCCCTAACTCCCGCCGTCTGCGCTTGACGATAAAGCTGTTTGTGTAGAAAAGGAATATCGCCGAAAATATCCCCACAACGGCACACCCGAAGGACAGCGTAACCGAAAGCGAATTCCCGCCCCTCATAGCCCGCACACCGGGATCCCGCGAAAGGAACGCGGTGATATAGAATATCGATATCATGCAGACGCAGGTCAGGATATACGGGAAATATACCTTCCCGTTTTTTCTGATGTTGCCGCCGGCAAGGCGGAAATAAAGTCCCGCTCTCATCTTATCCCGCCTCCCGTGGCAATGACGGTGAGTGAGTCGGAGATCTTCTGATACATCTCCTCGTCGCTGCTCTGACCGCGGTAGAGCTGGTGGAACACCGTGCCGTCCTTTATGAACAGCACCCGTCCGGCGCGGCTTGCGGCTTTTGCCGAGTGAGTGACCATAAGTATCGTCTGTCCTCTGCCGTTTATCCCGGAAAACAGCCTTAACAGCTCATCGGAGGAACGCGAATCAAGCGCTCCCGTAGGCTCGTCGGCAAGAATAATCTCCGGCTCCGTGATCAGCGCCCTTGCGACCGCCGCCCTCTGCTTCTGACCGCCGGATATTTCGTATGGGAATTTTCCGAGGATGTCGCCGATTCCGAGGTCAAAGGCTATCGGAGTCAGCCTTCTCTCCATCTCCGGGTACTTCATCCCCGCAAGAACAAGCGGCAGGAAAATGTTGTCCCGCACCGAAAACGAGTCAAGCAGGTTGAAATCCTGAAAAACGAAACCGAGATGCTCACGCCTGAACACCGCAGCCTCCGAATCCTTTACCCGGCATATGTCTCTCCCGTTGAGAAGCACCTCCCCAAAGGTCGGTCTGTCAAGCGTTGCCACAATGTTGAGAAGCGTGGTCTTCCCTGACCCGGACTCACCCATAATCGCGACATACTCTCCTTCCGCCACATCAAAGCAGACGTTTTCAAGTGCCGTCACGCGGTTTCCTCCGAACCTTGTCGTGTATATCTTTTTCAGATTTCTTACTTCAAGCAGATTCATTGAATTTACCGTTCCTTTCGGCAGAACTCCGCATGACCGGAGCTCTGTTTTTTTCTTACACGTCCATTATATCAGAAAAAGGGAAAGCGCAGCCATGCTTCCGGCTTACGTTTTCCCTCCGAAACTTACAAAAGCGTAAGAAACCCCGTCATTCCGCGCCGGTTTCCCGCCTGTCAAGGCCGATATACACCGCCGTGCCGACCCCGACCTCCGATTCCGCCCGTATGACGTGTCCGAGCCTGCCGCACACCGCCCTGCAAAGCCCGAGACCTATTCCGGAAGCCTTTCTGTCAAGTCTCCCCGCGCTCCCGGTGTAACCGCTCTCGAATATCCGCGGCAGATCCTCCGGACTGATGCCGATCCCGGTGTCCCGGATGACAAGCGTAAGCGGCTTTTCAAGATAAACCGAGACAGAACCCTCGTTAGTGTATTTCAGCGCATTTGAAAGCACCTGCCCGACAACGAAGCCCAGCCACTTCGAGTCGGTCACGACGGGAACATCCGGTACGTCGAAATTCAGCTTTATTTTTTTCCTTATGAACTGCGGTGCGAATTTTCTTATCGCCGACCGTGCAATATCGCTGATGAGGTATTCCTTCAGCAGATAGTCCGTAGTGTCTGACTCCAGCCGGCTCTTCGCCATGACCATATCGACATACTGCTCGATCCTGAAAAGCCCCTCAAGCAGCCCGTGCGCTTCCTCCGTGTCGCTCTCGCTCAGGATCAGCCGCATTGCCGCTATCGGGGTCTTTATCTGGTGCACCCAGAGGGTGTAATACTCGCTGTCGTTTCTTTTTCTTCTTTCCGCTTCGTCACACGCACTGCGGAGTGCGCCGTACAGCTCCGTCACCATCCCGGTGAAGGCGGAAACGACTCCGTCCTTTGTCTTCGGAAGCCCCTCGCAGGAAATGGTTATGCGGCTCTTTATCTCCTCAAGCTCCGAAACCCTGCGGCGGTACAGAATGTAATCCGCGGCGGCGAACACCGCGAAAAAGGCACCGCAGAGCGCCGCCCCGTAACGCACGGCAGCCGCTTCGATTCCGAACAGCCGGAACACCGCCGCAAATATCACCGCACATACCGCAATGACCGCGATATCACCCGCGCGGCGCCTTAAATATCCCAAAAACACCGTCAGCCTCCCTTTTCAATGATATATCCGAGCCCTTTTTTCGTTGTTATGAAGTCGCAAAGCCCCTCGGAATCCAGCTTCTTGCGCAGTCTTGTCATGTTCACGGTCAGCGTGTTCTCGTCAACGTAGCAGTCCGTCTCCCACAGCCTCTCCATAAGCGTACTGCGGCTCACAATACTCCCCTTTTTCTCAAGCAGGGTCAGAAGAATCAGGTATTCGTTCTTTGTCAGCCGGATGCTTTTCCCGTCGTACATAAGTGAGGCCTCGGAGGTGTTGAGCCTTGCTCCTCTGTGTTCCGGATATGAAGGCTGACTGCCGAAATCGTAGGCTCTGCGCAGATGCGCCCTGACCTTTGCGGTAAGCACCCCCATATCAAAGGGCTTTACCACAAAATCGTCCCCGCCCATATTCATTGCCATGACTATATTCATGCTGTCGGATGCCGACGAGATGAATATAACCGGCACGCTTGATATCTTCCGTATCTCGCGGCACCAGTAGTACCCGTCGCAGAACGGAAGCGAAATGTCAAGCAGCACAAGATGCGGCGAATAATCCCGGAATATCCCGGTCACCGCCGTGAAATCCTCCGTTTCGCAGACATCACAGCCCCACGCCGAAAGCCCGCGCTTTATTGCCGAGGATATCTGCCTGTCGTCCTCAACTATCATTATCCGGTACAAAATATCCCGCCTTTCCGCCCGATTCTCATATATTACAACTGATATTATACCACCGTTCCGCCGTCCTGTAAAGTCAAAAAGCAAAAATAAAGGGTGCAGAAACCCGCTTCAGAGCTTCTGCACCATCATTATTTACTTATATTGTCAGCCGTTCAGCGGTCGCGTCTCGGTCTGAAGGGTCTGCGGGGACGCTCGACCGGCTCGGTATCCGGCATTCCCTCGGGACGGGGGAGAGTGTCCTTATGAGAAAGGTTCATCCTGCCCTTTTCGTCGATTCCGAGGAACTTGACGGTCAGCCTGTCTCCGACATTGCAGACGTCCTCCACCTTTTCGACTCTTGTATGAGCAAGCTTGGAGATGTGGACAAGCCCCTCCTTGCCGGGTGCGAACTCAACGAACGCGCCGATCGGGATAACTCTCGTAACGGTTCCCTCGTATACCGCGCCGATCTCCGGCTCGAACACGATGTCGCGGATCATCTTCTCTGCGGCAAGACCGCCGTCGCGCTTGACCGCGGCGATGAATACGGAGCCGTCCTCCTCTATGCTGATCTCTGTCCCTGTCTCGGACTGGATCTTCTGAATGACCTTGCCCTTCGGTCCGATAACGTCACCGATCTTCTCGGGATTGATCTTCATGCTGATCATCTTGGGTGCGTACTCGGAAACATCGTCTCTCGGCTTGTCTATCGCCTTGAGAAGGATCTCGTCGATGATGTAATCGCGTCCCTTGTGGGTGGTCTCGAGAGCCGCGCGGATGATCTCGGGGGTAAGTCCGTCGATCTTGAGGTCCATCTGGATCGAGGTGATGCCCTTATGGGTTCCGGCAACCTTGAAATCCATGTCGCCGTAGAAGTCCTCAAGCCCCTGGATGTCTATCATGGTCGTCCATGTGCCGTCGTCCTCGGTGATAAGACCGCAGGAGATACCGGCAACGGGAGCCTTTATCGGCACGCCTGCCGCCATAAGCGCAAGGGTGGAGCCGCAGACAGACGCCTGAGAGGTCGAACCGTTGGAGGAAAGGACCTCGGACACGCAGCGGATGGCATACGGGAACTCCTCTACCGAGGGAAGCACGGGAACGAGCGAACGCTCTGCAAGTGCGCCGTGACCGATCTCGCGTCTTCCGGGAGAGCGGACGGGCTTTGCCTCGCCGGTAGAGTAGCCGGGCATATTGTAGTGGTGCATATATCTCTTCGACTCTTCCTCGTCGATGCCGTCAAGCATCTGCTGATCGCCGAGGGTGCCGAGGGTAGCAACCGTGAGAACCTGAGTCTGACCTCTCGTGAAGAGTCCCGAGCCGTGCGCTCTGGGAAGGAGATCGACCTCTGCGGCAAGCGGACGGATCTCGTCCATTCTTCTGCCGTCAACGCGCTTCTTGTCGTTGATGAGCCAGCGGCGGACGATCTTCTTCTGGATCTTGTAGATAAGTTCTTCCATTCTCGAATCGATATCGGGATATTCCCCGCTGAACCTTTCAACGATGGCATCCTTTATCGGGACCATTCTCTCATCGCGGACAGTCTTGTCGGGAGTGTCGAGAGCGAACATGACGTCCTTCTCGCAGAAATCAAAGACCTTGTCGAACATTTCGTGGTCGAATTCACCAGACTGATAACCGAACTTCGGCTTTCCGATCTCTGAAACGATGCTGTTTATGAATACGATGAGCTTCTTTATCTCCTCGTGAGCAAGCATGATCCCGTCGTACATTTCGTCGTCGGAAACTTCCTTTGCACCGGCTTCGATCATAACGACCTTCTCTGCAGTCCCGGCAACGGTAAGCTCAAGGCGGCTCTTTTCTCTCTGGGCGGCAGTCGGGTTGATGATGTACTCTCCGTCAACAAGTCCGACAAAAACTCCGGCGATAGGTCCGTTCCACGGAATATCGGAGATTGACAGCGCGATTGACGCACCGAGCATTGCCGAGATTTCCGGCGAGCAGTCGTTGTCAACCGACATGACGGTCAGGTTGAGGGAAACGTCATTGCGCAGGTCCTTCGGGAACAGGGGGCGTATCGGGCGGTCGATGACACGGGAGGTAAGTATCGCCTTTTCCGACGGCTTGCCCTCTCTTCTGAAATATCCGCCGGGGATCTTTCCGACAGAATACTGTCTCTCTTCAAAATCGACCGACAGCGGCAGGAAATCGATCCCTTCGCGGGGCTTTGCGTTTGCGGTCGCGGTTGCGAGAATGGCGGTATCGCCGTATCTCACAAGGCAGGAGCCGTTTGCCAGTCCGGCGAGCTTTCCCGTCTCTATCTTCAGCGGTCTTCCCGCAAGTTCGTATTCGAATACTCTGTAATTTTCAAACATACTTTTTTCTTCCTCCGTCTTTACACCGCCTCCCGCGACGCGGGAAGCGAAAATCATATTTTATCCCTGAATCAGGGTAATAAACGCAACAGTGAGGAACCCTGCCCTGCGGCAAGGTTCCCCACATAAGAGCTGTTTCCATCCGGTGGGGCGTTTACTGAAAGAGGTTTCCGACCCCGCCCGGTATTACTTTCTGATACCGAGCTTCCCGATGATTTCACGGTATCTTTCGATATCGGTGTTCATGAGGTAATTGAGGAGATTTCTTCTGTGACCGACCATCTTGAGAAGTCCGCGGCGGCTGTGATGATCCTTGTTGTTGGACTTGAGATGCTCGGTCAGGTTGTTGATCCTGTAGGTAAGGATAGCGATCTGTACCTCGGGGGAACCGGTGTCACCCTCGTGGGTGGCGTACTGTTCGATAATGCTCTTTTTGATTTCTGCTGTCATGATGTTTTCACCTCATAAAAATAATTAATAAGCGATTGCCTCAGCAGCCGGCGGGTGAACGCGGCATATGCCCTTTCCCCGGGAGCCGGGGCAACGCAATACGGGTATATTATATCACAACCGTTCCGTTTTGTAAACCGTATCGGCTGCATTCATACAAATTTAACATTTCTCCGGACTCACGAAAGCGATCCGATATATGCGTTCAGCGACGCTTTTGCCGCGTCAAGGCAGCTTTTCAGCGATTTCGACCCGGTAACCGCGGAAACGACGGCGTTGTACGTCCCGTTTCTCAGGTTTTTCGACGACGCTCCGAACATTGCCGCATGGTCATACACCGGGTCCTGACAGATAAGCTCCATCATGTCAGGGGTATGGACACCGGTGATGTACTCACTCTGCGCCTCGGCAAAGAAACAGCGTTCGATGTACCCGTACGACGCGGTATTCACCGCCCGGAGAACATACCCCGCCGATTCGGGATTGTCGGCAGACGCAAGCGAGGTTATCACGGGGG
>FR891185.1:1138-4675 GCA_000433515.1 Candidatus Colimorpha enterica | reverse complement strand
AGCGCGGTTATCACGGGGGCATCCGACGACAGCGGCGTGCTGTATTTCGCCTGTGTCCCGTCGGTTTTCGGAAGCGGAAGCGCCTCCCACATAAAGCCGCAGTTCTTTATCTCCTTCATGGTTCCGAGGGTTCCGGAAAGCACCAGAGCCTCTCCGGTAAGAAAAATATCCGTGCCGGTCAGCGTGACCTCTTTTTCCGATTCCGCACCCGACTCATCGGCGACCGTGATGTTCTTTTTTATGCTGTCGGTGCGCATTGACAGCAGCGTTTTCATGTCGGAAACAAACCTTTCGGTGATGTCGTTCCGGCAGGCAAGCGAGTATCCGTCCGAATTTGACAGATAATTCTGCCCGGTCGAGAAGAACAGCCCGGCCACAAGCGGCGAAACACCGTCACGGCTGACAAACCGTATCCCGTCCTCCGGCATCAGCTTCATGCTCTCAAAAAGCACGTCCCACGTGAACCCTCCGGAAACAAGTCTGCCGTAATCCGGCTTTATCCCGTATTTCTCTCCGAGGGTGAGGTTCAGATAAAGGCATCCGTAGTTCTCCGGCTGTCTTACCGCCCATCCCGCCGTTCCGATGACAACTCCGCCGACGGTCAGCTGAGCCGTTGCGCGGCTGTCATAGCACTCGTCGTCAAGCTCCGTGAAAAGCAGCGATTTCAGATTGCGCAGATACCCGCCGGAACAGTAAGCCGGAACGTCCCCGCTTCTTATCACGGCAAAATCGGCATAATAATCCCCGGACTTGTCCGCCGCCTTTGCATCGGAAAGAAGCTGTGACGCGGACGAAAAGAGGCTTATCACCTTTGCGTTGTACCTCCCGGCGACAAGGCTGTCACGGTAAAGCGCCGCCTGAGAATATGTCTCCGATTCCGCGTTGAAGATATCTCCCGTCTCGGAAGCGGCGGCAAAAATGACCGATCTGCCGGAAAGGTCGGCTGCGGGAAGACTGTCCGTCTTTTTCTTCGCCATGCCGGAATAATCCTCCTCCGGCATCGTCGGATAATCCTTGGATTCCCACGTCGGAGCCGTGATGTCGGTGCCGGTCGTGCCGCCGGAGTCAGTCATCTGACCGGGTCTGTTTATTGTGATTATCCCGCAGGACGAAAGCGCCAGCACCAGCAGAACGGCAAGCTGTGCCATGCTCCGTTTTTTCATGTGCGGTTCTCCTTTCCGGAAAATGCATCAGGAATTTCTTATATAGTGCGTTCCTTCTTTGGTATCGACAAGGGTTATGCCCATAGCGGCAAGCTCATTTCTTATCCTGTCCGCCTCGGCAAAATTCTTTTCCTTCTTTGCGGCGGCACGGAGAGCAATCTGCCCGGTTATCCACGGGTCGCACTCCTCCTCCGGCTGTTCCTTCACGGGAAGCGGCTTTGTGAGGTCAAGCGCAAGAACCCTGTCGAAATCCTTTATCAGCGAATACTTTGTCGCGTCGCCGATATCCGCTTTAAGAACGTCGTAAACCGCGGTTATCGCAAGCGAAGTGTTGATATCGTTCCCGACAGCCTCTGCAAAAGCGGCTTTATATTTTTCAGCCGCCGCAGCGTCAATATCGCCGTTCTTGTCAAGCGCAGAGGTTCTTGCCCTCAGCTTGCGGTAAGCGGTCGCGGCATTGTCAAGCGCGTCGTAAGAGAACATCAGCGGCTTTCTGTAATGCGAAAGCAGGCAGAAGAAGCGGTACTCAAGCGGGTCATAGCCCTTTTCCTTAAGCAGGCTCAGCGTCAGGAACTCGCCCTTTGACTTCGACATTTTTCCGTTCGCGGTGTTGAGGTGCAGGACATGGAACCAGAAATTGCACCACCTGTGCCCGATATAAGCCTCGGACTGTGCGATCTCGTTCGTGTGGTGCGGGAAGGCATTGTCCACCCCGCCGCAGTGAATGTCAAGATATTCGCCGCAGTATTTGAGGGAAATGGCAGAGCACTCGATATGCCAGCCGGGATATCCCACTCCCCACGGGCTGTCCCATTTCAGCTCCTGATCGTCGAACTTCGATTTCGTGAACCAGAGCGCAAAATCGGCGGGATTGCGCTTGTTCGCGTCCTCTCCGACGCCCTCTCTCACACCGACCTCAAGGTCGTCGGCATCGTGCTCGCCGAAAACATAGTACTTTTTCAGCTTTGAAATATCAAAATATACATTCCCGCCGGAAATATACGCATAGCCGTCGGCAAGGAGCTTTTCAATCATCTTTATGAACTCCGGAATGCACCCGGTAGCCGGCTGGGTGACATCGGGGCGCTTCATGTTCAGGGCTTCGCAGTCGGCAAAGAACGCGTCGGTGTAGAACCTTGCGATCTCCATAACCGTCTTGTGCTCGCGCTTCGCACCCTTCAGCATCTTGTCCTCGCCCTCGTCGGAATCACCGGTCAGATGTCCCACGTCGGTTATGTTCATGACGCGCTTCACCTTGTAGCCGAGGTAATCAAGCGTTCTCACAAGCGCGTCCTCCATTATATACGTGCGGAGGTTTCCGATGTGTGCATAGTGATATACCGTCGGACCGCAGGTGTACATTTTCACCTTTCCCGGCTCGTTGGTATAGAAATCTTCCTTTGTCCTTGTGAGTGTATTGTACAGCTTCATTTTATTTTTCTCCGTTTTCAAGCTCCGATATGCGTTTTTCAAGAAGTTCGATTTTGTGCGTCAGCCGGCAAAGCTCCTGCGACACCGGGTCGGGGATATGCACCTGGTCAAGATCGACCCTTCTGTCGTTGCGTTTTACCACCTTCGCCGGAATCCCGACCGCAGTCGAATCCGGAGGCACCTCCGAGAGCACCACGGCGTTTGCGGCGATCTTTGAATTGTCGCCGACCCTGAACGGCCCCAGCACCTTTGCCCCGGCGCCTATCATGACATTGTTTCCGAGGGTCGGGTGACGCTTTCCGACGTCCTTTCCGGTTCCGCCGAGGGTGACGCCCTGATACAGTGTGCAGTTGTCGCCGATCTCCGCCGTTTCTCCGATAACGACCCCGCTTCCGTGGTCGATAAACAGTCCCTTTCCTATCTTCGCGCCGGGGTGGATCTCAATTCCGGTGAGGAATTTCGCGCCCTGGCTTATCACCCTCGCGCCGAGGACGTGACCGTGCGTATGCAGTATATGCGCCACGCGGTATGCAAGCACCGCATGAAACCCCGAATAAAGCAGCGCAACCTCAAGCCCGCTTGTCGCCGCGGGGTCGCGCTCCTTTATCGAGGCAAGCTCTTCCTTAATGCTTCTGTATGTCCTCAAAGCAAGTATTTCCGCTCTGTTCATATGATTTTTCTCCGGTTAAAGTCGGGCGGTATTTCCCGTCCGTTCCTTAAATTATAATATATTTTATGCGATTTGTAAAGAGCCGACACGCTTTTTTCGCTTTATTGAAAGAAAAAACTTGAATTTTGCCGCCTGATAAGCCGATTATTTCGTTCCGGCACTTGACAAATCGGCAAAACAGCAATATAATTGAGTAAAATGACCGGAATATGAAGGATTCGGGCTGTCTGCCTGCATATCCGCCGGGCGTGTGTTTTTTTGCGGCTGCAGGCG
>FR891185.1:0-1034 GCA_000433515.1 Candidatus Colimorpha enterica | reverse complement strand
AGAAAGGAAGCCTTCCCCCGTGAAGGCGGTCATACAATGAACAACGATCTTATCAACAGAATCAAAAAGCACGCTCCCCGGTTCTCAAAGGGTCAGCGCGCCATTGCCAACTTCCTCATCACAAATTACGAAAAAGCCGCCTTCATGACGGCATCAAAGCTCGGAGAGGTCGCCGGAGTCAGCGAATCGACCGTCGTCCGCTTCGCCGTCGCAATAGGCTTCGAGGGGTATCCGGAGCTTCAGGCGGCGCTTCAGGAGCTTATCAGAATGCGCCTCACCCCCGTACAGCGCATGGAGGTGACAAACGACAGGATCGGCAACGGCGACGTGCTTGAAAGCGTCCTGAACTCCGATATTTCAAAGATACGTTCCACCCTTGAAACCGTCAGCCACGCCGATTTCGACAGCGCGGTCGAGGCGCTTATGCACGCAAGGAAGATCTACATAATCGGAATGAGAAGCTCCGCGATACTTGCCAGCTTCCTCGCCTTCAACTTCAGATTCATGTTCGAACACGTTTCCCTCGTCCAGACAACCAGCGGCAGCGAGGTTTTCGAGCAGCTTCTCCGGGTATCGGAGGACGACGCGGTCATCGCCATCAGCTTCCCGCGCTACTCCAAGCGGATAATCAACGCCGTTGAGTTCGCAAGCTCCCAGCACGCAAAGATAATCGCGATAACCGACAGCGAGGCTTCTCCCATCGCTCCCTACGCCGGCTCAAGACTCTTTGCAAAGAGCGACATGGCGTCGTTCGGCGATTCGCTTGTCGCCCCGCTCAGCATCGTTGACGCGCTCATCGTCGCGATATCGAGAAGAAAACAGCGCGAGCTTGAGAGAGTCTTTACCCGTCTTGAAAACATCTGGGACGAGTATGAGGTATATGACAAGGGCAGGATCTGAAGCTGCCGCAAATAAAAACACTGCCGGGCGGCTTTCTTCCCCGAAAACGGGATCGGGAAAGCCGCCCGGCTGCAGACGGGGACACAGCATATGAAAAAGATCGCAATAATCGGAGGCGGTGCGGCGGGAATGAC
>FR891184.1:3563-4488 GCA_000433515.1 Candidatus Colimorpha enterica | reverse complement strand
GGAGACCTTGCCGGCTTTGCGGCGGCATCGTATATGCGCGGGATAGACTTTTACAACATCCCGACGACCGTCCTGTCCTCCGTCGATTCGTCGGTGGGCGGAAAGACCGGGGTGAACCTTGACGGCATAAAAAACATAATCGGCGCGTTCTGTCAGCCGAAAGGTGTCATTGTCGATCCGGCGCTGACGAAAACGCTCCCGGCGCGTCAGGTGTCAAACGGGCTTGCGGAGGCGGTCAAGATGGCGCTGACCTTCGATCCCGACCTTTTCGCGCTGTTTGAGAACGGCGACCCGGCAAAAGACCTTGAAAAAATCATCGTCCGGTCGCTCCGTCTGAAGGCCGACGTTGTCGGTAAGGACGAGAAGGAAGCCGGACTCCGCAGGGTGCTGAATTTCGGTCACACGATAGGTCACGGGGTAGAGAGCCTTGGACTCGGCTATTACCACGGCGAGTGCGTCGCGCTCGGAATGATCCCCATGTGCTCTCCGGAGGTCAGAGCGCGCCTTATCCCGGTGCTTGAAAAGCTGAACCTGCCGGTAAGCGCGCAGTTTGACCGCAAAAGGGCACTTGAGGCAATTCTTCACGACAAAAAATCCGGCGGCGGCTGCATTTCGGCGGTGTTCGTCGATAAAATCGGCAGCTTCAGGATAGAAAACATAACCCCCGCAAGGATCGCGGAGCTGCTTGACGGAGCACTGAAATGAAAGACTCGGCGATAAAAATCGAAAAATGCCGTCTGCGCGGAACGGTTAAAGCGCCGCCGTCAAAAAGCGAGTCGCACAGGCTTCTCATTGCCGCCGGACTTGCCGATGGGACAAGCACGGTGCGCGGTGTCGGCGGCTCAGAGGACATAAACGCAACGCTTGACTGCCTGTCGGCGCTCGGTGCGGAGTATTCAAGGAGCGGAGACGTGATAACCGTGAA
>FR891184.1:0-3544 GCA_000433515.1 Candidatus Colimorpha enterica | reverse complement strand
CGTGATAACCGTGAAGGGCGCCGACCCGAAAAAGCGGGGATCTGCCGTTTTCCCCTGCCGCGAAAGCGGAAGCACGCTGAGATTTTTCATCCCGATTGCCCTGCTTTCCGGGAACGACGCGGATTTTACCGGCTCCGAAAGGTTGTTTCAGCGTCCGCTCAGCGTTTACAGCAACATCTGCCTCGGTCAGGGGCTGCCCTTCGGGGTAACTGAGTCGGGAATAACCGTCGCAGGTCCAATTGAAGGCGGGTATTTCAGAGTCCCCGGCGACATTTCAAGCCAGTTCGTCAGCGGGCTGATGTTCGCGCTCCCGCTGACCGACGGCTACAGCGTCATCGAGCTTCAGCCGCCCGTCGCGTCAAAGCCGTATATCGACATGACCTCCGAGGCACTTTCGGCATTCGGTGTCACCGCCGAACTCAACTCCGATATGAAGGTCATTATCCCCGGCGGGCAGAGGTATTCGCCGTGCGATGTCACCGTCGAGGGCGACTGGTCGAATGCCGCGTTCTTTCTTGCACTTGCTGCTCTCGGAAACGATATTGAGGTCGGGGGGCTGGAGTACGAAACACTGCAGGGCGATGCGGTCATAAGAAGGCTCCTCTGCCGTCTTGTGCGGGGAAAGCCGACCATCGATATCACCGACTGCCCCGACCTTGCACCGGTGCTTATGGCAACGGCGGCGGCGCTGAACGGCGTGACCCTCACCGGAACCGACCGGCTGAAGATAAAAGAGAGCGACCGCGGGCAGGCAATGGCAGACGAGCTTGCAAAATTCGGCGTCCCTGTGACTGTCGGCGACGATTTCATAACAGTGACCGCCCCGAAAATACTGAAAAAGCCAAATGTCCCGATAAACGGTCACAACGACCACAGGATAGTCATGGCAAATGCCGTCCTCCTCACCGTGACCGGCGGGGAGATCGTCGGCGCCGACGCGGGGAACAAGAGCTACCCGGAATTTTTTGACGATCTGGCGGCTCTTCGCGCGGAATAACCACAGAAATCACTCCGGGAATGCCCGGAAAGACAAGGAAAAGGAACAATGATACCCGGCAGAAACAGGATACTGATAGTAGGCCTTGGCCTTATGGGCGGAAGCTATGCTATCGCACTCAAAAAGAAGAATTACAGCGTCGGCTGTATAACCCTCGACCGCGATTCGGTGGATTACGCACTTGAAAACGGAATAATCGACTACGGAACCACGGAGGTCGACCCGGAGATCATCGCGGGCGCGGATGTGATAGTCTTTGCGCTGTATCCGCACGTTTTTGTCGACTGGATAGAAAAAAATCAGAAATATTTCCGTCCCGGGACGGTGATAACCGACGTGACCGGAGTAAAGAGCGCGATAGTGTACAGAATACAGTCGATGCTCCGCCCGGACGTGGAATTCATCGCCGCCCACCCGATGACGGGACGCGAGGTGTACGGCGTCAGAAACAGCACCGACCGCTCCTTCTGCGAGGCGAACTACATCGTCACCCCGACGGAAAAGAACACGCAGGGCGCCATTGAGCTTGCAAAGGAGCTCGGGCGCGACATGGGCTTTGCACGGATAGTTGAGCTGACCCCGGAGAAGCACGACGAGGTGATAGCCTTCGTTTCCCAGCTTGCTCACTGCATTGCGATAACGCTGATGACCTGCAACGGTCTTGAACGGCTTGAGGATTTCACCGGAAACTCCTTCCGCGATCTGACGAGAATCGCGCACATAAACGAAAATATGTGGAGTGAGCTGTTTCTGCTGAACAAAAAGGCACTGCTGAACGAAATGGAGCTTTTCGCACGCCAGTTTGAGAAGCTGAAGCGCAGCATAGCAGACGGTGACCTTGACACAATGAAGGACATAATGCGCCGCTCGACCGAACGCCGCGACGCTTTTGACGCAGATAAATGATATCCCGGATGCCGGAGAAAGGAAGTAATACATCATGAACATGGAATTTTACAGAAAGCTTACCATCCCGAAGGAGATAAAGGAACAGTATCCCCTCTCCCCGGAGCTTGCCGCGCTGAAGAAAGCGGAAGATGAGGAGATAAAAAAGATTTTTACCGGTGAGTCGCGGAAATTTCTGCTTGTCATCGGTCCCTGCTCAGCCGACCACGAGGATTCGGTCATTGACTATATTTCCCGCCTCCGCAGGGTGCAGGACAGGGTCAGCGACAGGATCGTCATCGTGCCGCGCATATACACTAACAAGCCCAGAACGACCGGCGACGGCTACAAGGGTATGCTCCATCAGCCCGACCCGAGTGAGCGCCCGGATATGCTGAAGGGGCTTATCGCCGTCCGTTCACTTCACATGAGGGCACTTTCCGAAACAGGCTTTTCCTGCGCCGACGAGATGCTTTATCCGGAAAACCACCGCTACCTGTCAGATGTGCTTTCGTACGTTGCCGTCGGTGCGCGGTCGGTGGAGGATCAGCAGCACCGCCTCTGCGCGAGCGGTCTTGACATTCCCTGCGGAATGAAGAACCCGACGAGCGGAGACATCTCGATAATGCTCAATTCGATAACCGCCGCTCAGCATTCGCACACCTTTATCTACCGCGGCTGGGAGGTCAGATCCCTCGGGAATCCGTTTGCCCACGCCATTCTCCGCGGATATGTGGACGACCACGGCATTGCGCATCCGAATTATCACTATGAGGACCTTATGGGACTGTTTGAAGCATACTCGGCAAAGGGACTGACGAACATGGCTGTTCTTGTCGATACCAACCACGCAAACTCCGGAAAGAAGTGGTTCGAGCAGATCAGGATAGCAAAGGAAGTGCTTCACAGCTGCCGCTATTCCGACGATGTCCGCTCGCTTGTCAAAGGGCTTATGATCGAAAGCTATATCGAGGACGGCGCGCAGAAAATCGGAGAAAATATCTACGGCAAATCGATAACCGACCCCTGCCTCGGCTGGGACAAGACCGAGAAGCTGATATACGAGATAGCCGACGTTCTCTGACAGAATATCTGAAATCCCGCCTTTCCCGGCACCGGAGAGAGAGCGGGATTTTTTTTCGGAACAGGCAAAAAAACTGTTGACAAACGCGTTATCGTATGATATAATAATTACGGTTAGCATATGCTAACTAAAAAAACAAGATGCTGAATCGGAGCCGGACGGCTCTTTATTGAAGAACATGAGTTAGCATATGCTAACCAAGGAGACGACAGATGAGCGTAGTTATTGTCGGAGGAAACAAATGTATGGTCAGGCGTTATACTGACCTCTGCAGGGAGTACAACTGCAAGGCAAAGGTATATCCCAAAATGACAAATGGGCTGAAGGAGGTCGGAAGCCCGGATCTTATGATACTTTTCACCGGAACCGTATCGCACAAGATGGTAAAGTGCGCGCTGAGCGAGATCGGTGTGGGAACAAAAATAGCACGGAGACATACAAGCTCGGTCTCGGCTCTCCGCAATATTCTTGATGCCCATGTGGGGTGCAGGGAGTGATTCCGGGGGCTGTCTGTCGGGGTTTGTTTTACTTACAGAGATTTCACGGCTGCGTCGCCGCCAATAACCTCTTTTTCTTTC
>FR891183.1:6864-13361 GCA_000433515.1 Candidatus Colimorpha enterica | reverse complement strand
GCCCCCCGAGACCCCCCAAGGAACGGGTAGGGTGGGAGCGACAACCCACAGAGATATTGTGCACAGCGGAGAAAGTTTCCATTTTCGGGCAAAAGCCGCTTGTTCAGCTGTCCGCGCGGCACGATTCCGCCGCGTTGTTTTTCGGATTTTGCGCCTATCGTAAGGTTATACTGCCAATAAAAAATTTTTTCCAGTACGCTTCTTTGCTACTTTCTTTCAAAGAAAGTAGACGTTCCTTTTTCCTCTCTAACTCTTAACCGCCCGCATCAGTTCTTTCAGCTCCGCGTCAAAAGCGGGGTCGGAGGCAAGACGTTTTTCAACGGTGTCGATAGAGTTGATAATTGTCGTGTGGTCGCGGTTGAACTCCCGTCCTATTGCGGGAAGCGAGCGGTCTGTCATCTTTTTTATGATATATACAGCCACGTGACGGGCAGAGGCAATGCTGCTGATACGCTTGCGGCTCTTCATATCCTCGACCGTAATGTTGTAGTGCGACGACACGGTGTGAAGGATCTTGTCGATCGTCACGTTGACCGGCTCTGAGCCGACCATTTTGTCGGAAATACAGCGCACGGCAAGGTCAAGGGATATGTTCTGCCCCGACAGCTTGTTCAGCGCGCCGATCTTGTTTACCGCACCCTCAAGGTTTCTGACGCTGTCGTTTATGTTTTCGGCGATGTAATTCACAACGTCGTCGGGAATGTCAACACCGACCGCCTCCGCCTTCATTTTAATTATCGCCGCTCTCAGCTCAAGGTCAGGCAGCTGGATATCGGCGGTAAGTCCCGAATCGAACCTTGTTCTCAGCCGGTTTTCAAGTGTCTTTATATCCTTTGGCGGCCGGTCGGAGGTCAGGATTATCTGCTTGTTGTTCTTGTAAAGCTCGTTGAAGGTGTGGAAGAATTCCTCCTGAGTCGAGTCCTTTCCGGCGATGAAATGAATGTCGTCGATAAGCAGAACGTCGGCCTTCCGGTACTTTTCCCGGAACTCCGGAGTGATGTTCCGGTGGATCGCATCGATAAGCTGGTTCGTGAACTCCTCGCCGCTTACGTAAATGACCCTGTAATCGGGATAGTTCTTTGTGATCCGGTTGGTTATCGCATAGAGCAGATGGGTCTTTCCGACGCCGGAAGGACCGTATATGAACAGCGGATTGTAGGAATTCACCGGAGCATCGGCAACGGCAAGCGCCGCGGCATGGGCAAACCTGTTGGAGCTTCCGATGACGAAGTTTTCGAACGTGTACTCCCTGAATGCCGACGGGACGGATGCCTTGTTCTGCGTCCTCTGCTCTCCGACCCTGACATAAAAGTCCTTTGCGGGATCAACGTCAGCCGATTCAAGCCTTGCCGCCTCGGTCATCTTTTTTTCGAGATTTCTTTCCTTCTGACCGGAAACAACAGAAACGGTTACGGGATAACCGAGAATGCCGCTCATGACCTCGGTAAGCTGTTTTGTGTACCGGTTCGTCACAACATCCCGTCGGAAGTCGGTTTCGGTGGTAAGCACCACGGAATCCTCCGTAACAAGCGTCAGCTTCATGTCGTTGAACCACAGGTGCATCATGGTGTCCGGAAGTTCACATACCCGTTGAATTTCCTTCAGTGCAAAGGACCATATTTCATTGAATTGTTCAGCATCGAGATGTGTATCCATCGGTGCCTCCGGTTTCTTTCTTTATGTATTATTATATTAATATAGTTAACTATAAGTATATCACATTTCCGGAACGATTTCAAGAGCCGGAGTTAAAATTTACGACACAGAGTATTAATATTTACAATTCGGAGAATTTTTCTGTACCCGGTATAAACCCGACTCTCCGGTATAAATATTATACCGTATCAAAGTGCTTTTGTCGTCCCCTCTTTTTCCCCTGCGTCAGATCGAAAAAAACAGTGCGCCGACCGCGGCGGCTGACGCACTGTTGTCATTATGTGAGTTAAACGTTTACCGGAAGAACATATTCAAAAATCGTACAGACAAAAAACCCGCCGACAAAAATAAATTTCTTCCCAGTACACTTCTTTGCTACTTTCTTTTAAAGAAAGTAGACGTTCTCCCTTCGTTCTCCCCTCGTCCTCTTTTTACACCCCGTTGTCCACGCGGACGATCACGCCGTTTTTGAACAGACCCTCGTAAACTCTGCCGGCAGCCCATTTGTAGGTGCCCCAGCCGTTCATCATGTTGTTCTGAAACTCGCCGGTGTAGACGTCGCCGGAGGCCCATGTATAGGTCCCGGTTCCGGTGCGTACGTCGTTTATGAAGGTTCCCTCATAGACGTCGCCGTTTGCAAAGACGAACCTGCCGTTACCCGACTTCACGTCGTTCACGTAGGTGCCGGTGTAGGACGAACCGTCCGACCAGGTGTATTTACCCTCGCCGTGCTTGGCGTTGTTTTTGAAATAGCCCTCGTAGACAGAACCGTCCTTGGCACGGGTGTACTTTCCGTAGCCCTGCTTTTTGCCGTCAACAAACTCGCCCTCGTAGATATCCCCGTTGGAATAGGCGATGGTCCCGGTCCCGGTCTGACGGTCGTTGACGAAATCGCCGGTGTACACGTCCTTGTTGGCATTTGTCATTCTGCCCTTGCCGTTACGCTGGAGATTGATAAGCGCGCCCTCATAGACCGAGCCGTTGCTGTACGTGACGGTTGAGGTCTTGATATCGATCACGGCGGTTTTTCCGTCGGAGTAATAGAGCTTGCCGGAGACGGGGAAGCCCTCACTGTCAACCCTGCCGAAAAACTTGATGTAGCTGCCGTCGTCAAAGCTCTTTTTCAGGTACCGGATCCCGGAAATATAGATCGCGACAAATGTAACAATGACGAAAAAAACCGACACAAGAAACGCCGTCGTGACGACAAAAGCGGTGCTGCGGTGCTTTTTCCGCCGGTATCTGCCGTCGCTGCGATAATTCATACCGTTTGTCATAATGTTGTCCTTTCAGAAAAGGGAAGAGTTCAGGATTTCGGAGCGTTGATTGCGTTTTTCAGCATCTGTATCAGGTCGGGAATGACCGTCATCATGATAAATGTCAGCGCAATGAACATAACGATGGCAATTACAACGGTGATCACCGACGAGCCGTCGGGATTGTAGGTCACCTCCGCCCGGTATGCGCAGTCCTGCGGGATGTAGTACCTTGCGGCAGCTCCGGCTTCGCCGCCTTCAGCGGTTTTTACCACCTTTCTGAGGGTCGTTCCGTCGCGGAGCAGAAATTTTAACATCCTGCTTTTTCCGAACCCAAGCTCGTCAAGGGTCTTTGCCGACCCCTCGGAGTGGATTTTGTCATCAAGCAGCTTTTTTACCAGCTTTCCGATGACCTGCTTGTTGAAAAGTACGACGGTCGCGCCGATTATCAGCCCTATAAGCATAGGGTAGAGTATCGCGGCAAGCGTCGGATTGTTCTGAATCAGAATGTCGGAGAATGTCATAGTCAATATCTCCTTTTTTGGTATTCTTTATTCACTTTGGCTTCCCCTTGAGGGCTGATTATTGTTTTTTACTTTATAACATCCACCCCGACGTACTTCTTGAGTACATCCGGGACGTTGACCGAGCCGTCGGCGTTCTGGTTCTGCTCGACAAGCGCGGGAAGAATTCTCGATGTCGCAAGCCCGGAGCCGTTGAGGGTGTGCATAAGCTCGATCCTGCCGTCGGCGCGTCTGACACGCATCTGACCGCGGCGCGCCTGATAATCGCGTGCGTTGGAGACGGAGCTGACCTCCTTGTAGCCGTGCATCGACGGGATCTGTATCTCAATGTCGTAGGTCCTTGCCATGGAAGCCGAGCAGTCCTCCGCCGCCAGCTTGACGGTGCGGAAGTGGAAGCCAAGACCCTTCACAAGATTCTCCGCATTCGCCACAAGCTCGTCAAATGCCTCGTCCGACTTTTCGGGAAGGGTGTACTGTACCATTTCGACCTTGTTGAACTGGTGACCCCTGACCATTCCGCGCTCGTCACTTCTGTAGCTGCCTGCCTCACGGCGGAAGCACGGGGTGTAGCTGATGTATTTTTTCGGAAGCTCCTCTTCGCTCAGTATCTCGTTTCTGTGGAGTGAGACAAGCGCGGCCTCGGCGGTCGGGAGCATATAGTGAACCCTGTCGTCGGTTGGATTTGCGATCTTGTAGACCTCGTCGGCGAATTTCGGGAACTGTCCCGCGGTAAAGCCGCACTCGTACTCAAGCATATGCGGCACAAGCATGAACTCATAGCCGTTTCCGATGTGGAATTCGATGAAATAGTTGAGAAGCGCCCATTCAAGCCTTGCGCCCATGCCGGTGTATATCCAGAATCCGCTCCCCGCGAGCTTTGTTCCGCGCTTGTAGTCGATAAGCCCGAGATCGGTGCAGAGATCGACGTGATTCTTCGGCTCAAAATCGAACCTGTGCGGCTCTCCGAAATAGCGGAGCGGCTCGTTGTTTTCCTTTCCTCCGGGCTTCAGGTCGCGGTCGGGAAGGTTGGGAAGCCCCCACATAAGGGAGTTGTACTCGGCTTCCACCTTTGCGATCTCCGCGTCGTTTTCCTTGACCTTATTCGACATTTCCTTCATCGAGGCAAAGATGGGAGCCACGTCGAGCCCCTCCTTCTTGTACTGCGGAATGAGCTTCGTCGTCTTGTTCTGCTCTGCCTTGAGCGCCTCGTTTTCGGCGATCTTCGCCCTTCTTTCGGCGTCAAGCGCTATGATCTTTGCAATTTCTTCCTTGGCGTCTCTGCCCTTGCAGGCAAGACGGGCAATTACCTCATCCGGATTTTCTCTGATATATTTTATGTCAAGCATGGTTTTTTCCTTTCGCGGCTCTGCCGCAATTGATTATTCGTCAAAAATGTTGTCTCCGCAGATGTCTGCAACTATGTCGCCAAGCTCCGCGTCGTCGGCAAAGTGTATCTCGATCCGCGAGTCACCCGCTGATTTTTTTATAGTCACCCGGTGTCCGAGCCGCGCGGTCATTTTTTTCGCAAGCTCTGCGGTGTAATCGACCGGCACCCGTCCGTTTTCAAGGTCATCAAGCGCCTTTGCCTGCTGTGCCATCTGCTTAATACGCCGGAGAGCCACCTTTATTGCCTTTTCTGTCTCCCTGACCGACAGCGACTTTGAAACGGTGTTGAGCGCCAGTCTGACCATCTCATCCTCGTCATGCACCGAAAGCAGCACCTTCGCGTGTCCCGCAGAGAGCTGACCGGTCTTTACAAGCTCCTTCACCCCGTCCGGGAGATCGAGAAGCCTTGTGGAGTTCGCAACCGCGCTCCGGCTCTTTCCGACCTGCTTTGCGACCTCCTCCTGCGTCATGGAGTATTCGTCCATTAATGACCTGTACCCCGCCGCTTCTTCGATAGGATTGAGATCCTCGCGCTGTATGTTCTCGATAAGCGCGACCTGCGCTGCCTTCGAGTCGTCAAGCTCTTTGACTATTACCGGTATCTCGGTGAGCCCCGCCATTTTCGACGCTCTCCACCGTCTTTCTCCGGCAATTATCTGATATAACCCGTCTGTCCCCGCCGAGCGGACGACAATTGGCTGTATCAGACCGTGTGTGGCTATCGAATCGGCAAGCTGCGACAGCGCCTCAGGATCGAATTCGCGCCGCGGCTGATCCGGGTTCGGCTCTATCTCCGATATCCTCAGCATCGTCACGTTTCCGCTGTCCTCTACGCTGTTGTCTATAAATATCGCATCAAGCCCGCGTCCTAAGCCCGTGTTTTTGTTCTTTGGCATTTTTCTGAACCTTTCTTTTGGGGGGGAGAGAACGTCTACTTTCTTTGAAAGAAAGTAGCAAAGAAGCGTACTGGAAAGGATTATTCATGGGTTCGCTGGTATTCCGAATAATTTCATCCCCGTTGGTACAGCCCCATCAATAAATCTCTTGACAAAAGTTTTTTGGGGGCTTGGGGGCTTTTTTTCAAAAAAGCCCCCAAACGTCCTCCCCTCCTCCTCTACATTCTCTCAATAATCTCGTCTGAAACCTGGTCGTAAGCCTCGGCACCCTTGCAGTGCTTGTCGTAGTACATGATCGGGGAGCCGTAGCTCGGTGCCTCCGAGAGCTTTACGTTTCGGAGGATAGTTGTCCTGAACAGCTTTCCCGCGTAGTATTTTTTAAGCTCGTCCATAACCTGCATAGAAAGATTGAGCCGGCCGTTATACATTGTGATGAGTATGCCGAGGATCTGCAGATCGGGATTGTAAAGCCTTTTGCAGGTCTTGATTGTTGACATCAGCTGAGACAGACCCTCAAGCGAATAGTACTCGCACTGCATCGGAACGATAACGCCGTCGCTTGCGGCAAGTGCATTGACGGTGAGAATACCGAGGGAAGGGGGGCAGTCTATAAAGATGTAGTCGTAGCTGTCCCTGACGAGGTTGAGCGCATTTTTCAGTCTGTGTTCGCGCTTGTCAACGCTTACAAGCTCAAATTCCGCACCCGCAAGGGAAATGTTCGCCGGCATGATAGCCAGATTCTTGAATTCGGTGTCAACAATACAGGATTCTGCGGTGGC
>FR891183.1:4138-6834 GCA_000433515.1 Candidatus Colimorpha enterica | reverse complement strand
TCTTCCGATAAGGACATCGTAGGTTGAGAGCTTCATGTTTTTCTTGTTGATACCCACACCGCTTGAGGTGTTGCCCTGCGGGTCAAGGTCAACAAGCAGGACACGTTTGCCCTTTGAACCGACAGACGCGGCGACATTTACAGCCGAGGTCGTCTTTCCGACGCCGCCTTTCTGGTTGGCGAAAACAATAATTTTTCCCACTGACTTTCTCCTGAATTGAATTTGATAGCACTTAATATTATAGCAATTCCGCATCCGGATGTCAATAGGAAAACGCAAAGTGGGGAAAAAGAGGGGAAACCGGAGTGACAACCGAGATAAGCCGCAGACAATTGTTCCACGTGGAACAAAGAACCGCCGGAGATGTTCCACGTGGAACAATCTTAAACCGCAGTCCGGCACGGCAGATGTTCCACGTGGAACAAAAATCCCCCTGAAAAAATCAGGAGGATAGTAATTTCAGTTAACGTCAGACCAGCTGACGATCCCGTACTGTGCTTTTATGTCGGTAAAGTCAAACCGGAATTTCGGAGTGTAGCCCGGCAGCTTCATCTCGGTGCAGAGCGCGTCACAGAACATACGGTAGCCGTTTGTAGTCGGGTGAATACCGTCTGCTGACAGAAGTGGCTTGTAGACAAAGTCCATTTTGTCCATTGCCTGCCGAAAAATCTCCGAACAGAAGATGACCGGCAGCTTTTTTTCGGCGGCAACGCGGCAGACGATGTCGGAAATCTGATTAATCCGCGGAATGTACTCGTTGGTCGGAAGGCCGTCGAGAATCGTGTCGCATTCAAACAGATACGGCTGGACAAGAATGATCCGGGCATGAGTTTTTGCCATCAGCTCGTCGATAAGGCTTCGGTACTCCTTTTCGACCGTTTCGATCGGTGATTTGTCAAACCATGCGTTGTTTGTGCCGATGTTTACTATCAGATAGTCCGGGTCGAGGTCGTATACAAAGCTCTGAACCGCGTCATGCAGATGTTGAATCCAGTACCCGGAGTGACCGGTGTTATAGACCTTGATATTGTCCTCCGGAAAATTTGTCTGTATGAAGTCGTTGAACATAGTGACGTAGTTGTTTTTGCCGAGGTCGTTCGGGTCGGATCGGTCGACTCTGTATCCGTCGGTAATCGAGTCGCCGGTAAATACGACGGTGGAATTTTTAAGAAGTCCGCTTTTTCCGTAGATCTCGTCTGGTGTGGTTGTTGATGTCATGTCCGGTGTTACCTCGTTTCCGGTGTTATTTGTGCCTGCTGTGGGATTATCAGCGCCGCCTCCGGTCGAACAGGCGGAAAGGACTGCGGCGATAAGTATTGCCGATACGAATTTCAGGTAATTTTTCATTCTGTTTCGCTCCTTGTCATTTTTATGCCGACACTTATAATTGTAATCGTTCCGCTCCCGAAAGTAAACGGTAATAATCCCCGCAAACATTGAAAAAATCACACCGTGCGGAAGAACGTCCGAGAGCTTTTCCCTCATCACCCTTAAATCTCTATCGGAAAAAGGGCTGTCAGAAACCCGGTCTGAGTTTCTGACAGCCCCTTCAATTCCGAAAAATTCCGGGATTTATGAGGTTTTCTTATTTGCCGAAATATCTCTTGAGCAGTCCGGCGAATGCCTTGCCGTGGCGGGCTTCGTCACGAGCCATCTCATGAACGGTGTCATGAATAGCGTCGAGGTTGAGAGCCTTTGCGCGCTTTGCAAGGTCGGTCTTTCCTGCGGTTGCGCCGTTCTCGGCTTCAACGCGCATTTCAAGATTCTTCTTGGTGGAGTCGGTGACGACCTCGCCGAGAAGCTCCGCGAACTTTGACGCGTGCTCTGCCTCCTCAAGCGCTGCCTTTTCCCAGTAGAGCCCGATCTCCGGATAGCCTTCTCTGTGAGCCACTCTTGCCATTGCAAGGTACATTCCGACCTCGGTGCATTCGCCCATGAAGTTGGCGCGGAGGTCGTTCATGATGTCCTCCGGAGCGCCCTGAGCAACGCCGACAACGTGCTCGGCAGCCCATGTCACTTCCTCGTCCATAGCCTTGAACTTGGAAGCCGGAGCCTTACATACCGGGCACTTCTCGGGAGCCGCGTCGCCTTCGTAAACATAGCCGCATACAGTACATACAAATTTCATGATGAATTACCTCACTTAAAAATAAATTTCAGATTTGATTATTATCTTTTTCGGCTTCCGCCCGGCATTCGGGGCAGAGTCCGGAAAATTCCACATAAAATCTCTCGACGGTGAACCCGTTTGAGTCAGTGATCCCGGTGCGCAGATCGGCGTCGGGGTCAGCCATTTCGATATCGGCGACCCTTCCGCAGACGCGGCAGGAGATGTGCCAGTGCTTTCTTGTCCCGTACTCGTACCTTGCGGGGCATCCGGGAGCGTAGACCCTCTGAGCATTGCCCGCGTCGCACTCTCCGGCAAGAACACGGAAAACCGTTGCCTGACTGATCGACGGATAGGATTTATGAACCTCCTCGTAGACCATTGCCGGAGTCGGATGGTTGCAGAGCCGGTGCAGGGCTTCAAGGATTATTGTCTTTTGGAGCGTCTGACGTTTCATTTTTATATCCTTCCGTTTCACTATCAATATTATATATCAATTAAGAGTAAATGTCAATAAGGAAATCAGAAAAATAAGCCTGAATATTGCGCGAGTAAAGTGAGATTTATGAAGCAGAATGCACAGATTCAG
>FR891183.1:3365-4074 GCA_000433515.1 Candidatus Colimorpha enterica | reverse complement strand
CATGATCCGCCGGCCGATATCGGCATAATCGTACCTGCCCCGGTGTACATCCAAATCGACAGCGTTATTCTCTTGACAAAGCCTTTTTCTCATGTTATCATAATATCAAAACATGGTTAACTGTCTGCTTCTGTCTCCTTTTGTGCAGAATCATCAAGTTCAATTAATTTATAAGATGCCCTGTCATGACAAGGAGCCGCGTGCTTAAGGTCAGCGAACCGGGCTGTCTCCCCGGTCAACCCCGAAGGGCTTCCGCCGTCATAAAATCTCTCCCTTGTCGTAACCCGGATTCCCTGAAAAAAATAACTCCAGAAAGTCAGGCAACAATATGCTGTTCGAAATACCCTCATCCTCATCTCTCTCCGGCGCGGCGCTGGCATATCTCGGCGACTCGGTGCTTGAGCTCATCGCAAGACAGTATCTTCTCTCCACCGGCGTCACGGATGTCGGAAAGCTAAACTCCCTTGCGCTGTCATACGTAAAAGCCACCGCCCAGAGCGACGCTATGGAAAACCTTCTCCCGGTTCTCACCGCCGAGGAAGCCGCGGTATTCAGGCGCGGCAGAAACAGCCACGGTATCGCCATCCCGAAAAGCGCAAAAGCCGGTCAGTACCGCCGCGCAACCGGAATGGAGGCGCTTTTCGCGTGGCTTTACATAAACGGCAGGACGGACAGGATGAAGGAGCTGTTCACAGTCGGCTTCATCGGT
>FR891183.1:0-3314 GCA_000433515.1 Candidatus Colimorpha enterica | reverse complement strand
TTGGGGCGTTGCCCCAAACCCCACCTCTTTCTTGAGAAGAAAGAGGGGAAAGAAGGACTGGGAAAGAATTATTAAAGAGCTCATGACCATATTATAAAAATTACCGGGACGGGTCTTTTTTCGACCTGTCCGGTGATTTTTTCGGAGTAAAGGGGGCGGTTTTTTGGCTTCCGTGAGAGGTTTTACCGATGCACCGGAAGCAGGAAATTAAGCTGCGGGCAAACTTTTTCAGTCGCCGAAATCCTCCTCGTGCTCCGCGAAAAAGTCTCTGTACACCCTTACGCCCTCAAGGTCGGTCCAGGACGGCGCGACGGTGACCGGAACGGTGTCGAGGTCGTATATCTTCGCATACCGGAGGGAGAGCAGGAACGGGGAGTGGGTGGAAATTATGAACTGGCAGTGACTTCTTGCGCAGTCCTCGATGAAATATTTCAGCCGCATCTGGTTGCCGGGCGAAAGGCTGTTTTCCGGCTCGTCGAGGAGGTAAAGCCCGCCGTCGGCTATTCTGTCAACGAAAAAGGCAAGCGCGCTTTCGCCGTTTGAGCGTTCCTCGGCGTTGCGGCGGAGATTCGCGCGGATATACTGCGACTGGGTCGCGGATTTTTTCCGCATGGAGTGAGCCTTCTTCCACCTGTCGTAGTCTTCAAGCCCGGAGAGGTTGTTCGGCTCTTCATTCCGGCGCTCGGTTATGTACTCGCCGATCAGCTCCGCGCGGCGGTCGTCTATGCACTGGTTCAGCCGGCGGATATCAAGGACACGGTCGAAAACGTCGTCGCTTGTGATTATCCGGCTGTTATCCGAAATCTTTCCCGACAGGCTGTACCGGCATAGCTCGGTATAATCCTCAAAAAAGTCGCTCCGGTTGTACGGTGTTTCGCGCGGGAGGGACAGCTTTTCGGAAATTATGTTGAGAAGCGTGCTTTTCCCGCAGCCGTTGTCGCCGCAGAATATCGTGATATCGGAAAATTCAAGCTCCGGGACGCCTCTTCCGGGGAAAAACAGGAACGGATATTTCGTCTGATACACCGTGCGGAAGTTTTTCGTCTTGTAGTCGGGATTGACCGGCGGCGGGATGAAGAAGAACTCCTCCTCGTCATCGGTCGGAATGCGGAAGGACTTCAGAAAAATCATATTTGCCTCCTCATTTTCTACTGAAAACCGGTAATTCTGACTGAATTATATCATATTTCCGGCGCAATTGCAAGATAAATCGCGGTCTTTTGCCGTCAGCCCTTGATTTTTGCCGCGGATTGGGATATAATAAACCGTAAACAACCGTAATCGTAATCATGGAGGAAATAATGGCAAACGAAGAATGTACGCACGACTGCTCCACCTGCGGGGCTTCCTGTGCGTC
Organism: Candidatus Colimorpha enterica; assembly: GCA_000433515.1. Taxonomy (GTDB): domain Bacteria; phylum Bacillota; class Clostridia; order Oscillospirales; family CAG-272; genus Colimorpha_A. Next base: position 1,957 of record FR891183.1, on the reverse strand, counting down.
AAAAAAAGAAAGTCTCATTGAGCCCTGCAACTCAAAGAGCAGCATAAAGAAGGTCATCGGCGTTGTCAGCGGAAAGGGCGGCGTCGGAAAATCGATGGTCTCCGCAATGCTTGCCGTCGCAATGAGGCGCAGAGAGCAGAACGTCGCGATACTCGACGCGGATATAACAGGTCCCTCCGTCCCGAAAATGTTCGGCATACACGGACCGGTTAACGGCGACGGCGAGGGGATCCTCCCGGCGGAGACAAAGACCGGGATAAAGGTCATGAGCCTCAACCTGCTCCTTGACGACGAAACAACACCCGTCGTGTGGAGAGGTCCCGTCATCGCGGGAACGGTGAAGCAGTTCTGGACAGACGTTTTCTGGGGCGATATAGACTGGATGTTCGTCGATATGCCTCCCGGAACCGGCGACGTGCCGCTTACCGTATTCCAGTCGATCCCGCTTGACGGAATCGTCATCGTCACAAGCCCGCAGGAGCTGGTCTCCATGATCGTCTCAAAGGCGGTCAGAATGGCGTCGCTTATGAACATCCCTGTCCTCGGAATCGTTGAGAACATGAGCTATCTGAAGTGCCCCGACTGCGGCAGGGAAATAAAGCTCTTCGGCGAATCCCATGTAGATGAGGTCGCAAAGGAATACGGGCTTGACGTCCTTGCAAGAGTGCCGATCGACCCCGCGCTTGCAAACCTCGCCGACAAGGGTGCAGTCGAGCTTATGGAGCTTCCCTGCGCGGAAGAGGCTGCGGATAAGATCGAAGCGAAGGTCAAGGGATAAGAGTGCATAGCTGACGGGAGAGCGCGGATATACCCCCGTGCTCTCCCTCAGACAGAAAATCTTAATCACCAATTTCCTTTTTTATTCTTCTTTCTCCCTTCTTTCTTCTCAAGAAAGAAGGCGGGGTCTGGGGCAGAGCCCCATCTGATAATCCTATGAACTCAAAACTGATTGAAAAACCGATAATACAGTACCTGATTCTTACCGCCGGGACGCTTGCGATGTCGGCGGGGATATACTTTTTCAAGTTTCCGAACGGCTTCTGCATGGGCGGGGTCAGCGGAATATCGATGATACTCGGAGCGATAGCGCCGAATTTCTCTGCGGGAACTGTCATGCTGATGATAAACGTCGCTCTGCTTATCGTCGGGGCGATAGTTTTCGGGCGGAATTTCGGGATAAAGACCGTGTACTGCAGCCTTTTGCTGTCGCTTTCGCTGTCGGCGCTTGAGATAATCGTTCCGATGAAGGCGCCGCTGACGGACGAGCCTATGCTGGAGTTCGTCTTTGCCGTCATTCTTCCCGCGCTCGGGTCGGCGGTGATATTCAATCTCGGCGGGACTACCGGCGGGACCGACATTGTCGCAATGATCCTGAAGAAATACACAAGCATACATATCGGCGCGGCGCTGTTCTGCGTTGACGCGATAATCGTTGCCTGCGGATTCTTCGTTTTCGGCATAAAGGCGGGGCTGTTCTCGGCTCTCGGTCTGCTGTCGAAGGCGCTTGTCGTTGACGGAATGATCGACAACATCAACATCAGCAAGTATTTCTTCATAATCACCACCCATCCCGACGAGGTCTGCCGGTACATAAACGACAGCCTCCACAAAAGCGCAACGGTCTGGCGCGGTGTCGGCTCCTACACTCACGAGGACAGGACGGTTATCCTTGCCGTTATGACAAGATCGCAGGCGGTCAGCTTAAGAAACCACATCAAGGCTATCGATTCACACGCTTTTGTCGTGATATCCTCGACAAGCGACATAATCGGCAAGGGGTTCAGGGAGGTTACTTAGTGTATGAATAAGAAACGCCGGGGGATTTTTTGAAAAAAATCCCCCGGACCCCCTTAAAACTTTTGAAAAAGGATATATTATTGATGCCGTCCGGTGTGGGCGGTTTTTTTGATTTGGCGACAGAGATTTTGTGACTGCGTCGCCCGGAGTTTACGCCATT
>FR891182.1:33085-35474 GCA_000433515.1 Candidatus Colimorpha enterica | reverse complement strand
GAGCCCCTCGTCTCCCCTTCCAAGGTGCAATATGAAAAATTTCAGTAATAAAAGAATATCGGTGATCGGGCTGGGGATATCGAATACACCGCTGATACAGTGGCTGCTTGACCGCGGAGCGATCATAACGGCAAGGGACAGAAAGGCGTTCGACCTTCTTCCCGAAAGAGTAAAGGCATTTTCAGAAAACGGCGTGAAATTCATCTGCGGCGATAACTACCTCGAGAATATCGACGACGAAATAATATTCAAATCTCCGGGCATAAGATACGACGTCCCCGGAATCGCCGAAGCGGTGAAGAACGGCGCAGAGCTGACCTCGGAAATGGAGCTGTTCTTCGAACTCTGCCCCGGCAAGATCATCGGCGTCACCGGCTCCGACGGAAAAACCACCACAACGACCCTCATCTATAAATGCCTTGCGGAGGAATACGGAGAGGATAAGGTCTTTGTCGGCGGCAATATCGGCAAACCGCTTCTCCCGGAGCTTGATAAAATGAGCCCCGAAACCTTCGCCGTCGTCGAGCTGTCCAGCTTCCAGCTCCAGACAATGAAAGCGTCTCCCGACATTTCGATAATCACCAATATATCCCCGAACCACCTCGACTATCACCGCGGCATGGAGGAGTATATCCGGGCAAAGGAAAATATCTTCCTCCACGCAAAGCCCGGTTCGGTCGCAGTGCTGAACGGCATAAACCCGGTCACGAAAGAGCTGGGCAAAGACGTCCCGACCGGCACCGAGGTCAGATACTTCCTTGACGGCATCGCCGACGTAAAGGACGGATATATCACATACGACGGCAAGCCGGTTCTTGCCGCATCCGATATCCTCATCCCCGGACGGCATAATATCGAAAACTATACCGGCGTCATCTGCGCCCTTCACGGATTGGTTTCCGATGAAACGGTAAGAAAGATCGCAAAAACCTTCGGCGGGGTAGAGCACAGAATAGAGCTTGTCAGAACCCTTGACGGAGTGAAATATTATAACAGCTCAATAGATTCAAGCCCCACCCGCACAACCGCCGCCCTGAATTCCTTCCCCGGAAGGGTCATCGTCATCTGCGGCGGCTACGACAAGCATATCCCCTTCGAACCGCTTGCAAAGCCGCTGTGCGAAAAGGCAAAGGCGGTTGTCCTCACCGGAGCAACTGCGGGAAAGATAAAAGCCGCGCTTACATCATACCCCGGCTATACCCCCGGCTCGCCGGAGATAGCCGAAGAGCCTGACTTTGAAAAGGCAGTCCTCGCGGCAAAAAGCCTTGCAAAACCGGGCGATACCGTCATCCTCTCACCGGCCTGCGCCAGCTTCGACGCATTCCCGAACTTCGAGGTGCGCGGCAACCGATTTAAATCGATAGTAAACGGTTTTTGATATGGAAGATATACTGACCGCGCTCGCGTCACGGCTGAAGCAAAAGGACAACAGCGCAAACAAAGGAACAAACGGCACACTGACGGTTGCAGCCGGCTCGGAGCTTTACCGCGGAGCGGCAGCGCTTGCGTCGTCAGCGGCTCTGCGGTGCGGAGTCGGGATAGTCAGACTTGTCTCTGTCGAAAAAGTCATATCCTCAGCGGCGGCAAGACTGCCGGAGTGCGTTTTTCTCCCGACCGAAAGCGAAAACGGGGCTATGTCATACCGCGATTTTGCACGGAAAATGCCGGCATTTTCAAAATCCCGCGCAGTCCTCGCCGGCTGCGGCATGACCGACTGCACCGATACCGGAAATATCATCGCGGAGCTGATAAAATACGGCGGCTATGACGAATAAGTATAAAAAGGTGGACCAGTTTGTCGACTATCAGCTGATAATCGATGCCGACGGTCTGAATTCGATAAAGAACCGACCGGAGCTGCTGAAAAGCGCGGCTCTGCCCCCGGTCATAACCCCGCATATCGGCGAAATGGCGCGCCTGACCGGAGCTTCAACCGATGCTATAAAGTCCGACAGGGAAAAGACGGCGGCTGAATTCTCGCGGAAATACAACTGCATAACCGTGCTGAAGGACTGCAAAACCGTGATATCTTCTCCGGAAGGGAAGCTGTTCGTCTGCGACAGACCGAACGCCGGCCTTGCAAAGGGCGGGAGCGGAGACGTGCTTTCCGGAATCATCTCGTCATTTGCCGCTCAGGGATATGACGCATTCGACGCGGCGGTCTGCGGTGCGGCGCTTCACAGCCTTGCGGCAGAGTCGGCACGGGAAAAACTGACAGAGTATTCAATGCTTCCGTCGGACATTGTCGCGGAGATACCGGGAGTGTTCGCGCGGATCGGAAAAACGAGGAATTACCGATGAAAATAATGGTTGCATCCGATATTCACGGCTCGGCATTCCGGTGCCGTATGCTGATGGAGAGATTTGAGGCTGAAAATCCGGACAGGCT
>FR891182.1:26906-33060 GCA_000433515.1 Candidatus Colimorpha enterica | reverse complement strand
TTCTGCTCGGCGATCTGCTGTACCACGGTCCGAGAAACGACCTGCCGGAGGGCTACGCGCCGAAGGAGGTCGCCGCAATGCTCAACGCAATATCCGATAAGCTCCTCTGCGTCAGGGGCAACTGCGAGGCAGAGGTCGATCAGATGATGCTGGACTTTCCGGTCATGGCGGAATACTGCATCCTCTATGACGGCGCACACGAGATATTCGCAACTCACGGGCATAAGTACGGAAAGGACAACCCTCCGAAGCTGCCTGCAGGGAGCATCCTTCTCTGCGGACATACCCACGTGACGGCTGACGAGGACTGCGGAACCTTCCGCTATCTCAATCCCGGCTCGGTATCAATCCCGAAAAACGGCACACCGAGAGGGTACATAGTCCTTGAAAACGGCGGTTACCGCTTTGAAAAACTGTAAGATCGGAACATGAACTGATGGAAAACGAAAAAAAGCTGAAAAGACGCAGAGCCCGCCTTGATCTTGTCGCTCAGATAAAGAAAAACAAGGCAGTCTTCGCCGTTTATATCGTACTCCGCCTTATCGTGATAGTGTCGCTTGTCTTTGCACTTGTAAGGGGGAATTTTGAAAATGCCGTGCTGTGCGTGGCAACGCTTCTTTTGCTTCTTGCCCCGTCTTTCATTGAAAAGAGCTTTTCGGTGGAACTCCCGTCGGTGCTTGAAATCATCATCATGTGCTTTGCCTTTTCGCACGCCATTCTGGGCGAGATAGGGTGCTTTTATGTCAAGGTCCCGTGGTGGGACACGATGCTCCATACACTGAACGGCTTTCTGTGCGCCGGGGTAGGCTTTTCGCTTATCGACCTGCTCAACCGCGATAAAAGGTTCAGGTTCGAGCTGTCGCCGGTATATGTCGCGCTCGTCGCCTTCTGCTTTTCGATGACCGTCGGAGTGCTGTGGGAGTTTTTCGAATTCGGAAGCGATATGATCTTCAAAACCGATATGCAGAAGGACACCGTGATAAGATCGATAACCTCGGTTGCCCTCGATCCGACAAAAAGCAATACTCCGGTGACGGTTGACGGAATTACAAGCGTTGTCGTTAACGGCAGAGAGCTCGGTGTGGGCGGTTACCTCGATATCGGGCTTATCGACACCATGAAGGATCTCATCGTCAACTTCATAGGTGCTGTCGTATTCAGCATATTCGGATTTATCTACATCAAATACCGCGGCAGAAAGAGCCGTGTGGTAGAGAATTTTATGGTAACGGTGAGGAAAGAGGAGGAAAAAAGTGATGAATAACGAATTTATAGAGCTTATTAAAACCAGACACAGCGTCCGTTCGTTCTCGGATGAACCGATTCCGGCGGATGTGCTTAAAACCATTGCCGAGACCGCCGTCTATGCACCGTCGGCAATGAACCGGCAGTGCTGGCACTTCACTGTCCTGACGAACCGGGACGAAATGGCTGTACTTGCCGAGGCACTCAAAAAAGCCGGCGGACTTGACGAACGCTATTGCTTCTACCGCCCCGCCGCGCTGATAATCGCCTCAGCCGACAGGGATGTCGCAATGGGGCGCGACGACTGCGCCTGCGCGCTTGAGAACATTTTCCTTGCGGCGCACGCTCTCGGCGTCGGATCCGTGTGGATAAACCAGCTGCGCGATTTCTGCGATGTACCGGAGGTAAGAGCGCTTCTTCATGAGTATGGTGTCCCCGACGGGCACGCGGTCTACGGCTCCGCTGCCCTCGGATATGCAAAAAAACCGCCGAGAATCACCGAAAAATTCACATCAAATATCACTTACCGCTGAATGGGGGTGAAAAACCATGCATCTTCTCGAATCGGGAGAAATGTATCTTGAAACGATACTTGTGCTTTCAAAGAAGAAGCCGGCTGTGCGTTCGATCGACGTCGGTGAATATATGGGCTATTCCAAACCGAGCGTCAGCCGCGCCGTGGGACTTCTCAAGGACGGCGGATATGTCATCGCCGACCCCGACGGGCATCTCACACTGACAGACGCCGGCCGCGAGATTGCCGAAAAAATCTACGAACGTCATACGGTACTCACCGCATTCCTTGTCCGTCTCGGAGTCGATCCCGAAACCGCGGCGGAGGACGCCTGCAAAATGGAGCACGACATAAGCGATGCATCATTTCAGACAATAAAGAACCGCGTCGCGTCTGAAGAATAAAGAACAGGTATTCCCACGCGGAAGGTGTTCCCGGCAGTATTATTATATCTCAAATTCCCGTGAATGTCGTCCCGCGGTTTTCCCTCGGAATTCCCCTGTTTTCCGCCCTCCGGAAGGGCGGAAAACAGGGATTTTTCTTTTTGCCGCAAAAAAGCTCCCCGCAAAAATGCAGGGGGCAAAAAGACCTTGGTTAATAAAACGAAAAAAATCGGCAGCGCTTTATTTCATCTGAGCCGCCAGCCTTTTGGGTATCGCATAAAGCAGCACAGTGCCGAGGATGCCGCAGCAGACGAATTCTCCGATGAACACCGTAAGCGCAAAGAACGGCACCGTTCCGTCAAGGTGATAGGCATATTTCAGCACAAGCGGGACGATAACGGTGTTCGCCGCTATCGGCGGGAGCGCAGAGAGCCACTTCACCCGTTTCCCGATAAAATATGTACCGACAGCGCCGATGAGCGTCGCCAGACTGCCGAAGATCATGTCCGGAAGCATGGCACCGCAGATGAAATTAGACAGCAGGCACCCGATGAACAGCCCCGGAATCGCCGCCGGGGTGAGCGCCGGAAGCACCGTCAGTACCTCCGAAAGCCTGAACTGAATGGCTTTGCTGTCAAGTCCGAACGCCGCCGAAACAAGCGTCAGAACCACGTACAGAGCGGCAATAAGCGCCGCCTGAGTGATAAAAGGATTCCTTTTTTTCATATTCGGTTTTTAACTCCTTTAGTTTTGTTCTTCCCGGAAGAACAGTCCGGGCAGGTGAGGAAGGTCACGAACTCACCCTTTCCCCCACGGAGAGGGAACGGTATCATTATACCACCGCAAAACCGAAAAATCAATAGACCGGATGACAAATACGGGGATGTTTAAAAACCTGTATTGAGCTTTTTAACACCCCGTATCTTATCCAATAAGGTCGATTATCACCTCTGACGCATGGATCGGCGAGACTGCGTTGCGGTTCAGCTGCCTGACGATTTCCGATACGGTGTCACGGTCGGTGCTTACGTCGCGGATATCGGTAATGCAGTCCTTGCCGCAGGAAAATCTGATACCGTATGTAGCGCAGACTCCGACCCCGTCTATCTCAGTGTCCATCTGATAGTAACTGTACTGATAATTCATAATGCTTATCCTTCTCCGGCATATTTGTCTTATTTCATATTCCAATTATGACCAACTGCAATAATAATACTGGAAATTATTGAAAAAATCAATGAACTGAACTTCATAAATTGACAAATAAGAAAAATAATAGCAATTATAATTGAATGACTAACAAAACGGCAATAAAAACAGGGCATCAAAAACCCGTTCTGAGCTTTTGAAACCCTGTTTATTCCCGAAAAATGGGTCAGTCGGTTTTTTTCAGTACAAGCACCTCATACGGCATGACGCTGACATTTCCGGAAAGAACCCTGCCGCTGATAAGCTCGATATAATTTCCTTCAAGCGTGACGGAGCCTGCGGTGTTTTCAAGGTTGACGGCGATGATCCCGTTCTCCTCCCCGGTGCGGCTGACAAGGCAGATGCTGTCGGATGCCTCGGCGATCGGCTTCATCCCGACAAGGCGCAGAAGCGCTTCCTTTGACGGAACGGTTCCGAGAAGGATGACACGTCCCCTGCCGACCCTTCTTTCGGTTATCGCCGAACAGCCGCCGAATTCGCCCTCGTATTCCGCAAGGCTCACAGTGCCCTCGGCGGGAACGAATGCGTCATAGCAGGTGGAGATACCGACATCGGTCCCGTCGGCGAAATGCGCGCGGAAAACGTCGTTTCCGATGGGCTTCTGATACTTTGTGTACACCCCGGCAAGCTCCTCGAGGAAGGAGAAGGGCGCCTCCGTGTACTTTGAGGTGTAGTCGGTCATGATGTCGCTCATAGGACCTGCGATCCAGGTTCCGCCGTTGTTTATCCAGGCGATAAGACGCTCCTTCAGGTCGTCCTTTATCGTCGTCATGAAGGGGGAGATGACAACATCGTAGCCCTCAAGCGAGTGCGGAGCGTCGATTATGTCGGTGTTGAAGTGCCGGAATGCCCGGTGGAAATTCTCGATAAGCGCCGTGCGGTACTCAAAGCCCTTGATAAGCGGCGCGGCGGCAAAATTGCTCATCGCGTCGGTCGAATAGTGAATTGCGATCTTCGATTCTATCCTCGTGCCGCTCATGAAATCCGCGCATTTTTCAAGATCGGCGGCTGCCCGTCCGACCTCCTCGCTGACCCGGTGGCTCCTTCCCGCTGTCGTGAAGAGCGCACCGTGACCCATTTCATGACCGTTCGGATGTGTCCTGAAGAGCCAGTACAGGTTCATCTCGCCTCCGAGGGCGATGGGAAGCATCGTGTTGGCATAGCAGTTGCCCTCCGGACGGTAGCCGCACTCGGCGAAAACGCTGCCGTTCCAGCCGACCTGAGTCTCGGTGACCCCAAAGGGGCGGTTTTTTATCGGGCGGAGAAAATCGTATGCAAAGGTGTTTGTGTACAGCTTTGCCGCAGGGTCATAGTGATTGTACTGAATCACGTCGAGCTTTTCGTTGACGTCGTAATAGCCGAGAATGTTGTGCGGCATCATGTCCGTCCCGACCGGCGCATCGGAGAGCGAGTGTATTATATCCGCCTGCTCGTTGACGTAGGATATGATCTGACGGCACTGGAACCTTATCCACTCGGTGTAGAGCGACGGGTGATACCACTCGTCGGGCGCCGGCGGCTCAACGCTGTCAAACGACGGATAATCAAGCGACCAGCGGGTCATGCCCCACTTTGCATTCAGCTCATCGACCGTGTGATATTTCTCCGCAAGGTATTTCCTGAATGCCTTTACGCACAGCCCGCAGCGGCAGCCCCAGTCATAGGGGTAAAGCTCGTTGTCTATCTGCCAGCCGATGACTCCGGGGCGTCTGCCGAAGTGCTTTGCAAGCGCGGTGACGATGCCGCGGTTCTTTTCGCGCATGAGCGGCGAGGTCTTGCAGATGTGGCACCGGGAGGCTATCGCGTCGCGCCTTCCGCTGTTGTTGACCTTTATGACCTCCGGGTATTTTTCGAGGAACCACCTCGGCGGAGTCGCGGTCGGGGTGCACATTATCGTGTTTATTCCCGCCTCATGAAGCCTGTCGACCGTACGCTCAAGCCAGCCGAAGTCGTATTTTCCCTCCTCCGGCTCCATTCTGCCCCAGGCAAATTCGCCGATCCTCAGCGTGTTCACACCGAGAGTGCGGCATCTTTCAATATCCTTCTCAACCTCGTTTTCAGCCCACATTTCGGGATAATATGCGGCGCCTATGAAGATTTTGCTGTTCATATTCTGTTCCTTATTCCTTCCGACCGGCAATGCCGGTGCTGTGCTTGCTGAATTATAACATACTGTCCGCCTTCCGGTCAAGTGACGGGCGGCGAAAAAAACAATCGACCCAGACGTCCTGAACCGTTTTTGGCAGACGGATTGTAAGTAAGCCTCCGTTCCTCCGCCCGGCGGAAGAAGGAGGCTTTGATTTTATGCGTTTTTATCCAAGATTACGTCTGTATGTCTCGAAAAGTGTGTCAAGCGCGCTCTGGAATCCCGCGGCGTTCGCCTCGTACTGCGACTGAAGATTCGGGTCTTTGAAGCAGATCATGTTCGAGAAGAACTGTGCGATGTGATTCGTCGATGCCTCGTTCACGAACGTGAAATCGAAGTAGATGGAGTCGATGATCAGGTCAAGCATACGGGGGTTGTCGGCAACCTCGTCTCTGCCGTAGCGGATCTTGAGGGTCTCGACAAAGTATGTGTCCTTGACGGTGTGATAGCTCTCGGCATTGAGGGCTTCAAGTATCACTGCACTCATCTCCGGCGCGCGGGAGGTATTGAGCACTGCGGCATAGTAGGTGCCGTAGTTGTAGGTATAATACTGTCCCTGAGCCTCGTCGTACATCGGGTAGGGAACAACGCCGTAGTCGCTGTCCATGTCGCGGAGACTGGAGAGACGGGTGAGCGGGTCGTTGAGGAAGAGCACAC
>FR891182.1:19086-26887 GCA_000433515.1 Candidatus Colimorpha enterica | reverse complement strand
AGAGCACACGGTCGGACAGTATGCCGTTGAGCGCGTCGCCGAGCTCGTATACAACTCCGGCGGTGTTGTTGAGGTAGTCGTAAGCCTTGTTGAACTTCTCAACGAACGTGTCATTGTAGAAGCTGTACTCATACGCGCCGTCTGAGGTCTTTGTGGCGTATTTCACGCCGAAGCCGGTGAGAAGCCCGCGCCCGGACTGCATCCAGTAGTTGGAGCCGATCCTGTCGTGGTCGGCATCAATGACACCGTCGCTGTTGAGGTCGGAGGTAACTGTCTTCACCATCGAAATGACCTTGTCGATCGTCCACTGCTTGTCGTCCACCAGCTTGAAGGGGGATTCGAGCGTGAAGTCGTTCAGAACCTTGAGGTTGAAGATCATGCAGTTGGAGTTGTTTATCAGGTCAAGGCTCAGGGAACCGACCGCAGAGTACATCTGACCGAAGATCGTGCAGTTCTCGTTCCAGCCGGGAGTCCACCACGGCTGATCAAAGTCGAAGATCTTGTTGTAATCAAGGAGGTTGAGGAAGTATCCGCCCGCCTCACAGCCCCACCAGTAGTCCGGGAGGACAAAGTCATAGGCGCCGGTGGCGGAGCCGTTCTCGGCAAGGAGGGTGGACTGCCACAGCGCACCGTCATCGTCCAGCGGGATGAAGTTGAGCGTCACGTTGAAGCGGTCCTCGATTTTCCTGTTGCGTCTGTAGATCGCCACGCTGACAGGTTCCGTCGCATCGGAGGAGGCATCGAGGTCGGCATTGACCTTGCTTGATCTTGAAAGTATGTTTACTGTCTCCTTCCCGAAGTTGTATTCGCCGAGGTTGTCGATGAATTCCTTGGTTTCCGGGGTGGTGCCTGAGCTGCCGTCGGTTCCGCCCGTGCCGCCGGATGTCTGGGCGGGGTTATTCGGAGTCTTCTCCTTGCAGGCTGTTGCTCCGAAGAGAACCGTCAGGCACATTAGCACCGCAAGAACTGCTGAAAGTATTTTTCCTGATTTCATTTTTTCCTCTGAAGGGTGAATTATCCGCGCTTTTTGGATGCCGCAAAAACCGCTGCCGCAGAAGCTGCTGCGACAACAAGTACTATCGAAAGGGTATCGGCGGTTGCGGGAGGCTCGGGAGTGATTTCGGGACCGGCAACGAGGGTAACGGTCGGAATGCAGTATGTCATGTCCCAGTATCTGTGCTGACCGTTTCCGTCGGGAAGAGTGTCCCACATTACATTGCCGTTTTCCTCACCGTTTCCGGTTGTGTCGTCACGGATCTTGAAGGTGATGCCCATTTTGGAGCCGACCTCATGCTTTGCGTCGGTCTTGTTCCACGGTATGAACACCTCGACTATGTAGTCCTTGCCCTTGTTGACGACGGTCTTGAAGCTGACCTTGTCAGCCGGAAGAAGATCGGAGGTTATTATTCCGTTTCCGTCGGAGGCAAGACGGACGATATAGTCGCCTGTGCCGCCCGCACCGTTTGCCTTGTATGCCTTGGCGGGATCCCATTCCTTGGCATCGGTTTCGGAGACGTAAAGCTCAAGGCCGTTTGCAACGTGCTTCCATGCGTCGCCTGCAACATCGGGATTGACCGTTGTGTCGGCAACGTAAGCGAGAACGTAGAAGCCCTTGTCATCCCAGAGCATCTTGAAGTATGACTTGTCCTTCAGTCCCTCGGTGGGGTTGTCACCCGACTGGGTCGGCTTGATTTCCGGAGCATGGCTCCAGATTTTGTCGATCTTTCCGTCGATCACGGGTGCGACGGTAGCCTTTTTGATGTCAGCCTTGCTGTTTTCGTCAGCCGCGGAAGCGGAGATGAACGATGCGGACACAAGTGTCAGCGCCGCCAGGACAGAACAGAGTACCTTTGTGATTTTCATTGTGTATCTTCCTTTCAAAATGTGTATTCCGACGTTTCCGTCTGAATACAGTTTACACTATGGGAGGCAAATCCGCAATGAACAAATCTATCATTATATGAATTTTACTATCATTGATTCACACATAAACCGAAAAAATGAGATGATTTGTGTGACAGTTTTCACAATATGCGTGTCTGAAAGGCTTATGAGCCGCCTTTTGCCTCACCGACAGTCCTCCGGTATTCCGTGCAGCTCATGCCGGTGTATTTTTTGAACTGGCGCATGAAGTAAGTCGGCTCGTTGAATTTCAGCATCAGCGAAATGCTTATCACCGACTGTGACGAGGTGCGGAGCATTCGCTTTGCCTCCTCCATCCGGCACTGCGTCAGGTACTGCGTAAAGGTGGTGCCCATGTCGCGGGAAATTATCTTCGACAGGTGCGAGGTGCTCAGCCCGAGGTTTTTCGCCGCGTCGGAGATGGTTATGTGGCTGCAGAGATTGCGGCTGATATAATATCTGAACTGCTCGGTCTTTGAGACGTCAAGCCTTGAAATATGGCTGTTGTCATATATGCTCTGCGCGCTGATCTCAAGAAAATAGACGTACGCACGGAGCTTTTCGGCGCTCAGCACCGGTATTTTCTCATACGCGGCGATATATTCTGCCTTCACCTCATCGGAACACTTCATTATGTCAAGCATATCCCTGACCCGTGCTTTTGTCATCGCGCTGTCGTTCTCGTCGATGATCTGACCGATGAACAGGACGCAGAAAACCTCGCCGTGGGCGGTTATCGGGACAAGTGCCTCCATAAACCCGACGTGACAGCGGTAGATAAGCGCTTTTTTCGTCTCCCTCACCCGCTCTATCGCATTTATGTCGCAGTCAAAGCATTTCATCGAAAAGTCGGCGGGATGGTCATAGCGTATCATTTCGCAGAAGGTGTAGTCCCTGCGGTCAGGCGCGATATGCCGGTATTCGCCGATTATCTCGTTGTTCAGCGAGTGCAGCCCTACGCGGATTCCGGACATGGTATAGAAGTTTTCAAGCATTTTCCGCACTTCGGTATCAAGAGAATAATCCTTCATAAAACGGAACCTCCGTGTATTTGTTCGGTATAAGTGATAAAAGAAATGACCTGTCACTGAATGATTATAGCATATTTCCAAACAAAATGCAATCGGGAACCGCGGGATTTGCTGATAGAAAAATTCAGTGTTTGATATTTCCGTACATTGAATTTGATGAGCCGTTTTGTTAAAATAAAAATGTACGGCTTAGCCGTATACTCCAAACGGATCGAAAGCTGAGGAAAAATATGAAGAAAAAAGGCAAATATCAGAATGCGATCGTTGCAAAGCTGCTGCTCTGCGCACTGCTCTGTCCGTGTATTCTCGGCGCGTGCGGCGGCGGAACGGCGTCCGACAGCACCGGGAGCGGGAGCGTTCCCGTGACAGACGACCCCAATGCGATAGTTTATTACATCGACAGCGAGAACGGAGACTCTTCAAACGACGGCCTTTCCCCCGAAAAGCCGCTGAAAAGCGCGATGAAGCTGTTTCAGGAAGGACTTCAGCCGGGAGACACCGTCCTGTTCAGACGCGGAACGACGTGCAAAGACAGACTCCGCCTGAAGGTCTCCGGCACTGCGGAAAAGCCGATAACCGTCGGTGCATACGGCGAGGGCGATGCTCCGCTGATGAAGGTGACGGGAGCCGCCTGCGCCCTGACTCTTATCGACGTGTCGTATGTCATCGTCGAGAACCTTGCGATTGAAGCTCCGACAGGAGCCGGCATCTGGATCGACGCGCAGAACCGCGACATAACCGACGTAACGGTCAGAAACTGCACCTTCAACAACATATATTACATCGAACAGTACAACCGCGCGGACATGAGCACCGGTCCCTCCTCCCGTTCGGCAATACTCATCGGCTCGATACGCGGCGGAACAAACAGCTTCCTTGACTATACCAAGGAGTACAAGCTGAAAAACGTTCTGATAAGCGGCTGCACCGTCACAAAGAGCTACAGCGGCTTCATGTTCTACGGCGGGCTTAACAAATACATCGAAAACGCAAGGGTCGAGAACTGCGTGATCGACGATATGCGCGGAGAGGGCATGATCTTCGAGGGCTGCCGCGATTCGGTAGCCACCGGCTGCAAATTTCTCCGCACCTGTAAGGACAACAGCTACTACATGGCGCCTGCATGGTTCCATATGGCAGAGGACTGCATAATCGAAAAGAGCGAATTCGGCTGGAACATCACCGACAAGGACGGAATGACGGTCGATTTCGACGGCGGCTCGGTCAGATGCACGTATCAGTACATTTATTCCCACGACAACGCAAGATTCATGCAGAACTGCCACGACGCCGACGTTCACGGGCCGAACAAGGGCAACACCGTCAGATACTGCCTGTCGATAAACGACAACATGATGAACAGCCACGGCTTTGTCGGGGCAGGCTCATCGGCAAGCTTACGGAATCTGTCGTTCTACAACAACGTCCTGATAAACTCCGCCACCTTCTACCTTGAGCATTACAACAACCTGCTCTGGGAGAACAACATAATCGTCTTTGCCGACGGCCACACGCTCATCGAGCCGTATTCGATAAAGACGGTCGACAACAACGTCTATTACGGCACCGACCATGTTCCCGCGTTCGATAAGACCGGAACGCTTGCGGATCCCGGCTTTGTCGGCGGCGACCTCTATGATATTGCGTCGTATGTCCTCTCCGCGACCTCGCCGATCGTCGGAAAGGGAAGACTTATCGATGAGAGCGTGACGGAGGATATTGCCGGAAACCCGATAACAAAGGATTCCGTCATGATCGGCTGCTTCGCCGTCACCGGGGACCATGCGGGAAAGATCGAGTTCAATCCCGAGCCGGAGAACATCCTTGAGATCGGCACGAAAGAGGAGCTTGTCGCCTTTGCCGAAAAGGTCAATGCCGGCGAATTCTATCACACGACAAAGGTCATCCTCACCGCAGACATCGACCTCGGCGGAATGTCGTGGTACCCGATAGGCGATCAGGGAAAGAACCAGGTCGGCTTCTCCGGGATATTCGACGGTCAGGGGCATACCATATCAAATGCCGTCATCGCGACCGACGATACCAAAGAGGGCTGGTACGGCACAGGGCTGTTCGGCACCTCCACCTGCGGGGTGTTCCGCAATTTCAGACTCGTCAACTTCACCTACGACGGAAAGTCATCAAGGGGCGAAAGATACGGTCTTGTCGTCGGACGCCTCATGAGCGGTGTCATCGAGAACTGCTACATCGAGGGCAAGGCGACCGGATATGCCGCGGTCGGCGGTGTTGTCGGCATGGCTGAAGGCTCGGTCAATATCAGAAACTGCGTCGTCAACGTCGAGGTCACAACAACAAGCGGCACGGCGGCAGGCGGCATCATTGCATACAACCGTTACGGCGAGTGCGTGATAAAGAACTGCCTCTTCACGGGAAAGGTCAACGGCGGGACGATGAAAAAGAACGGCGCTCTCATCGGAGAGACGTGGAAAGACTACACAAGAACGCTTATCACCGACAGCTATTACCTTGACGACGGAAATCAGAAGTCCTACGGCTGCAACGGAAGCGAGTCGGCTCACGGCGTGATCATAGAGACCGGCAGCGGCGCACTCGGCAGGGCAGAGATCCTGAAAAAAGCCGCAGAACACCCGCTTTACAGGTAAAAAACGCATCATCAGAACAAAAAAACCGCTCTTTTCTCCGGTAACTGCCGGGAGAAGAGCGGTTTTCGGTTAAATTATCCGGTCATTCCGGCTTTGCGGCATATTCGCGGAACATTCCCTTTGCCTTGCCGTCGCAGATCGCGGTGACGACAGTGTTTTCGCCGTCGTATGTCACCTCCTCGACCTTTGCGAAGCGGTAGAGCTTTGCAACAACGTCCTGCTTTGCCATCGGGATGACAAAGGTCACGCGTGAGGTCTTTTCGTTCACGACCTCCTCAAGCCGGGAAACAAGCGCGCCGATGTTTTCTCCGGTCTTTGCCGAGACGTAAAAGACGTTCTCCTGAGGAACGGAGCGCGGCGGCGACGGGATCGTGTCCCCCTCAAGGTCGCATTTGTTGAATACGCAGAGCGTCGGCTTTCCCGAAGCGCCGAGCTCGCAGAGAAGGTTCTCGGTCACCGACAGCTGAGCCGGAGCCTCGGGGTCGGAGGCATCGGTCATCATTATCACGATGTCGGCATAGACCGCCTCGTCAAGCGTGGAGCGGAACGCCTTTATCAGGTGATGCGGCAGGTTGCGTATAAATCCGACGGTATCGACAAGCAGCACGTCCGTTCCGCCGGGAAGGGTGAATTTTCTTGTCGTCGGGTCAAGCGTTGCGAACAGCTTGTCCTCCGCGAGTATCCCCGCGTCGGTCAGGCGGTTGAGCAGCGTCGATTTTCCGGCATTCGTGTATCCGACTATCGCGGCGCGGCAGATGCCGGAGCGGTCGCGCTGCTTTCTCTGGGTCGCGCGGCGCTGTTCTATCGCAGCAATCTCGCCCTCAAGCGCCTGCATACGTCTGCGGATGTGCCGCCTGTCGCTTTCCAGCTTTGTCTCGCCGGGACCGCGCATAGCAATGTTTCCGCCGCCCTGACGGGACATTTCAATGCCCTTTCCGATAAGGCGCGGGGCGGTGTATTTCAGCTGTGCAAGCTCTACCTGAAGCTTGCCCTCGGCAGACGTCGCATGAAGCGCGAAAATGTCAAGGATAAGCATACTGCGGTCGATGACGCGGATCGGTCTTTCCGGATCGCCGCTGTCGAGGATATCCTCCATGTTGCGTATCTGCGACGGCGAAAGCTCCGAGTCGCAGACGACAAGCGTCACGTCGTTCCCGCGGCAGAGCTCTGCAAGCTCCTTCATTTTCCCGCTTCCGAGAAATGTCCGCACGTCGGGATTTTCTTTCGACTGCACAAGACGGATGACCGCGCGCCCTCCCGCGGTCTCAAGCAGTCTTTCAAGCTCGTCAAGCGAGGCATTTACCTCGTCCTCCGGGTTGTCATATGTGATTATGCCGACCGTTGCGGCACGTTCGGTGTCGATTTTACCGGTGATTTCCATAGTCATAACCTCCTTCGGTCAAAAAAAGGACAGCAAAACGGCTTTCGCAGTTTTCCTGTCCCATGTTCAGCATCGGTTTTTCCGGATTACTTTCCGGAAGCCTGAAGACGTCTCTTGAACTTGTCAACACGTCCGCCGGCATCGACAAACTTCTGCTTGCCGGTGAAGAACGGGTGGCATTTCGAGCAAATTTCAACGCGGATGCTGTCCTTAGTGGAGCGGGTCACGAATTCTTCGCCGCAAGCGCACTTTACAGTGACTTCCTTGTATTCGGGATGTATTCCTGCTTTCATTATAGGCACCTCTTTCAGAATTAACAGTACCGCTTATTATACCACACTTTTTTGCGTTTTGCAATAGCTTTGCGAAAAAAATCGTCGCCGGCGGGAAATTATTTTGACGCGGAAATATTCCCCGCACCCGGCGCCGGGTTAACAGAATGTTAACCAAAAAACCGGAGAAATATGGTACAATTATTCATATAAGACCGTATTCACATTATTTTGCGGCGCGTTGCGTCTGCGGAGGGCAGAAAGTGGCGGAATTTTTCGGATATATAAAATCGAACATGAAGGTCGCGGCAAAAAGCGTCAGATTCAACCGTAAAAAGTATCTGCCGTTTTTTGCCGCGGTTTTTATCGTCGGAATGCTTTTCAGCCTTCTTCTCTGCTCGGCCGACGAGGCGGCGCAGGTCGGGAGAGAGACTGTCCTGCGCGATTTCGACTGGCACGTATCGATCAGAAACCTGAACGAGGATCAGTACCTGTATATCGCAAAATATGCCTCTCCGAACAACCGCTACAAACCGCTTTACGAGATGGCAAAGACCTCCGATTCCCCCGGATATTCCGTTTCCGACCCGC
>FR891182.1:8238-19031 GCA_000433515.1 Candidatus Colimorpha enterica | reverse complement strand
GGCGGGGAGCCGGCTGACATGTATGTGAAGTTCCGCGGAGAGTACCTGCCGTCGGTGAAGTCGCTTGCCGACAAGGACGCGGGAGTGTCGCTCTCGGTGTCGCCGCTCACCGGAAACACCGGATCGTCGGTCAGGAGGGGAACCGCGCTTGCGGTGTTCTGCATATTCCTGCTTTCGGTGCTGTTTCTGACGGTGCTTTACTCGGTCAGGATAAACAACTACCGTTTTGAGTACGGGATATACATGACCTTCGGAGCCGATTTCAGAAAGCTGTCGGAAAACGCGCTTTTCGAGATGCTGACGGTGACGCTTATCACCTTCCTGCCGTCGGCGGTCACGGCATATATCACGGCGGCTGTCATTCACGGCGGGATCGTCAGGATCGGCTTCGGAACGCCGTTTCTTGCCCTCGGTCTGCTGCTTGTCTGCACGGCGGTTTCGGTGATATTTCCGATGTACACCGTTTCGCGGGCGTATCCGATGAGGAATATCATTGCCGAGGACAATTCGGCTCACGTGACCTCTCCGCGCGTGTCGTTTGAGATGCTCGGGAAGAGGCTCGGAGTACACTATGAGCTTTTCTCGGCTTTCAGGTTCAGAAAATACATAGTGAAAACCGTCACGGTGGCGGTTGCCTTCGTGTCGGCGGCGTCTGCGGTGCTTGTTGCCTCCGGGATGGCGCAGAAGAAGCAGGACAGCGAAAAGCCGCAGTTCCGGCTCGATTTCGCCGAAACGGGATACCGCTATGACGAACACGTCAGAGCCGATATCATGGCGCTTGGGGGCGTTTCCGGAACCGAAAAGACAAGCGAAACGGTGGCAAGGTACATAAATTCTCACGTGATGTTCACCGACGGAGAGGTAGTGCCGCTGTCCGGACTTGTCGTTCCTTCCGGCGACAGATATGACGATTACGCCTTCTGCACCGACAGCGCGGTTTACAGGAGCTGTGATGCCGAGGTGCTTGAATCGCTTGAAAAATACGGCATGACCGGAGATCCGGGAGAGGTGCTGACTGGGCACAATTACGTTATCGCCGGCGAGTACCTGAACAATCAGAAAAAGCTGAAATTACAGCCCGGCGACAAAATTTACGCCGCGGTTTACGACGGTTACAACGAGGACTCCCGCGCTAATCTGAGCGAGCTTAAGAACGCGACCGGGAAAAAGCGGCTGAGGCTTATGCTTGAGCTGTACAATTACCGGTATATCGAGCTGACGGTTGCCGCCGTGCTGACCGACATCCCGTGCGGAGAGAACATCCCCGTATATATGCCGGAGGAGACGTATCTCGCCCTGACTCAGCCCGATGTGCCGACGGGCGAGGCTGAGGTCGATTACACGTCGGTTTCGGTTTATACCAAGGGGCTTTCTCCCGATGAAATATCGGAGCTTGAAGACCTGCTGAGCGGAATTGCCGCCGATTACGGCAGCTTTACGGTAACAAATCTCTATGCCGGTTCGGAGAAAACGATCTCTGATGCAATGAAGGTACCGGGACTTTGTGTCGCGGCGGCGGTGCTCATCGCGCTTGTGTCGCCGGTCATATGGTTCTTCTCGCAGCTGATATTCTACCGGAAGAGATACCCGGAGATGGACATTCTTTCGGCTCTCGGCGCGGTCAGCGGGGAGATACGCACGCTGTTTGTTCAGAGCGGGATCATAACCGGGGTGATTTCCGCTTTCGTATCGGCGGCGCTGACGGCTGTTGTGCTTGCTGCCGTGAATTCCGTCGGTAACTATATCGGCTCGGCGGCAGGAGTGTTCTTCGGATATGAATTCCCGGCTGTGATATTTGCCGCGGCGGTCGCGGTGTCGGCGCTGCTTGCGTTCCTCTCGGCTTATCTGCCGGGGGTCGTGTACGGCAGGATGAATTCCGAATCCGACAGGGATGTTTTTTCCGGCGAATGACCGGAGCGAAAGGAGACGAATATTATGCCGATTCTTGAGGCAAGCAATGTTATCAGGCTGTATAAGCAGTACGACGTGACGATAACCGCCGTTGACCGTGTCAATCTCTCGGTCGAGGACGGGGAGTTCGTCGCGATCATGGGTTCGTCCGGCTCCGGAAAGAGTACTCTTCTGCATGTGTGCGCCGGGCTTGACCGCGCGAATTCCGGGACCGTGAAGATACGCGGAAACGACATCATGAAGATGAAAAAGGACGAGCTGAGCCGTTTCAGAGGGCGCTATACCGGGTTCATATTCCAGAAGCACAACCTTATTCCGCAGTTCACCGCGCTTGAAAACATAATGATCCCCGCGGTCATGTGCGACAGAAAGGATTTCACCTACGAGGAGCATCTGAAGAAGCTGATCGACATTCTCGGACTGCGCGACAGGCTGAATCATCTGCCGTCGGAGCTTTCCGGCGGACAGCAGCAGAGGGTCGCTATCGCCCGCGCGCTGATAAACCGTCCTCAGGTGCTTTTTGCCGACGAGCCTACCGGAAATCTTGACCGGGAGAACGCCGACGAGGTCCTGCGCCTGCTTCTTGAGACAAAAAAAGCCATAGGACAGACCATAATAATGGTGACCCATGACCTGACGATCGCCGAGCACGCCGACAGGATCTTCAAAATGGACGGAGGAAAGATACGTCTCTTCCGCGACAGGGACGGCAGATACAGACGGAATTCCGATGAAAAGGCAATGGAATTGAGCAGGATGTGAGGCGGGTGTCGGAGAAAAATCCGGAGAAAAACGCGTCGGTTCTGTTTGTACCGCAGAATCACACGGTTTTTTCGCTTTTCCTATTGACGGGGGCGGAATTATCTGTTATAATCAATCATACGTTATACCAGCGACCGAGAATGGAGGATGATACGCCCGATGGACGGAGACAGTAACGACGACAATAATAACCGTAACTGCTCTTTTTACTGCTGTATTTATGCATATCTGCGCATCTGATTTTTTGTGCGGATGTGCTTTTTTGCGCTTATTTCAGGAAAATGCCGGTCGATCCGGCGATTACGACCGGCTGTAACACAGTATAAGGAGAAATTTTTCAATGAATCCGGAAAACATACGGAATATTATCGCGCTTGCAGTGCTTATTCTGATGTCGGGATATTTTTCCGCCACGGAAACGGCATTTCTGTCATGCAACAAAACACGGCTCCGCACGATGGCGGAGAAGGGAAACAAGAGAGCCGCGCTTGTCAACAGGCTGAACGAAAACTATGACAGGCTGCTCTCGACGATACTTATCGGAAACAACATAGTCAACCTGACTGCCGCGTCGATCGGAACGGTGCTTTTTGTCAGGCTGTACGGCGATATAGGCGCTACGGTCTCGACTGCGGTTATAACCGTCCTTGTCCTTATCTTCGGCGAGATCACCCCGAAAAACGTGGCAAAGGACTGCCCGGAGAAGCTTGCGATGTTCTCCGCGCCGATCATACGGGTGCTTATCTGGATATTCACGCCGCTGAACTTCCTGTTCGGGCTCTGGAAAAAGCTCATTTCAAAGGTTCTGCACCTTGAGTCCGACAGCAAGATGTCGCAGGAGGAGCTTCTCATGCTCGTCGAAGAGGTGCGGGAGGGCGGAACCATCGACAGCGAGGAGGGCGACCTGCTCAAGAACGCGATCGAATTCAACGATATGCGCGCGGAGGATATCCTCACCCACCGCGTCGATCTTGAGGCGGTCAATATCGAAAGCACCAAGGAGGAGATCGCTGAGGTATTTACCCAGTCGAAATTTGCCCGTCTGCCGGTGTACGAGGACAGTATTGACAATATCATCGGCATACTGAACATGAAGGATTTCTACGACGGCACCGGGATCACCGCAAAAAGCATCCGCGATATCATGACAAAACCGCTTTTTGTGCTGAAATCCGAAAAAATCGACGAGCTTCTGAAGCTGCTTCAGGAGACAAAGTCGCAGATGGCTGTCATTCTTGACGAATACGGCGGCACGCTCGGCATCGTTACGCTTGAGGACATTCTTGAGGAGCTTGTCGGCGAAATATGGGACGAACACGACGAGGTCACGGAGGAATATATCCCGATCGGCGAAAACCGCTGGAGGGTTGACTGCTCGGTAAATCTTGACGATTTCTGCGATTTCTTCGGGATCGAAACCGATTCCACGACCATTTCCCTCGGCGGATGGGTCATGGAGCAGCTCGGAAAAGTGCCGGAAGCCGGCGATTCCTTTGAGTTTGAATGCCTTTCCGTCTCAGTCGTTGAAACCGACGGTCAGCGCGTTACCTTCATCGACGTTGAAAAAAAGCTCGAAGAGGCTGAGGAGGAATAGGAGACGCCGGGCTCTGCCCGGACCCGCCAAGGGGCTTCTTGAAAGAAGCCCCTTGGAACCCCAAGAACTTTTGTAAAAAAATATATGAGAAACGGGTTTGTCTGCGATAAGCTGACACGCGTTTAAGCTGAAATCCCCCGCCTGACTGCCTTGACAGGTAAGCCAGATGGGGGATTATTTTGATTGTAAAGACTAAAGATTCTTATCCTGCTGTCCCGAGAAGGATTACCCCGATAAAAACCCTTGTTCAAAAGTTCTTGGAGTTCTCAGAACCTTCTTTCAAGAAGGTTCTGAGCGGGTCCGGGCAGAGCCCGGCGTCCTTCCTTTCACACCTCAGCAGCTTCGGCTTCGGCTATTTTTCTGCCCATGATAACACCCATGACGGACGCCATCATAAGACCGCGGGTCCAGCCGCTTGAGTCGCCGAGGCAGTGCAGCCCGGAGATGGAGGTGTTGAGGCTTTCGTCCATCTTGACGCGGTTGCTGTAAAACTTAAGCTCGGGGGAGTAGAGAAGAGTTTCGATAGAGGCGAAGCCGGGAACGACGTGATCGACCGCCTGAATGAAGTTGATGATGTTAATCATGGAGCGGTAGGGCATTGCGGCGGTGATGTCTCCGGCGACGGCATCGGGGAGAGTCGGCTTGATGTTGGACTGGGCAAGCTCCTTCGGCCATGTGCGCTTTCCGTCAAGAATATCGCCGAAGCGCTGAACAAGGATGTGTCCGGCACCGAGCATATTTGTAAGCTCTCCTACCTTTTTTGCGTATTCTATCGGCTGATTGAAGGGAGAGTTGAAGTTGTGTGAGCAGAGGATCGCAACGTTTGTGTTGTTGGACTTCAGCTCCTTGTAGGAGTGACCGTTGACAACGGCAAGCCCCGCGTCATAGTTTTCCTGACTGACAAAGCCGCCGGGGTTCTGGCAGAAGGTGCGCACCTTGTTCTTGAAGGGCTTGGGGTAGCCGATCAGCTTGGATTCGTAAAGGACGCGGTTGACGGTCTCCATGACCTCGTTTCTGACCTCGACCCTGACGCCGATATCGACGGTTCCGGGCTGGTGAGCGATGTTGTGCTCCGCGCAGATGCCCTCAAGCCAGTCGGCTCCGCGGCGCCCTGTCGCAACAACGGTGCGCTTTGCGTGAATTTCTATATCCTGACCGTTCTGACGCGCGTAGATGCCGCGGCAGACGTTGTCCTCAAGTATGAGGTTGGTGCATTCACAGCCGAAAAGCAGCTCGACACCGTGTTCGGCAAGGTATTTTTCGATTGAGAGATAGATCCCGTGCGCCTTTTCGGTTCCCATGTGGCGTATCGGGCAGTCGACAAGGCGCAGCCCCGCCTGAATTGCCCTTTTGCGGATAGACTTGACCTCTTCGGTGTTTTCAAGTCCCTCGATATGCTCGTCAGCGCCGAATTCGAGATAGATGCTGTCGGCATAATTGATCATTTCCTGCGCGAGGTCATCGCCGATGAGCTGAGGAAGATCGCCCCCGACCTCGGAGCTGAGGGACAGCTTCCCGTCGGAGAACGCGCCTGCGCCGGAGAAGCCGGTGGTTATGTGGCAGTAAGGCTTGCAGTTGACGCACTGCTTGGTTCTGCTCTTGGGGCAGCTGCGGTTTTCGATAGCCGCGCCCTTGTCAAGCATGACAATTTTCTGCTTCGAGCCTTTCCTTATCATCTCAAGAGCCGTGAATATTCCCGCAGGTCCGGCTCCGACTATTACTACATCGGTGTTCATACAGTTAGGTAAATCCTTTCGTGATCAGACGATCCTTTTAATTATAACATAAAAAACGGCTGTCGGCAATACCTTTCAGGAAGGAATCGCCTTTTTCACTCCGGAAAATGTACTCATCGGTCTGTCCGAGGCGGAAAATTCCGTCGGAGATCTGAACGACCGTCAGCGCATCCCCGTCCTTCAGCTTAAGTCCCGGCGCGGTGAGTGTGTTTTCGCCGTCATATACGGTTTTTCTTACGATGCCGTTTACGTATATCCGGCTTGCCTCCGTGAAGCCTCTGCCGCTTATGACCGCACCGTCGCCGGTATTTCCGGCTCCGGTTATCACAATGTCGCGTACGCCCAGCTTCACTTCGGTCACGGCAAACGGATTGCTCCCTCCGTAGGCAAAGCACTCGCCGTACAGCAGGTCGTATTCGATCATTTCAAGATACTTTTCGTAATTCTTTTGACCGCGCCATGTCTGGTGGAATTTTGTCAGCACGCCGTCGCTTATTCCGAAAAGCGAAACGGTCTTGGCAGAAAGCTGATATGAGAAGAGGTTTTCGTTGTCACCGATCCTCCCACGGCTGCTCCAGATGACGTATTCGGTATCATAGAGAGTCATTCCGTCCTTAAGCCACTCCTCCTCAAACCCCAGGTCGGGAAGATGGTCGCCGAAAAATACGATAACTGTGTCCTCTCCGGTCTTTTCGACGGCTGAGATAAGCTCTCCGATGAACTCGTCGGTCTGCCGGAGCTGATTCAGGTAATATGTCAGCGGCACCTCCGGATAATCCTCCGGCAGGTCGGTCACTTTTATCCTGTCCTCAGTGTTCCTGAACGGCACCGTCGGATATTTTCCGTGTGTCTGCACCGTTACGCAGTACACAAGGTCGGGTCCGTCGGTCGAATCCATCGCCGATATGACATATCGGGTCAGGACGCTGTCGTCCGCCCAGCCGAGAGGGTTCACTTCCGTACCGCTCATGTATTCTATCGGTGTGAATGTGTTGAATCCGAGGTTGCCGTACACCTTCACCCGGTCGTAAAAATTAGCCCTGTAATTGTGAACGGCGTGAGCGGTATATCCGTGAGCTGAAAGGTTGTAACAGACCGATTCGCAGGTGCTTTTCTGAAGAACGGTCTGGTACGGGTACTCGCTCGGCCCGAAATCGCAGATCCTCATGCCGGTCAGAACCTCAAATTCGGTATTTGCCGTGCCGCCGCCGTATGTGGGGACCCTGAGCCTGCCGTGCGAGTAATTCTTTTTCAGCTCCGAGAACACCGGAGTCGGGTTCTCCGAGAAGGAAAAGCTCTTGAGATACGACGGGTCAAAAAACGACTCAAGCTGAACGAAAATAATGTTCGGCAGTTGTTCCGGGGGTTGGTCGGGGGTGCTGTCCGTGGTGTCGCTCCCCGGCGTTTTCGTCGGCTCGTCGGAGATTATGTCCGAGATCACATCCCTGAAGTCATTGTCGTAGCCGCTGGGCTTTGAGATGCCGCGGTCAACAATTCCGGCAAGAAAGCAATATGTAAAGCCGTAATCGCGGTAAGTGTCGCTCAACTGATTCGGAAATCTTCCGGGGAAGCTGCCGGTGCCGTAGCAGATGCCTATGACAGCCGCAGCCGCGGCAAGAGNGCCGCAGCCGCGGCAAGAGCAGAGACGGTCGTCACGGCGGAATACCTGACATTGACCGGGGTCTTTTTCGCCTTGCTGCGCCGGATAAAGATCAGCACCGCCAGCGCAACGAGCAGCACCGCCAGTGCGATCACACCGAATACCGAAAGGTAAACCGCCAGTATCGGGAAAACGCTGCGCACCAGCGCCACATCTATCCACGAAAACGGAGTCTGACGGAAACAGCGCACGACAAAATCCGTGATGCCGAGCAGCAGAAAGACAGACGAGATGACCGTCAGTGTAAATCTCCACCTCCGGCTGAACAGCGCCGGTGAAGCGAAAACAAATATAACCGCCGCACTGCACAGGAACAGGTGCGGTTTTGTAAACAGGAAAACAACCGCCCCGATGAACGAACGGCGGCTGAGTATTTCGTTGACAAACGCCACCGACAGTGCGGAGATCAGCACCGCCACCGCCGGATGAGCGGAAAAAAAGCGTCTCGCTTTTCCGCCGGCGCACATCAGTTTTTCTTTTATCTTTTTCAGCATTGATATGTCCTTCTCGGAGAATACGCCCCAACCTATTCAATTATAACTGCCCTTTGTTGAAAAACTGTAAAGGCTTTGTAAATACTGTTGACATTCTGGCTGAAACAGTGTATAATAAATATGCAGAGGATTCCACTTCACGCATCCCCACACATAAATTACGGCACTGCATTGCAGTAAAGGGTACGGAAATGAAAAAATTGCTGACATTTGCCGCCGCATTTCTTACCGCGGCAACGGTTCTTACGTCGTGTTCACGGTATCTGAAGATCGGATTCAACAAATATACCCGCGTCTACCTTCCGGGGCTTACCTATTCCGGAGAGGGAGACTGCTATTCCCTGTACGCCTCGGACAACAGCCGGTTTTTCAGAGCCGGAAGCCGGACGTACTTTTTTGCGCCTTCTCCCGCAGATGTGAACGGGAAGGTCAGCCCGGCGCTTATGTTCCTGCAGAAGAACAGCATAAAAGCAGAGCCGGTCTGCACCGACCCGGAATGTGTTCACAACGACAGGGTGAATTTCACGAAAAGATGCATTCTCTGCGACATTTCCGATTACCGCTACACCGCGGTGAACGAGGGAAAGCTGTATTTTGCCCGTGCGAACCGCGAGAACCGCAACGGAGGCTTTGATTACTGCCATTCCGACGGCACCGATCTTTCGGAGGCCGATACCGAGACGTTTCTCGGTCAGTCGTTCTGGACGTCCGGGGACGAGCGGGAGGTGCCGTGGGAGATAATTTCCTATGACCTTGCGACCGGAGAGCATGAGGTGATATATTCGGTTCCCGCGGGGCAGTACCTTGACCGGGCGGTGTATCACGACGGAAGCCTGTACTTCACCGAGACCTATTATACCCGACGCGCCAACCTGAAAAACACCGGAGATGATGCGGACTTTTTCTATTTCACCGACACCGACACCGATACGGAGGGGATAACCTATCCGGCGCGGCACTTTTATACGCATCTTACCCTGAGGCGCGAAAAAACCGACTATTATCTCCGGCTTATAAATGACCCGGAGTCAGGAGTCACCGAGGAGCCGGCAAACACCGGGGCAAACCTTGTCAACCTCCGTTACAACCGGAAGTATTATGTCGATGACGACGGCTGCCTGAACGAGAAGGTTTATGCGGTGAAACGGTATGACCTGAAGGGAAAAACCTTGTCGGACGTTATCCCGGAGCTGAAATACGAGCCGGAGGAGCTTCTTGCGTGGGAGGGCAGGCTTTACACCTTCGACCGCGAAAGATTATATTTTATCGATATCTCTTCCGGGCAGACGGTGACGCTTCTTGATTTTGCGGAAAACGGGATCGACCAGGCGGGGGTGTCGTCGCTTCAGCTTGACTCTCCGACCGATATGCTGTGGTTCAGGAACGGCGGAGCGGTCAGCCGTCTTAAGGTCTATGAGGACAGGGGAGTGTATTACGGCGAGCCGCCCCTCGGTGCTATGGGAGAGCTTTCCGGATACCAGCTGACCGCCGACGGCATTTATGTCCTTACCGTCCCGGGCGGGGTTTATTATGTGCGCTGGAACGAGCTTGAGCGCGGGATAATGAACCGGATATACAGCCCGTCGGAGCCGGATCTTGCCGCCGCGTCGGTCAATGCGGCGGGGAGCTACGTCTATATGAACATCGAACGCAGCAACGGGAAGGATTTTTACTATGAATACTACCGTCTTAAGCTGGAGGTCTCGGTCACGGAGTACGAATCGGTCGATCCCGATGCCGCCGGCGCGGGGATAAGCGGATATAAGATAGAGGTAAAATCAGACAGGATCACCGGCACGCGGTGACAGACATACAGCCTGACCCTCCGGTCAATTCCGGGGGGTCAGATTTTTCATGTTGACGAT
Source organism: Candidatus Colimorpha enterica (assembly GCA_000433515.1). Taxonomy (GTDB): domain Bacteria; phylum Bacillota; class Clostridia; order Oscillospirales; family CAG-272; genus Colimorpha_A. The sequence goes on along the minus strand of FR891182.1, from coordinate 9,009 downwards.
TATAAGGTCGTCACCTATATGCTCAATGCACGCCCACGGGATCTTTATGTCGCGCCCTCTGGCGAAAATTCCGCCCTCGCCCGGAACGGTTATGGCAAGGAGACGCGCGTCGTCGGTATCGACCTCAATGTCCTTCACGAAGCCGAGACGCTTTCCGTCGGACACGTTTATCACCTCTTTGCTTTTAAGCTCGTTTATACTGCATCCCATTTTGCCGTCTCCTTTGTTTATTCACCGGTTATTTCCGGACGTTTTCAGTGAAATTGTATTCGCCGGGGAAGGAAAAAATGACGCGGAGGACGGCCGGCGGGAACAGTATTTCTCCGTCAGTCATATATTCACCCCCTCCCGCATACAGATGTACAAAAAACGAAAAGGCTTCGGTTGCGGACGCGAACCGTGACCGTCACGGAGGGTTACTATGATGAACACAAACATTTACCGGGACATTGCGGAGCGCACCGGCGGGAACATCTACATCGGAGTTGTCGGTCCCGTCCGCACGGGGAAATCGACATTCATAAAGAAATTCATGGAGACGCTTGTCCTTCCGAACATCCCCGACCGGTTTGACCGCGAAAGGGCGCGGGACGAAATGCCGCAGAGCGCCGCCGGAAAGACGGTCATGACTGCCGAGCCGAAATTCATTCCGGACGAGGCGGTGGGGATCACTCTTGCGGACAATGCAAGGCTCAATGTGCGGATGATAGACTGCGTCGGCTACATAGTTCCGGATGCCCTCGGGCATATCGAGAACGGTGGTCCGCGGAT
>FR891182.1:4904-8211 GCA_000433515.1 Candidatus Colimorpha enterica | reverse complement strand
CATACTCCGTGGCAGGAGGAGCCGATGCCGTTCACCGAAGCCGCCGAGACCGGGACAAGAAAGGTCATAACCGACCATTCGACTGTCGGGATCGTCGTTACGACCGACGGCACGGTCGGCGAGATACCGCGGGCAAACTATGAAGAGGCAGAGGCGCGGGTAATAAAGGAGCTTAAGGCGATAAACAAGCCGTTTGCGGTGATCATGAACTCCGCCGACCCGTCAAGGGACGAGAGCATTGCCCTTGCAAACTCAATTGAGAAGGAGTACCGGGTGCCTGTCGCGCTTGTCAACTGTCTTGAGCTGAACACCGAGGACATAAAGCACATTCTTGAAATGATACTTCTTGAATTTCCGGTCAGGGAGATAGCGGTCGATATCCCCGGCTGGATAACCGCCCTCGGCGACGACCATCCGCTTGCCGCGTCGGTGAAGGCATCGGTGCTTGAGTGCGCGGAGAAGGTCACAAGGGCGGGGGACATTGCGCAGGCCTTCGCCCCGCTTGCCGAAAACGAGTTTATAGAGTCTGCCGGGGTGACTGAGACCGATCTCGGAAGCGGCCGTGCGCGGATCGGAATAAGGCTTCCGGAGAAGCTGTATTACCGCACCCTCGGAGAGCTGACCGGGTTTGACATCACCGGTGAAGAGTCGCTTATCGGGCTGCTGCGCGATCTGTCAGAGGTGAAAAAGGAGTACGACAGGATCGCCGACGCGCTTCACGATGCCGGAGAAAAGGGCTATGGGATCGTCACTCCCGACGTGACCGAGCTTAAGCTGGAGGAGCCGGAGATCATCCGTCAGCCCGGCGGCTACGGCGTGAAGCTCAGGGCAAGCGGACCGTCGCTGCACCTCATCCGAGCCGACATTGAGACGGAGATAAGCCCGATAATCGGCTCGGAACAGCAGTCGGAGGATCTTGTGAAGATGCTGACACACGAATTTGAGGAGGATCCGGCAAAGCTGTGGGAGTCGAATATGTTCGGCAGATCGCTGCGCGAGCTTATAACCGACGGGCTTCATGCCAAGCTCGACCGTATGCCCGACGAGGCGAGGACGCGTCTCGGCGAGACTCTCGGGAAGGTGATAAACGAGGGCAGCGGCGGGCTTATCTGCATAATTCTCTGACCCTGAAAAGCAAAAATCATCCCGTATCCGTATATGCGGGATGATTTTTTGTGATTTTCAGGCGGGATATCAGTCGATTCCGCAGTCGCAGTCGGTGCCGTGGATATCGCCGTCGAGTGCGCCCTCCTCGTCGTCCTTCATGAATTCACGGACGCCGACCCTGCGCTCAAGCCTCTCTTTTTCAACCATGTCGGAGAGCATATTCTTGACGGCCTTCGGGTTCTTTATGTGCTTTATGTCGAATTCCGGGCTGGTTTTGTCACCGGAGCAGCAGTGTATCGTTCCGAGACCGAATATCCTTTCGCGGAACGACCGCTTCAGCGTTATATCCATGATCCGGTAGAGCCGGATCTCATCTTCTGTCCGTGAGAACAATCCCACGTCGATTACCAGCTTGTTCTCGTAGAGAAGATACCGCGTGAACGACCACGGCAGACCGAATACCGTGCGTTTTCTGTCTTTCCAGACTGTTTTGTCCTGTGCCATGAGATTACCTCCGGGAGTGGTGTTGTTTTGTATTTATATTATAGCATGGCGGAGCGGGGATTGCAAGGGGAGGGGTCACAAATTATTCGGAGAATCGAAATACGGTTCGTTTTTATAGAGGGTGTTGAAGTAATTGAGCAGCATCTTTGAGGGGATGATCGACGAGAGGAATATCAGCTTGTTCTTTGCGGACAGATATCTGTGGGGAATTGTTATGACCCGGAAAAAGTATCTGAAGTAATAGCGGACAAATACACGGCGAAGATGCTTGTTGTCGGGAATTTTAGTTGCTGCGCGCGGGAACTTCAGCATCAGATGATATGCCGCAATCATTGCGGAGCGGTCGGCGCATTTGCTGCGGTAAAATCTGTAATGGTCATATTGGATGTCGATTGCAACGAATTTTTTCTCAGACAGCGGAGAACGCATTGCGCTACCGTTGTCGGGAAGAACAAAGTAATAGTACAGGGGTAGGTCGCAGCTTGAAATGATTTTCGCTCTGCTCAGGATATATGGGTATATGTGCAGGTCTTCATATGTGATCCCGATTTTGAACCGGATGCCGTCAAACAGATTTTTTCGATAGAGCTTTCCCCAAGGGGCGGCGCGATTGTTTGAAACAGTTACTTCCGAACGGAAGGCTTTTTCACCGTCAAACAATTCTGTTCTGATCGGCATACTGATTTTACTGCTATGCGGCGCACTATCAGAAACAAATGTCTCCATGCCGCAGATGGAAATATCCGAACCTTTTGCTGCGGAAATATCATATAAAATGCGGAGAATTTCCGGGTGTACCGCGTCGTCGCTGTCAACAAACATTATATAATTTCCTGACATTATATCAAGTCCCGCATTCCGTGCCGCCGATACCCCTGCGTTTTTCTGATGAATGACCTTTACCCGGCTGTCTCTCCCTGCAAAATGGTCGCAGAGAACGGGGCTGTTGTCGGTGCTTCCGTCGTCAACAAGTATCAGCTCGAAATCGGTAAATGTCTGGGCGAGGATGCTTTCTACGCACCGCGCGAGGTATTTTCCGGCATTGTAGACCGGGACTATTACGCTTATTTCAGGCATTGGCTGTTCTGTCCTCCGGTTGAATGTTATCTGTTGATTCGGACATCTATAATTTGCATTTCATTAAAGCGGACATCGCCCCACCATGTGTGTAGCCAGTTGATGTCACCGGGTGCCTCTCTGACCTCAAAGAAAAGCGCCGGCTCCACACGGTCGATTTTTGCCTGCGACCCGTTTTCATCCGACTCAAAGAGCACGGCAACCGCCTTGTACCTTCCCGGAGAGAAGTTCCCGGTGTTCATTGATATGTCAAGGTCAATCATTTCGCCTTTTTTGCCGGAAATATTCCTGTCGGAGAGCGATGTGCCGATTATCTGCCCTGACGAATTGGATATTTCAAACCTGACCCCGACACTGCTGTCGTTTTCATTTGCGCGGCAATGAAGAATAAAGTGCAGATCCTCGCCCCTTACCGGTGACGCATTGCTTCCGTCGGGAATGTCAAGCCCCATAAGCTCGATTTTGCGGGAGTTTGCCGCGGCTCTTGAAATGCCGGTGTAATCATAATGCAGACTGAGCCTGTCATTCTGCTTCATATAAACCCCGATGCCCTCCTCAACGCCGCCGTCGAAGATTATCCTGCCCTTTTCAAGCACGATGACTCTGTCGCAGAGCTGTC
>FR891182.1:0-4874 GCA_000433515.1 Candidatus Colimorpha enterica | reverse complement strand
TTCATATTATGGCTGACGTAGAGAACGGTTCTGCCCTCGGTTTCGGCGGCTTCGCGCATTTTGGCGATGCACTTTTTCTGGAACGCCATGTCCCCGACGGCAAGGACCTCGTCCATTATGACGATCTCCGAGTCGAGGTGTGCGGCGACGGAGAAGGCGAGCTTGACGTACATTCCCGACGAGTAGCGCTTGACCGGGGTGTCAATGAACTGCCTGACCTCCGAGAAATCGATTATCTTCCCGATCTTTCCGTCGATCTCCTTCCGGCTCATGCCGAGGATCGCGCCGTTCATGTAGATATTTTCTCTGCCGGTAAGCTCCGGGTGGAAGCCGGTTCCGACCTCAAGCATTGACGCGACCCTGCCGTTCAGCCCGATAAAGCCGGACGACGGCGCGGTGACGCGGGTTATCAGCTTGAGCAGCGTGGATTTTCCGGCGCCGTTGTGACCGATTATACCGACAGCCTCTCCTTTTTTTATCTCGAACGACACGTCGTTCAGGGCGAGAAACTTTTCTCCGGCATTTTTGACCGGCTTCTGTCCGATCCTGAGCGTCGGGTCTTCCTTTTTTCTGATCTTTGCGCCGAGGCGCTGAAGATCCTCTCTCAGCGTCGTTCCGCCGATAGCTCCGAGACGGTACTCCTTGGAGACGCCGGACGCTTTTATCATGATGTTGTTTTCCATATCCGTTCCCCTCAGACCGTATCCATGAAATTCTTTTCGATCCTGTTGAACAGCATGATGCTTATAGCAAGCAGGACAAGGGTCATACCCCAGCTGAGAAGATAATACGTCAGGCTGAAATATCCGACCCCGAAAAATGCGTATCTGAAGGTCAGGATCGCGGGTGTGACCGGGTTGAGCAGATAGAGCGTCATCCACCTGTCGGGAATAAGCGTAAGCCCGTATGCGACCGGAGTTGCGTACTGCCACAGCTGAAGCCCGAAGCCGACAAGCATCGCAAGGTCGCGGTATTTTGTGGTCAGGGAGGATATGATTATTCCGAAGCTCATCGACAGCAGCATCAGCTGGATTATCACAAGCGGGACAAGCAGAATGTACGGTGAGAGCGAGAATTCCGCGCTTCCGGTGATGGCGCAGACTGCATATATGACAATAAACATCACAAGCTGAATGCCGAAGGATATGAGGTTTGACGCGGCGGTCGAGACCGGAACGGCAAGGCGCGGGAAGTAGACCTTTCCCATGATGTGACTGTTCGCGATGAACGTGCCGGACGTCGCGCTGACGACGGAGGAGAAGTATGTCCACAGAATGGTCCCAGCCATATAGAACAGGAACGACGGCACGGCAGCCGACGCCACCGCCGAGTCGGAGGTGGTCAGCTTTGCAAGATTTCCGAATATGACGGTGAACACCACGGTCGTGAGCAGCGGCTGAATGACCGCCCACAGCGGACCGAGTATCGTCTGCTTGTATTTCGACACAAAGTCCCTCTTAACGAAGAGAAACACAAGGTCGCGGTACCTGAAAAGCTCGCCGAGACTGAGATCAAAGAGCTTTTTGTCGGAGGTTATTACGGTTGTAAAGTCATTCGCCTGAGGAATTGGTTTTTTCATATTATGTCCTTGATGAATGTATCGTTCTTTTGATCTTGCGCTTTGCGTGGGACAGAAAATTCAGTACTTTGTCGCAGAATCCTGTTTTAATGCACGCTGAATACAGTTTCATGAATTTGTCGCAAGTTTCGGTATTTACGGATTCCCTGAGAAATCTGTTTCTTTTTCTGTGCGCTTCGGATGGATAAAGTGCTGCCGGATTGGCTTCGGTGGCGGCTATGTAATCAACTGCTTTTATCCTGCAGTTGTCGGATATGCTGCCAAAGATTTTTCTGCCTTTTTCCGAGTTGACAAAAACAAGAGAGACACCGTTTTTGTCATAGGATTCGGGGGAAAACCGTTTTACTCCCCAACAGTCGGCAAGTGTGATATCGCTTCCGCTTTTTCCGCGTCTGAAACGGCAGGAGGAACACGATTTGCGCGACTCAAGCCCGGAAATAAAAGCTCGAATATACGGGTCGGTTTTCCCGGGCGAACGGATTGTTTTACCGCTTTCGGTGGTTACCGTCAGAGTATAGTTTTCCCAATCTTCCGACTTGTCGCGGAAGTGAACGGCAATCGGCTTTTCTCCGCGAGTGAGAAGAGAAAGGTAATGTTTCCACACTTTCGGAGAAGGAACACTGTGACAGATTATGTCCTGACAAATCAGGTTATCGTATTCCCGACCGAGAAAAGAGCGCAGCCCGGCTATTTGACACGGTGTTCCTGAAAAAAGAACCGGTTTCCCGCTGTCAAGAAGACTTTTTGCTTCTGAAAAAGTGTTGGATATGTTGCTTTGAAGATATTTTGAACCGCGCAGGTCTGCGAGATTTTCGATATCCGATACCGATTTGTGAATTACCGAAAAGTCTTTATCGAAAGCTGCTCCGAAAACGTGTCCGCCCTTTGATATGATCTTTTCCGCGATAAGTGAAAATACTCCGCCGGACGAGCTGACGGTTCTTGTGCTGTCGTCGTATGATGCAGCCGCGAACGCGGATGGGTTCTGCCGGGAAGGAGACGTTTTATCAAGCGGACAGGATTTTTCACATTTTCCGCATTTTATGCATCGGTCGATATTAACTTCGGGGTATAAAAAGCCTTCTTCGGAGGTCTTTGCCGAAATACATTTTGTCGGGCATGATTGACAGCAGGCTAAGCAGCCGGTGCAGGAATCAGTTGGTTTTATCATTTGATTTTTTTATTCCCTTTGATATCGTTTTTGCTTTTCTTATGGTGCGCAGAACTATACTGAAAGCCGGAAAAACCTTTCCGTAATATGTGATTTTGTCATCTAATGACGGTTGTAACTCAGATAAGTGAGAATATGCTTCGTGGCAAAGTTTATCATCATTTGAGGCAATGGCTATATTCATGAGTTGACGATAATAAGATTTGTCGACAAGAGTGATATGATGTGATTTTTTGGCTGAATCTGTTTCGGCAAATATCAGGTCAATTATGTGCAATCTTATGTCGCGGAACCCATTACTGTTATCGATGGAATCAGCAAATCCGTGTGTAAGCGATGAGTTCCTGATTATATATTCAACAAGCACTTCATCGACATACCCGATTTTTCTCCCGTATGCCACGGGGCAGAGTATCTGAAGATTCTGACCGTATCTTGAGCAGTAAATATTTCTGTCGGGATAGATGTCAAAAAGAATATCGGTTCTGACCATATATGTTCCCGACCAGTTGTTTGTGGTTCCTTCGATCAGCTGACCGAAAATATCCTCTCTTATTTCCGTTTCCGGGTCGTTTATGAACAGCCAGCTTCTGTCGCCTGAAATGCACCTTCCGTTGCTTCTCACACCGGCAAAATCGGGATGTGAGGAAAGATAACCCGCGCGTTTTCCGATTGAATCCTTACAGAACCGGTCGTCGGCGTCAAGCAGTGTAAGATAATCTCCGCTGACATACTTAAGAGCGGTGCTGACGGCTCCTCCGACACCGGTGTTCTCCTGATAAACATACTTCAGTTCCCGGTTTTCGTTATCAAATTTGGTTTTCAGACCGAGGATTATTTCTTTGCTCCGGTCGGTTGAACCGTCGTCAACGACGATTAGCTCTATGTCACGGTAGTCCTGTTCCATAACGGAACGTATCGAGCGTTCTATGAATTTTTCGCCGTTGTAGCACGGAATAATCACACTGACAAGATTCGGCACTTCCGATTCCTCACATCATTTTCAGAATTAGTTCCCCCGCCGCCCCTGCTCTCTCTTTCCACTCCGGCATGAGCTTTCCGAGCCTGTCCCTTATCGCGCTTTCGTTTTCCGCGATATTTTCAAACGCCCGGGTGAGGTCGTTTTTCCCGCGGAGGGACTGCACGGGGAGGACGTAGCCGGTTTCGTCGCCGAAAAGGTCGCGGGCGATGCCTCTTGCCTTGACCGAGTAGCCGATGACGAGGGTGGGGACGGCTGACGAGTATGCGGCGATGGTTGCGTGGGTGCGCGCGCCGACGAAGAAGCGGCACTTTGAAATTATCCCCTTGATCTCCCGGCAGCCCATGTCGGGGACGGTAATTATCCTGTCGCTGTCCGGGAAGAACGACTTAAGCTCCGCAAGAGCCTCCCTGTCGTCGTTCCCCTGCCATATGACGTGCGGGATGAGGGCGATCTTCATGCCGGTCGTGTCAAGGATGTGCGAGATCAGCGCTTTATAATTTTCAAGCGTGACTCCGGGGAGCTTCTCGCTCAGCTTTACAAGCGGGCTGAGGTTGATTCCGACGGTGTTTCCCGGCTCAAAGCCCTCCGGAAGCGGCGGGACTATCGTTTCAAGCCCGAATGCGGGGTCGGTAACGGCAACGGTGTTCGGGTTGACCTTTTTAAGCGCCCCGTAAGTGATGCTCTCCCGCGCGGTAATGAGGTCGTATGACGCGATATCTGCGGCGATTTTCGGGTTGTCAAGCAGAGAAGGCTCAACGGAGCAGCCCCACAGCACGGTCTTTGCCCCGCGCCGGCGGTAGATTCCGTGGAGGTACACGTATCCGTTCACGTCGGCATAGCAGTAGTTGTCGCCGCCGATCGAGAGGGCTATGTCTCCTTTGCCGGCGACCTTTGCAGGCTCATGGCAGGCGAGCATATCAAGCGGGGTGTAGTCTTTTTTCAGCTTCAGGGCAAGATATGCCGAAACAAATTCAAAAGACAGCCGGCGATACCTTCCGAACTCGTTTCCGATGTCGCAGAGCTGGTCAATTCCGTTGCTCCGGTCTTCCTCCGGCGCCCGCGACATAAGCGTCAGCCGCCTGTCGGGGAACATTGCGGCGGTTGACCGGACGATAGCCTCGCAGCCGTGGTTTCCCGACCCG
>FR891181.1:6857-7685 GCA_000433515.1 Candidatus Colimorpha enterica | reverse complement strand
ACTACGACCTTCTGTCTGCGCTTCAGAAATCGATACGCGGCTCCGACCCCGACGCTGCGATATTCTATCTTGCAAAGATACTCGAGGGCGGCGACCTCCCCGGTGCCTGCCGCAGACTTCAGGTAACAGCCTGCGAGGACATCGGACTTGCCTATCCGCAGGCGGCGGCGACCGTCCGCGCCTGCGTCGAAATGGCACGCGACCTCGGAATGCCGGAGGCGCGCATACCGCTCTCCGAGGCGGCTGTCCTCCTTGCGACCGCGCCGAAATCGAACAGCGCTTACCTTGCCTACGACGCGGCGCTTGCCGACATCAACACAGGAAAGGGTCAGAGCATTCCGCCGTATATGCGCCCGTCGAACAACTATGCCGGTTATAAATACCCACACGATTTCCCGAACCGCTATGTCGTTCAGCAGTACCTCCCTGACGACCTTAAGGACAGAAAATACTACTCCTATGCCGAAAACAAGACCGAACAGGCGGCAATGGCATACTGGGATAAGATAAAAAACAGCACAAAATAGCTTTCACACGGAACTTTTTCCCGAATCATACGTCCAATATGACAGATAGTTCTGCCACAAGGAGGTTTAAAGAAATGAAAGGCAAACAACGCTGCAGGATCCTGAAACAGATCCGCAAAGAGATCGCCGACGCAAACGGCATCGACTACGTCATCTCCGAATGCCCCCACAAAGGCGACTGCGCCGGCACCTGCCCGAAGTGCGAGTCGGAGGTCGCGTACCTTGAACGCGAGCTTGAAAAGAGAAGGCAGACCGGCAAAAAGGTCGCCATCGCGGGAATCGCAGCCGCTGCGGTGATAAG
>FR891181.1:0-6822 GCA_000433515.1 Candidatus Colimorpha enterica | reverse complement strand
CTGCCGCAAGGAGGGCTTCCGTCCGGGAGAAAACGGCACCGGAGTTTCCGACGGCAGTCTTATCCCGGCAACATCCGAAGCCCTCCCCTCTACCGGCGAATTTCTCGAAATTCAGGGTGATATCGCGTACCCGTCCTGCGGAAGGGTCGAGGGGATCTTCTCCGGCTCGCCTCATGCGGAGGGAGCACAGGTCCCGGATATCGGAGAGCTGATATACTCCCACCCCGAAGCCGTCAGGAAAATGCTCTCCGGCTTCCGGTTTGACGAGGTCACGGAGGCATGGAAGCAGTATGTCTGCGACTGCTTCGTTGAAAACGGCGCAGGCTTCCTCTATGACGGCTTCGAGGTGCACGTATACCGTAACGCCTACGGTTACGTTGACATTTTCGAGGTCATAACCGGTTGAGCGGCACAAAAGCACCGGTTTTCGCAGTCTCAAGACACCGACTCGGCACCGACGGCGCGGGCGTGACTACCCTTGTCGGCTTCCGCGGCTGTCCTCTCGGCTGCCGGTACTGCCTCAATCCGGAGTGCGTTTCGGACGGGGTGAAAACACTGTACCTGACCCCGGAGGAGCTTTATAACCGGGTGAAGCAGGACCGGCTTTACTTTCTTGCCACCGGAGGCGGGGTGACGTTCGGAGGCGGCGAGCCGCTTCTCTACCCCGGTTTCATCGCGGAATTCCGTAATATCTGCGGCGGCGAATGGAAGATATGCGCCGAGACCTCGCTTGCCGTCCCGACGGAGAACGTGAAAAGGGCGGCAGGTGTCATCGACCGCTTTTTTGTGGACTGCAAGGACACCGATCCCGTGATCTATAAAAGCTACACCGGAAAAAGCTCCGACACCATGACAGAAAACCTGAAAATGCTCGTCTCGCTCGTCTCCCCCGACAGGATAACCGCGCGTCTGCCGCTTATTCCGGGGTTCAACAGCGAAAGCGACGTTGACGCAAGCGAAAAATTCCTGCTCTCGCTCGGAATAACCGACATCGACAGGTTCACCTATACGGTGAAACAATAAAAAGCCCTCCTGCGGCAGAACAGATACATATCTGCAGCGACGCAGGAGGTTTTTTTTGCCCGGGCACACAAGACAAAACTGACACCGCCCGAAAGCGATGTCAGTTAATTTCTTTATTATACCGTCCGTATGATCCGAGGCATTTCAGCGCGGATTTGCCGGTCAGTGCTTTTTCTTTGCGAGAACAACAGCACCTGCTGCTGCAGCTGCGACGATAGCGACTGCAAGAGCGCCGTCGGAGGTGGAGGGGTTATCTCCGCCGCCCTGAGAGCTGCGGGAAGTGCAGCCTGCGCAAGGGTCTCGTACCACGAAGCGCCGCCCAGCCAGAGGAGCTTGTAGTTTTCCTGCTTGTCGGCAAGAACGGGATTCTCAACGTTGCGCCAGAAGGATCCGGGCGCGTAGGTGTCTTTATTGTCTCTCGTGTAGAGGCACTTGTCAAATTCTATTGTATACTCGCCGTCGCCGTCCGCAAGATAGACGTAGAAGCTGGAGGTCTCGCTCTGGGCATCGGGAGTTACAGACGCATCCTTAGTGTAGACGCCGACCCAGTTGTTGTCGCCGGCCTTTGCACCGGTATACTTGAAGGTGATGGATTTCTCGGTGACGCTTACAACGGTGAGAGTCCTTCCGTCGTCGGCGGAAACAGCCACGGTAAAGCAGCTGACGGCAATTATGACGGCAACGAGAACATACAGAAGCTTTTTCATTTTTCTTTCTCCTAAAAAAATAACTGATTATTTATAGCCACCTCCCGCAGGACGCGGAGAGAATAACTACCGTTTGACCGGATGACGGAAGTCGCTTGTAAATAATAAACCAAACCTGTTTCCGTGTGACTTTATTATATCGTAATCAATAACAAATTGCTATTGTTTTTTCGTCATAAAACAGGGGTTAATCGTCAATAACCCGTTTGTGGCTTTACCGTGATGAAGCCCGCCGCGCCGCCTGCAACAAAAACACGCGAAAGGCATAAATATTCACACCTCAATCACAAAACAATCACATATGTGTGATAAATTATTGTTATCTGTATCGACAATTACTTGATTCAGGAGGGAAAAGCATTGATAGAGGTAAGAAACCTTACCAAAAAGTACGGCGGAAATACCGTCGTCAATCATCTCACCTTCACCATCGAGCCGGGAAGGATATACGGCTTCCTCGGTCCGAACGGTGCGGGAAAATCCACGACCATGAACATGATCACGGGATGCCTTGCTCCCACGGAGGGACAGGTGCTGATCAACGGTCACGACATTTTTGACGATGCCCTTGCCGCAAAAAGGTGTATAGGCTATCTGCCGGAAAATCCGCCGGTCTATCCGGACATGACTCCGGAGGAGTACCTGCGCTTCGTTGCCGAGGCAAAGGGAATAAAGCCGTCGGCGGTGTATGAGGAGATCTGCCGCGTCATGAAGGAGACCGACATCACCGACATGAAGGACAGGCTTATAAAGAACCTGTCAAAGGGCTACCGGCAGAGGGTCGGCATCGCTCAGGCAATGCTCGGTGAACCGGAGCTTATTATCCTTGACGAGCCGACGGTCGGCCTTGACCCCCGTCAGATATCCGGGATAAGGGAGCTTATCGCAAAGCTGGGACAGAGCCGGACGATAATCCTGTCCAGCCATATCTTAGCCGAGGTCAGCGCGGTCTGCGATCACGTCATGATAATAAACCGCGGAAACCTTGTCGCGTCCGACACACTTGAAAACATCCGGCGCGACAACACTCCGGAAAACCGCATTTCGATGACCGTCAGAGCCAATCCCGACGGGATAGATTCGATACTGCGTTCGATACCCGGCGTGATAGGCTATGAGATCTCGGCGGATCCCGAGGGCGACAATATCTACGGTGTCGAAATAGATACCGAAAGCAACACCGATATCCGTGAAAAGCTGTTCTTTGCCTTTGCGCAGAAGAATTTCGCGGTAAGAAAGCTGGCAAAGGCAGAGCTTTCGCTTGAGGAGATATTCTTCCGTCTCACCGATGCCTCAAACGTCTATGACGAAGAGGACGGAGAGAACGGAGAAGAGGACGAAAAAGCGCCTCATACGCCTGATGATACCGATGACGGCAGCGGAGAGGACGACGGCGATGACGGAGAAGACGACGGAGATTACGTCCCGCTTTTCGGAGGGAGAAGAGACGATGACGGAGAAGAGGAGGACGACGAATAATGGGTGCGGTATATAAAAAGGAACTGAAATCCTACTTCTCGAACATGACCGGGTATATCTCGGTCGCGCTGATCCTTGTAATGTCGGGGATCTTTGTGAAGCTGATAAACTTCGAGTCGCATTACCCGTCGATGGAGATGGCTCTGCCGACGGTCGCGCTGATCCTCATGCTCGCAGTGCCGATAGTCACGATGAAATCGTTTGCGGAGGAGCGGCATCAGAAAACCGATCTGCTTCTTTACACCCTTCCGCTGAAAACCTCGCAGATCGTCATGGGCAAATACCTTGCGATGATGACGGTGTTTGCGATCCCGACCGTTATAATGGCATTCTATCCGCTTATCATGACCATGTACGGAAAGGTCGCTCTGCTCGCTACCTATGCCTCGCTGCTGGCGTTCTATCTGCTCTGCGGCGCGATGGTGGCTGTATGTATGTTCATGTCCTCGCTGACCGAGTCACAGGTCATCGCGGCGGTTCTCGGAGTGACGGCGCTTGTGGTCTGCTATGCCTCGACCCTGCTTGCCGGAGCACTTCCCAATACCGCGGTTGCCTCGTATATCGCTTTCACGGTGCTTATCTGTCTGCTTGCGCTTGCCGTCTACTGGTTCGTGCGCAGCTACTGGGTGGCGTTCTCCGTTGCCGTTGTGCTTGAGGGCGGAGTGCTTGCCGCATATCTTATCAACAGCTCGCTTTTCGCGGGGCTGTTCCAGAAATTCATATCCGCGATATCGATCTTCGATTCGCTGAGCAGCTTTGTAAACAATCAGCTCGTCGATATGACGACGATAGTATATTACCTGTCAATCTCGTTCCTGTTCTGCTTCCTCACCGTGCAGACCGTCGAGAAGCGCAGGTTCTCGTGACGGGGAGGTGTGACACAGGTGAATAATATCAACGCAAAAAAAAGGTCGCTTAAACTGGGCGGCTACAGTGTGATCGTCACGGCGGTCGTAATCGCAATCGTGATTGTTGTCAACCTTGCGGTCAGGCTCCTGCCCACAAAGTACACCAAGTACAGCACCTCGACAGTCGGACTTTACGACATCTCCGAGACCAGCCGCGGCATCCTTTCGAAGGTAAAGGACAAGATAAGCATCTACGTCGTTTCCGACCCGTCATACACGGACGAGGTCACAAGGGAATACGTCGCAAAGTACGCGGGACTTAATTCAAACATCAGCTGGTCAACGGTCGATCCCGCCGTAAAGCCGGGCTTCCTCAAGGAGTACACAAGCGAATCGCTCAGCTCCCAGCAGACCCATCTCGTGCTTGTGAACAAGAACAACGGGCGCTCCCGCGTCATTCCGTACACTGATATATACTATCAGAAGTACACACAGCAGGAGCTTCTGTACTATCAGATGTATTACGGCTCCGTGCCGGATAACCCCACATATTTCAACATCGAGCAGCAGCTGACCTCCGCTGTCGATTACCTGACCGCCGAAAAGCTGCCGACCGTCTATTACATCACCGGACACGGTGAGACTGCGCTCGACTCCACCGTCACCGGGCTTATCGGCGCCGAGAACATCGACCTTGCCGAGCTGCCCCTGCTTACAAAGGGATCTGTCCCGGACGACGCAGACGCTGTCATCATCAACGCCGCAACGAAGGACTTCACCGAGGACGAGATAAAGGCGCTTGAAGCCTACACCGCAAAGGGCGGAAACGTGCTCATGACGTCGTTCTACAACTCGAAGCTGAAGGAGCGGAATCTGACGAATCTCTACGGATTTGCAAAGTCTCTCGGGCTTGAGTATAAGGACGTTAAAGTATATGAGGGTGGAGGAAAGTTTGTACAGTCACCGGATAATATTCTTCCGACTCTTGTTGATAAAAAATACTCCTCTGCTATCGGAAATAACACCTATCTTCTCATGGTGCAGTGCAATGCAATAACGCTTGCAAAGACCGCACCTGAAGGTGTTACGCTTACTGAATTGCTTACTACTTCAGTCTTGGGCTTTGCAAAGACGGAAGTTACAGAAGAGACCAAGTCCGAGAAGGAAGAAGGCGACGAAGAGGGTACATTCGTTCTCGGCGCAATGGCTGAAAAGACGGTTGACGGCAAGACCTCAAAGCTGGTTTGGCTTGCATCGCCTGTACTTCTTGACGGTCGCTCTTTATCCTATTATTCCAACATCTCCTACTTCATGGCGATCCTCACCGACCTCTGCGAAAAGGAATCCTCGGTCACGATAAACGCAAAATCGCTTCAGATCGAGGCACTAACCGTCTCCGAGGCATCGGCTAACCTCTGGGGAATAATCCTGATAGCCGTGATACCGCTTGCCGTGCTTGTGACCGGATTTGTCATCTGGAACCGCAGGATCAAACGCTGAAAACAGGTGCCGAAATGAATAAAAGAACCGGAAAACTGATAGCTCTGCTTGCCGTGCTGGCTGTTGCCGTCGCCGCATATTTCGTGGCATCGGCAATAGCAAAGCGTGAGGAGAGCAAGAACGACACCCCGGATGAGACAAAAATAAGCATCATTGACAAGGAGACGACCGACCTTGTCTCGGTCACGGTAAAGGCGGCCGGCTCCGACTATACGGTTGCGCAGTCCGGCGGGAAATATACCCTCAGGGACGATGCGGATTTCCCGCTTGATCAGGACAGGGCAAAGGATATCGCCGCGGCTGTCACCTCGGTCAGCGCCGACAGAAGGGTCGCCGAAGCCGGCGCGGATTCATCGGAATACGGGCTTGATTCCCCGCTCTATACCGTCACCGCAAAGTACTCCGGCGGAGCCGAAATGACCTTCAGGATCGGCTCCTACAACCGCCATACCGACTCGTATTACATGAGCATCGCCGGCGAGGACGCGGTATATCTTGTCGGAAAGACCATGACCTCTCCCCTCGGCTACACAATGAAGGACCTTATCGTCAACGAGACCCTTACCGAGCCGGACGAGAAATTCAAGGCTCTGACGGCTGTCAAGGTCGCCTTCTCCGACGGAACGGGCTTCAGATACTCCCTTGTCCCCGGCAAGACGGCAGAATCCGGCGACGGCTCGGAGGACACCGGGGACACGTGGGCTCTTTCGCTCCTCGACGGAACCGCGATAAAAGGCGATTTTTCAAAGAAAGCCGAGGCGCTTTATGATGCCCTCTTCGGCTATAAGCCCACCGACTGGGTCGCTTACGGCGTAAAGACCGACGAACAGCTCAAAGAGTACGGCCTTGACGCTCCGTATGCCGAGATAACCGTTTACTATAACGACACGGTGGTCATCACTCCGGACGACAGCTCCGCACCGATAACGAAAACCGTTGAAAAGACCCTGACCGTCAGGATCGGAAGCCTCGTTCCCGCAGAATCCGAGCCCGACGGCGAAACCGGAACCTCCGGGCCTGCCGAAAGCGGAACGACCGCCGAAATCGGAGAAACCGAGGGCACATCCGCAGCCGATAATGACGCTCCCGACAGCGAAACCGCAGAAAAGCGCTACTTCATCTTCGACAGCGGCAAAATCGTCTATATTTCCAAGCTCTCCGACCTCTCCGCAGTCCTTGAACTCCCGGAGTGGGAGTGAGACGCCGCGCGTTTCTTTGATGTGAGAGAGTAATAATTAACCGCAGCACGCATTGTACATACGTGC
>FR891180.1:24132-25176 GCA_000433515.1 Candidatus Colimorpha enterica | reverse complement strand
GTTGCTTTTTTCGGGTGTTCTATGACAATGACAGAAAAAAAGAAAAAACAGAATTCCGGCGGAGGGACAATTCCGTCGGGACGTTTGCTCCTTATGTTCCTTGACGGAAGCAAGCGTTTTTTTGCCGTGAGTATGATCTCCTCTCTTGTGCTTTCGGCAATAGATCTTGTGAATCCGCAGATAATCCGTTTTACGGTTGACACCGTGATCGGGAAGGAAAAATCGGCTCTGCCGGGATTTGCAAACCGCATCGTCGACCTTATCGGAGGGGTGCCGGTGCTGAGAGAGAGGCTCTGGATAATCGCGGCGGCGATAACCGTTTTCGCGCTTCTGTCCGCGGTGTTCCGTTATATCCAGAGACTGTACAACACAAAAGCCTCCGAGACGCTTGTCGAAACGGTGCGCAATCTGCTTTTTGCGCACATCGAAAGGCTTCCGTTCGGCTGGCACATGAAAAACCGCACCGGGGACATCATCCAGCGCTGTACCTCCGACGTCGATACCGTGAAGGAATTTCTGTCGGAACAGCTGACTGCCATTCTTCAGATAGTGATAAAGGTCGTTTTCTCGCTTGCCGTGATGTTTTCGATGAACGCGAAGCTGGCGCTTGCGGCGACGCTGACAATGCCTGTGATACTGCTCTACTCGGCGATATTCGGGCGCCGCATAGGAAAGCACTTCCGCGAGTGCGACGAGAACGAGGGTATTCTCTCGGCCATGGCTCAGGAGAACCTTACCGGAGTTCGGGTCGTCCGTGCATTCGGGCGGGAGGAATACGAACGCGAACGCTTTGGAAAGCAGAACGACCATTACACGGGTCTGTGGGTCAGGCTGGCGCGGCTGCTGTCGGCATTCTGGGGAATGGGCGACTTCATTGCCGGTACTCAGGCACTGCTGATTATGACTCTCGGCATCGTCAGCTGTGTGAAGGGCGGCATGACCTCCGGCGAGTTCATCGCGTTCGTCACCTACAATGCAATGCTGGCGTGGCCTATACGCCGTCTCGGAAGGATGATATCCGAGATGAGCAAGGCGGGCATCTCC
>FR891180.1:12184-24060 GCA_000433515.1 Candidatus Colimorpha enterica | reverse complement strand
GGGCGAGCCGGATATGCACGGGGACATCGTATTCGACGACGTTTCCTTCGCCTATGAGGGATGTCCGGAGCTGCTGTCGCATATTTCCTTCACTGCACGGGCAGGGAAAACCGTCGGGATACTCGGCGGCACCGGTTCCGGCAAATCCACCCTTATGTATCTGCTCGACCGGCTTTACGAGCTTCCCGAGGACGGAAGCGGCGGCAGGATAACCATCGGCGGCACAGACATAAAGGACATAAAGGCGGCATATCTGCGGAAAAACATCGGAATCGTGCTTCAGGAGCCGTATCTCTTCTCCCGCACGATCGCGGAGAACATCGGCATAACCCGTCCGGACATAACTATGGACGAGATCCGCGAAGCCTCCGCAATTGCCTGCCTTGACGATACCGTCACCGGCTTTTCGGAAGGGTACGATACCTTCGTCGGAGAGCGCGGAGTGACTCTTTCCGGCGGCCAGAAGCAGAGGGCTGCTATCGCAAGGATGCTGACGGAAAAAACGCCGATAATGATATTTGACGACTCGCTTTCCGCAGTTGACGCGGAGACCGATGCGGCGATACGCGCGGGGCTTGACCGGCAGCTCGGAGGTGCGACCGTGTTTCTGATTTCCCACCGCACATCGACCCTCATGAACTCCGATCTCATTTTGGTTCTTGACCGCGGTAGGATTGCGGAAATGGGGCGGCATGACGAGCTTATGGCGATTGACGGCGGCATTTACCGGCGCATTTACGACATTCAGACCTCAAGCCCCGATTATGAGGCAGAAAACATCGGAGAGGAGGTCACGGCATGAACGGTCAGACAAACAAAACCGGAAAAAAGAAAAAAGAGGAGTATGTGCGTCTGCCGTATTTCGGGCTGAACCGTCTGCTCCCGTTTCTGAAGCCGTACCGGAAAAGGCTTGCGGTGATGATGCTTCTCGGCGTTGTCAGCAGTGCCATCGACATCGTGTTCCCGCTTTTTCAGAAGTATGCGCTTGACAATTACATTGCAGACGGCATACTGACCGGACTCCCGTATTTCGTGGGGCTTTATATCCTTACTCTTGCCGTAAGGGTGGCATCCGACTTTGTCACCACATACAGCGCGACAAGAGTTGAGGTGATGATCAATCACGATCTGCGCAGAACCTGCTTTGATCATCTTCAGACGCTCTCATTCACGTATTTCAACCAGAACAGCGTCGGATATATCCACTCAAGAATAATGAGCGATACCTCAAGGATAGGCTCTCTTGTGTCGTGGGTAATGATGGACAGCGTATGGCACACGACGTACATAATCGGCGCGGTTGCCGTCATGTTCTCGATAAACGTGAAGCTGGCGCTTGCGGTCGTTATGATCGTTCCGCTTGCCATTGTGCTTATCGCGCTGTGCCTGAACAGGCTGACACGGCTGAACCGTCAGCTGCGTGAGCTGAATTCCCGCATCTCCGGCGACTACAACGAGGGTATCACCGGTGCAAAGACGATAAAGACCCTTGTCGTTGAGGACAAGATAACAGACGAGTTCAGAGCCGACACCGGAAACATGAAGCGCACAGCCGTAAGGGCGACGCATTTCCGGGGCGTGCTGTTCTCGACAGTCTCGTTCTTCTCGTTTGTTGCGCTTGCCCTTGTCCTGTGGCAGGGCGGGATCATCACCATGAAGCAGGCGATGGAGATCGGAACCCTTTCGGTATTCATGTCATACGCTCAGGGGCTTATGGAGCCGCTTATCTGGGTCATCGACGCGGTTTCGACGCTTATCAACACTCAGGTCAACATAGAGCGCGTGACAAAGCTGCTTGAAACAAAATCCGACGTTGCAGACACTCCGGAGGTCATTGCGAAATACGGCGACACCTTTGAGCCGAAGCGTGAAAACTGGGAGAAGCTGCACGGGGACATTGAATTCGACGATGTCAGCTTTACCTATCCCGACGGCAACGACCGCGTGCTTGAGCATTTTTCGCTGAAGATCGCACAGGGTACTCAGGTCGCGATAGTCGGCGAGACCGGCGCGGGCAAATCGACGCTTGTCAACCTTGTCTGCCGGTTCTTTGAGCCTTCGGAGGGACGCATTCTCATCGACGGAAGGGATGCAAGGGAGCGTTCGCAGCTCTGGCTGCACTCGAACATCGGGTATGTGCTTCAGTCGCCGCACCTCTTCTCGGGAACCGTCAGGGACAACCTCCGTTACGGAAAGCCCGATGCGACGGATGAGGAGATATACGAAGCCCTCCGCACCGTCTCTGCCGACAAGGTCGTTGAGAAGATGGACAAAGGGCTTGACAGCGAGGTCGGAGAGGGCGGTGACCTGCTCTCCACCGGAGAAAAACAGCTTCTGTCCTTTGCGCGCGCGATAATCGCCGACCCGAGGATACTTGTTCTTGACGAGGCGACCTCCTCTGTTGACACCATGACGGAGGAGATAATCAGAAAGGCAATGGGCAAGGTGACGGCGGGAAGAACGTCGTTCATAATCGCCCACCGGCTTTCGACCGTCCGCGACGCGGATGTTATCATCGTCGTCCGCGACGGAAAGATCGTGGAGCGCGGCAGACACGCGGAGCTTATGAAGGCGCGCGGGTACTATTGCGGGCTTTACACGAGACAGTTTGAAAAGGAAGCGGCAGAGGCAGTGCTCTGAGCGCACGGAAACTGCATAAAAATGACCTTCTCCGGTATCTTACGCCGGGGAAGGTTTTTTGTTGGCTGAGGGTTGACATTGGGACGGGCATAATGTATAATTAATGTTGCGACACAATTCAATACAGGCTTTTTCAGGTGTGTTTTTTTACCCACGGTAAAAATACAGACTCCTTTTCAGCATACCTGTAAAGAGTGCCTGAATTGTGTCGCAGCAATCGGAGCCGGTATTTTTCGTGCGCGGCTTCGGCTGCGCACTTTTTTGATTTTGGAGGGAAAAATGGAAGAACTGTATTTTACACTGCTTTGGATAGCGGTTGCTATCGCGCTGATAATCTGTCTGTTCCGGTATCTTATCGTTGTTCCGACGGAGCTGAAGAAAATCCGGCTTATTCTTCAGGACGGAAGGGATATTCCTAAAGATCCCGCAAAAAAATTCGATTATGTCGAATAAAGACAACCCCCTGTTCTCCGCGGTGCGGGGGACAGGGGGTATTTTTGAAGTTCGGAGATTATTCCGGGAGAGGAACTTTCAGATCTCCACCTCTTCTTTTATGAAATTCCCGAAATCCTCTTCGGTTTTGAGATAGCGGTCGCAGAAGCTGCGCATTATCTCCTCGTTTGCCGCGCTCGGGCGGTCGTACATTCCTCCGACGCGGAGTCCGGCGAGGTGCGCGGAATGGGCGGCGTGGAGCATATCCTCGAACACCCATGTCGTCTCTTTTTCCGTATCAAGTATCGTCAGGCACTTCAGGTAGCACTCAGGATGCATCTTGTCCCAGCCAAGCTCCTCGCAGCTGTATATACCGGAGAAGTACTTTTCAAGTCCGAGCCTTCGGAGAAGCCTCCTCACAACCCCGGAATCGCTGGCTGTTGCGGTTATCATGAGCACTCCCGCCTCGGAAAGCGCGTCAAGAAGCTCTGTCACATACGGCTTTCTCTCGGCGCGGTTCATGTAAAAATCGAGGGCTGTGTCGTTCAGGTCTTTTGTTATCTCTGCGGCAGAGCGGTCAATGTGATAATGCTCCCTCAGATACTCTCCCGTCACGTTTATCGGAAAGGTCGCCAGCTTTTCGCTCAGCCCCGGCTCCGGTGTGATCCCGCGGGATTTAAGATAATTCACCCCGCAGTGATTCCACATATCCATCGAATCGACAAGAGTTCCGTCTACATCGAAAATTGCACCTTTTATCATTCTGTCTGTTTTCTCCTTAATCCCTCTTCGGGGCAACGGTTATATCATCAGGAACCCCGTCCCATATGATTCCGAGAATTCCCGACGAAAGCGAGACCGAAGCCTCCCCGCCGATAAATTCATTGCTGACGCCAATCGGGAACATATTCGAAAGAGATGCCCCGACCGCCTGATATTTCAGCCCCGAGATATTTACCGCTGTCGCCGAATCGCTGAGGCAGAACACCGAAATTCTTCCGGACGGCTTTTCGCGGAATTTCACGCTTCCGGAATTTATGACGGTCACGGTCTCCTCACCTCCGCAGAGGTATGCCTCGGCGCCGAGCTTTACCGCAAAGATCAGCGACTGTATGTTTGCCACGGTGTGGTCAAGTCTCCCGCCGACGGCGCCGGATATATATATCTTTTCATAGCCGCGGCGCAGTGCTTCCTTTATTGCGAGCATTGTGTCGGTGTCGTCCTTCTCCTTCGGAAAGGTCAGGACATTGTCGCCCGTCGGATTCTCACCGAGGGAATCGAAATCGCCCATCACAAGATCGGGGGTGATCCCGTCCTCACGCAGCTTTTCAAGCCCTCCGTCGGCAGCAATTACAAAAGCCCCCGGGACTATGAACGACGGAGACGGTCCGGCGGCAACTATACAGCATTCCTTGCACATTTTATATGCCTCTTTCTGTCGGAATGCGTGCGGCGCAATATCCGACCATATTATTATATCACGTTGTGACGGCGGTGACAATGAAGAAAAAATCAATTTATGAGAAAAAATCATTGTTTTCGTGGCAAAACTGTGGTAATATAGATTACAGCAGTCTGTTATCACTGCCCGGCACACTCTGCGGGCGGTTTTCAGGAAAGGATACATAAACATGAGAGCATATCAGCGTTTACTTGAATACGTAAAATACGGCACGGCAAGCAGCGAGACGACCGGCACGACACCGAGCACACCGGGGCAGAAGGTTCTCGGTACGGCGCTAAAAATCGAGCTTGAATCCCTCGGAATTCCGGCGGAATGCGATGAGAACGGCTATGTCTATGCGCAGATACCGGCAACGGAGGGCTGCGGAGATGTCCCGGCTGTCGGCTTCATAGCCCACATGGACACTTCACCTGAGTGCTCCGGGGACAACGTTGTTCCGAGGATAACCGAGAACTACGGCGGCGGCGACCTTGACCTCGGTCACGGAACCGTCCTCCGCGTTTCGGATTTTCCGCACCTTGCGGGACTTCGCGGCAGGACGCTTATAACCGCCTCCGGAGATACTCTTCTCGGTGCCGACGACAAGGCGGGGGTCGCCGAGATAATGACCCTTGCCGAGAGGCTGATAAGCGAAAACCGTCCGCACGGAAGGATCTGCATCGCCTTCACTCCCGACGAGGAGATAGGCGAGGGAGCAGACCACTTTGACGTTAAAAAATTCGGCGCGGATTTTGCCTATACCGTTGACGGCGACGCGGCGGGCGGGGTTGAATATGAGAACTTCAACGCAAGCGCCGCGGATGTCGTGATAAAGGGCTTCTCCGTCCATCCGGGAAGCTCGAAGGACACAATGATAAATGCCGCACTTGTGGCAATGGAGTTCAATTCCCTGCTTCCCGCGACCGATATACCGAGGAACACCGACGGGTACGAGGGGTTTTATCACCTCTGCTCGATTACCGGCGACGTTTCGGATGCGGAGATGAAATATATCATACGCGACCACAATGCGGAGATCTTTGCCTACCGGAACAGCGTGATAAAGCATATTGCCGACATTCTCAATGCGAAATACGGTGAGGGGACGGTCACCGTTACCGTGAAGGAGCAGTACCGCAACATGGCGGAGATAATCCTGCCGGAATATCACATAATCGAAACCGCCGTCCGTGCGACGGAGAAGGCGGGAGTGAAGCCCTTCATCTCTCCCATCCGCGGAGGAACGGACGGGGCGCGGCTCAGCTTTATGGGGCTTCCCTGCCCCAACCTCGGAACCGGCGGATATGCCTTCCACGGTCCGTATGAACACACCACCGCCGAGGGTATGGACGAGGTGACGGAGATCCTTCTCAACATCGTTTCGGAGGTCGCGGGAAAGTGAACCCGCGCATTCCGGCAGCTGCGGCGGCGGTCTGCGGGCTGTGCGGGCTTGCGGCTTATGCCTTCTCGGAGCGGCTGAAGATCGTGCATTACACCGTGAAAAGCCGGAATGCCGGCGGGAGAACGCGTTTTCTTCACGTCTCCGACCTTCACGGCTCGGATTTCGGAGAAGAGCTTTACCGAAGGACAGATGAGCTGTCCCCGGACGCCGTCATGATGACCGGGGATATTGCCGACAACCGTATCCCGAACGAAAAAGCCTTTGCGCTGACAGAATATATCGGAAAGCGCTTTCCGGCGTTCTATGTCTCCGGCAACCACGAGATATACACACATGACGCTGACGGCATAAAAAACCGCCTGAGAAGTCAGGGCATAACGGTGCTTGAGGGCGAGGGGACAATGCTTACCGCCGGAGGCAGCAGCTTTCTTATCTGCGGAATCGATGACCCGTACGGCTTTCCCGACAGAAAGGGACGGCTGTGGGAGGATCAGCTTTCCGACTGTGCGGCGCTCTGCCGGAACGGCATTTTCTCGGTTCTGCTGACACACCGCCCGGAGATGGTGAAGTATTACCGTGAGACCGGATTTGACCTTGTTCTTGCCGGACACGCGCACGGAGGACAGGTGATGATTCCGGGACTGCTCAACGGACTTTATGCACCGCATCAGGGCTTGTTCCCGGAATATGCCGGCGGCAGGTTTGATTTTCCCGGCTCCCCATGTCAGACGCTGATAGTCAGCCGGGGGCTTTCAAAATACGTCCGCCCCCGGGTTTTCAACCGACCGGAGCTTGTTGTCATTGACATTGAGCCGGATAACGATGCGGTATGAAGAAGCTCTCGGTATTCCTCTGCGCCGTTCTTTTGTGCTCCTGCGCTCCGACCGATTACATAAGCGTTGTCCCGGAGGAAAGCGTCTCCGGCGCTGTCATGTCATCCGTCGCTCCGGAACCGCCGGACGGCACGTCGGAGGACTTTTCAGAGCCTACCTCATATATTCCCGACAGCACCTCCGGCGGAGATGCTCAGACGGAAAAACCGCCTGAGACAACAGCCGTCCGTGAGCCGGGAAAGATCAC
The DNA here is from genome assembly GCA_000433515.1 of Candidatus Colimorpha enterica. Taxonomy (GTDB): domain Bacteria; phylum Bacillota; class Clostridia; order Oscillospirales; family CAG-272; genus Colimorpha_A. Next base: position 17,062 of record FR891180.1, on the reverse strand, counting down.
CGTTACCTATCTGACCGAAAATGTGAAAAAAGGCGGCAGGGCAACGCTTTCCGTCGCCGGCACACCGGGAATCACTTACAGCATCGCCGTATATTATTCCTCGTCTGTCTCCGCCGCAAAGGGTCTTGAGCCGAAAAGCGCCGACATCGACGGAAACGTCAGCTGGAGCTGGCGCGTAGGCTCCCGTACAAAGCCGGGAAAACACAAAATCGTGATTTCCGGCGGCGGGGAGAGCATCACCCTGTATTTCACAACGACATAAGCATATTTCCGCACCGTCCGGCATATTCTGTACCAACGAACATCGCATTGGAGCTGATACAGTATGCTGACGGAGGAATACGGACGTGAAAGGTGCGAAACTATCGCGGAATACATAATCCGGACAAAGGACACCGTGCGGGGAGCGGCGGCGGAATTCGGTGTCAGCAAATCAACGGTGCACAAGGACATCACCGAGCGCCTCGGTAAGATATCGCCGTCCCTCTCTGCCGCGGTCAAGTCGGTGCTTGAGCAGAACAAAGCCGAACGCCATCTTCGCGGAGGCGAGGCTACGAAGCAAAAGTACCGGAGGATGAAAAAAAACTGAGCGGCTTTTACAGCCCGTCAAAAATGCCGGCAGGGATTCCGGCATTTTTGCTGCGCTCTTTGACCCTTCCGGTCAACGCGTCTTTGTTTTTCCGGATTCTCTGATGCAGCTGTTTTCCGACGCGCCGCACCTGTATAAGAAAGCCTCCCTGCCGTGTGAACAGGGAGACATTTTCTTTATGCTTTTGCCGGCGATCAGATCTCGGCGAAATACTTGATGGTGCGTACCATCTGAGAGGTGTAGGAGTTTTCGTTGTCGTACCACGAAACGACCTGAACCTGATATGTGTCGTCGTCGATCTTCTGAACCATAGTCTGGGTAGCATCGAACAGAGAGCCGAAACGCATACCGATAACATCGGAGGAAACGATCTCGTCGGTGTTGTAGCCGAAGGACTCGGTAGCGGCAGCCTTCATAGCGGCATTGACGGAATCCTTGGTAACGTCCTTGCCCTTGATGACGGCAACGAGGATGGTGGTGGAACCGGTCGGGGTGGGAACACGCTGAGCCGAGCCGATGAGCTTGCCGTTGAGCTCCGGAATGACAAGACCGATAGCCTTTGCAGCGCCGGTGGAGTTCGGAACGATGTTCTGAGCGCCTGCGCGTGCACGGCGGAGGTCACCCTTTCTCTGGGGACCGTCGAGGATCATCTGGTCGCCGGTATAAGCATGAACGGTGGTCATGATTCCGGAAACGATCGGGTAGGTATCGTTGAGAGCCTTTGCCATGGGAGCGAGGCAGTTTGTGGTGCAGGATGCAGCCGAGATGACCTGGTCGTCCTTGGTAAGGATATTGTGGTTGACGTTGTAAACGATGGTCTTCAGGTCGTTTCCGGCGGGAGCAGAGATGACAACCTTCTTTGCGCCTGCCTTGATGTGAGCCATTGACTTCTCCTTGGAGGTATAGAAGCCGGTGCATTCGAGAACGACGTCAACGCCGAGCTCTCCCCACGGAAGGTCCTGAGCCTTCGGGCAGGCATATATGGTGATCTCCTTGCCGTCAACGGTGATGGAGCCGGGGACGACAACGGTCTTTCCGTCTTCGCCGAGGACGGAATCCTTGTAGGAAACGGTGTGCCTGTTCTCTCCCACCTTGCCGCAGTAGGGACCCTGAGCGGTATCGTATTTAAGAAGATGCGCGAGCATCTTGGGGCTGGTAAGATCGTTGATTGCGACTACCTCGTAGCCTTCCGCGTCAAACATCTGACGGAAAGCAAGACGGCCGATACGACCGAAACCGTTAATGGCAACTTTTACTGACATGATTGTTTATCTCCTTGTTTCAGTGAATTGAAAAACATCTTTCCGGGGATATATTTTACTACAAATAAAGATACTATGCAACAGAAGTGCGAGCGAATTTTCAATTTTGTTACAATTGGCATCAAAATAACACCTCACGGCGTTTTCTCCGTGAGGTGTTTGGATTATTTGTTCAATTATTCTCCGGCATTGACCTTTGCGATATTCTGCTGGTGCTCCTTATAGGTCCTTGCAAAGAGTGAATAGCCGTCCTTGCCGGCGACAAAGAAGTAATACTTCGTATCGTCGGGATAGAGCGCATAGATAAGCGCCGTCTGCGCGGGATTTGAAATTGCCCCCGGAGGAAGTCCTTCATAGAGATAGGTATTGTACGGGCTGTCTATCTGTTTGTGCTCCTCCGTCAGGTGCTCGGTACGCTTGTCAAGCAGATACTGAAGCGTGGCATCGCTTTCAAGCTTTCCGTTTGTGACCGACGGATTCTTAAGCCGGTTATGGAACACCGACGATATCGTGCCGAACTCCGTTGTGTACTTGCCCTCCATCTGAACCATCGACGCGATCGTCACAATATCATCAAAGCTGAGTCCGAAATTCCCGCACAGGTAATCGATCTTTTCGATGTAATTGTTTCCGGGAACCGTTTTGTCGCCTCTGAAGATATCCTTGACCTTCTTGTCGAAGTTGTCAAGCATCTTATAGATTATCGCGGAAGCCGATGAGTCGGAGAAATAATAGTAGGTGTCGGGGTAGAGATAACCCTCAAGGCGGTATTTGCGTCCGTATCTCGGTTTGTCGGTCTTAAGGCGCTTAACGAACCAGTAGTCGTAGTCGTAGTTTTCTATCGCGTCCTTAAGCTCTTTTTCGCTTGACAGACCGTATTTGCCGACAAGCGTGTCGATTATCTGGTCAACCGTATATCCCTCCGGGATGGTGACGACGACGGTTGTTCTTTCGGCAGCATTGCTCTTGGCAAATGCCGCGATAAGGCTGTCGTAGTTCATCATCGGCGAAACGGTATATTCTCCCGCCTGAAGTACGACACTGTCCTTCTTTCTCAGCTTGGCATAGAAGCTGAATACCCTCGGGTACTTTATGACTCCCTCGTCAGCCAGCTTTGCGCCGAGAGCCTTTATATCGGTTCCCTCTTCAATCGTCACGCTGACCTCGGTATCCTCCTTGACAAAGGCAAAGATGTCGTTTCCGGCGGTTATTGCAAAGTACGACAGAAATCCGGAGATCACAAGTATCGACATGATATAGATGACCGCCTTCAGCAGGCTTGTCACGGCAGTGTTTCCGGTTCTGTCGTCAAGCCCGCCGCCTCCGCCGGAATTTCCGTCGGGACGGATGTCGCGTACCTTTTTCGCCGCGGTCTTTTTTGCGGGGTGACCGCTGTTTCTTTTCACGACCGCGCGGCTTCTGTCCGGCTGCTGCGAACGCACCGGCTGCGCGGGGCTTCTGCGTACCGGCACGGAGGAGCCTCCGGTCTGAGGGCGTCCCGCACCCGACGGTGTACGGGCAGGCGAGCCAGATGTGCGCCGCTGTGCGTCGTTATATCCTCCGTAATTGCCGCCGGGGCGGCTGCCGTTGGTATTTCGGTTCATATACTGATTATCGCTCATAAACAGAGCGTCCTTTCACAAACGGATGCGTCCCGCGCGGACGGAACCGCAAGGGACGGTTGCTTTTCACGAAAATCCGAACACTGCCGCCGCAAAAAACAGAATGCAGAGCAGGAATGTCGGCGAGAAAAACGCTTCTATGTTCATTTTGGTACGGTCTCCGATGACCTTCTTTGTTCCTTCTTCTTCCTCCTCGGTCGCCGCAACGTCGGGAGTTTCGCCGTCGTCGGCTTTTTTCAGACGGTAGGACGGTGTCGGAACGCCGCTTTTTCCGTTCTTACGGAGAATATGTTCAAACTCGCTGAGCATTATGAATGCAAGGACAAGGAACAGAAGCGAAAAGGTAAACAGGCTTATCACCCGGTTCGACGGGTTTATTATCGCACGGGTCACGTACTTTTCGGCAAAAATTCCGTAGAAGCCGAAAAGCATATGAACAATGAAGGCAGTGAGAGACGAACCGGTGACATAGGTAACAAGACAGCAGATTATGCCGCAGAAGAAAAACACCGGCAGCTTTTCAAGGTCAAAGAACATCATCGCCGAAAGCAGCGACGATATCACCGATGCCGTCACCGCGCCGAAGCCGCCCTCGTTGTACTCCGTCAGAAGTATCGCGCGGAAAACAAATTCCTCGCAGATGGCGGGAACGACCGCGAAAGCCATTGCTTTCGGAAGAAATTCCGCCCCCTGAGCCGCGTTCAGGTATTCCCCGAACATCGAAAATACAGGTTCCTTCGTACCTCCGAGATATATCTGGGCAGAGCGTATCAGAACCGTTCCGCAGATGAGCACGAGCGACGACATTATCACGCACCCGAGCTTTCCGGGCGAAAACAGCTTTATATTCAGCTTCGCGGAATATCCGACACCCTTCAGCCGGCAGAAGATTATCGCGGGGATGATATAGACAAGCATCGAGATTATTATGACCGAAAGGCAGGGATCGTTGCCGCCGGAAATCAGTTTGTCCTGAAGAAGTCCCGACGCCAGCGCGAGAATATACAGTATCAGTACGAAAAGCGGGGAGAGAAACGATGCTCTTACTTTCATTTCGGAACGACCGCCCCTTTTTCGGTTATTATCATGTCTACCGCACGGTCATACCGCCCTCTCGGAACAGCGTCCTTAAGCAGGCAGTCAAGGGTAAAACCCACCGACGTTCCGCCGAACCCGGCAAGAAAACGGTCGTAATATCCCTTTCCGTAGCCGATCCTGTACCCGTGCCGGTCAAAGCAGACGGCGGGAACTATGCAGATGTCGTTCAGAAACGGCGACGGGACATAGCACTCGTTTTCCTCCGGCGGCTCGGGTATCCCGTACATTGCCGGGGAAAGCTCGTCAAGTGAGGTCACAAATCTGTAGATCATCCCGGCGCCGTCGGGACAGCATTTCGGGAACGCAA
>FR891180.1:10401-12163 GCA_000433515.1 Candidatus Colimorpha enterica | reverse complement strand
CCCGTTTTCCCGCCGCAAGCGCCGCGGAAACGGCTCCGGTGATATCGGGCTCGCCCTTAATCGGATAGTAGAACAGTATTGTTCCGGCATATCTGAACGAGGCAAGCGACAGCAGCTTTTTTGTCATTATGACGTCGGCACCGCACTTCACATCCTCCGGAACCGAAAGGCGCGCCTTCAGCATTTCCTCCCTGATCCGGTTCTTTTCGTTCTTCAGCCCCGGCACGGGACCTGCGGAAACACCGTTTCTGGTCATTGCGCCATCACCGAGCGAAGAACCTCCGCCGCCTTTTCGCTGCCGTAAATAACGGTGATAAGCTCCGCGCCGAACTCAAGCGCAACGCCCATCCCGGCGGCTGTGACGGTATTTCCGTCGGAAACCACGCGCTTATCGGATATCTTTGCCCCGTGCAGGCATTTTTCGAATCCGGGATAGCAGATCGCCGACTTTCCTTCAAGAAGCCCCAGCTCCCCGAGGATGAAGGGCGCGGCACATATCGCACCTATGACCCCTCCGCGTGCCGCAGTCTCTTTCACAATGCGGCAGACAGTCTCAGACTCTCTTAAATTCTTCGCCCCCGGCATTCCTCCGGGAAGCACAACGGCATCCGGTGCCTGAGCTGCTTCATCAAGCGTGATATCGGCTTCGATCCTTACCCCGTGCGCACCGATAACGGTCTTCCCTCTGTTCAGGCTGACCGTCTTTATATCTGCTCCGGCGCGGAGGAGCATATCGTAAGGCGTAAGAGCCTCGACCTCTTCAAATCCGTCGGCAAGAAATTCGTATATCATGATCTTTCCCCCTCTTCCGGTTATAATCCGGCAAAACCGAGCCTGTCGGTTATCATTCCGTGTATCCCGCCCCTTGACAGCGGCTCTCCGTCACGGTAGCAGACTATCCGTGTCCAGCCGAGCTTATCCGAGGCATACATTGCGGCTTTGTAGCTGTTTTCGATGAAATGCCTGTCCGCCTCGTGAATATCGGCGGCTCTTCCGGTGGCGTCCGTTCGGCTTTTCAGCAGACGGAGCGATATCTCCGGAAGCATTTCAAGATAAATGACGTCGTCCGGAACCGGTATTCCCAGCTTTCCGAACTCATAATCCCAAAGCCACGAAAGAAATCCGTCCCATTCTTCCCGCGGCAGCTTTGCCAATTGATGAACGGCATTTGCTGTGGTGTAGCGGTTGGCAATAACGACCGTCTCCGGGTCGTCAATATCCCTTTTCCAGTCAAGCCGGTAGGAAATATATCTGTCCGCCGCAAAAAACGACGACGCGGCATATGCATTAGTGTCCTCAGGATGCATCCCGAGCTTTCCGGAAAGATACATCCGCACAAAAGCCGAGCTTTCGCTGTCATACTGCGGAAAGGATATCACCCTCACCCTTTTCCCCGCCGCCTCAAGGAAAGCGCGCAGAAGCTCCGTCTGAGTCTCCTTTCCGGAAGCATCAAGCCCGTCGATTACAATGAATCTTCCCATATCAGTCGTTCTTGAATCTCTCGATAAGCGCAGCCAGCGCAAGGTGGTAGCTGAAGCTGCCGAACCCCGACACCGAACCGATGCACACGGGACCTATGACCGAAACGCGCCTGAAATCCTCTCTTGCGTCCACATTTGACATATGAACCTCGACCGTAGGAACGGCAACCGAGGCAATCGCATCGCGCAGTGCATAGGAATAGTGCGTGAAGGCTCCGGCATTGAGGATTATCCCGTCAAATTCCGGGCGGGCGGAATGTATCCTGTCGATAAGATCGCCC
>FR891180.1:776-10327 GCA_000433515.1 Candidatus Colimorpha enterica | reverse complement strand
CGCCGCATCGGTAAGAGAACGGTTTATATCGTCAAGTGTGACCGAGCCGTATATCTGCGGCTCTCTTGTACCGGTAAGATTGAGATTGGGTCCGTTAATCACAAGTATTGATATGTTGTTTTTCATTTTATCATTCCCCGCAAGGTTATGTTGATAATATTCCAATTTATATTATAACCTCATAAAGGAAAAAAGTCAATACCAAACAGAAAAACAGCACCCCCCGGCAAGCGGAAGCGTGCTGTTCTTCAGTTCAAAGAAGAAAACAGAATATTTCTTTCCCATTTCTTCTTTCTTCCTTCTTTCTTCTCAGGAAAGAAGGAAGGGCTTGGGACAGTGTCCCGAAAAACGATCCGTCAGTCCGAGTCAAACTCTCTCCCGACAGCCACAGTCATCATTTCAATGGCTCCGTCGTCAAGGTCGGCTTCGCCGGAATTCACAAGCGCGGCGGTTCCGTAGAGACAGGCGCGCACCGCGAGGAGCTTTCTGTTCCTGACATCGTCCGGCATACCGACAGAGCGGCAGTATTCGTCGACAAGCTCCTTTGACATTCCGCTGAGCTTCGTCTTTTCGGCGCGGAGCTCCGGAGAAAACACTCGATCGTTCATAAGAATCACCGTCTGGTACTCCGGATTGCCGCACAGAAATCTGACATATGCCTCGCATACCGCCATGATCCTCTCCCGTGGAGATGACCCCTCTCCGCACCCGTCAACCGCCCTGCGCTGGATCTCCGACCATCTGTCATAGATGCGCCGTATCATTGCGCGGAGAAGCTCTTCACGGTTTTCGAAATGCTTATAGAGCGCGGCGCCGGACACCGTCAGCCGCCTCGACACCCTCCGCGCCGAAAAGCCCGAAACTCCGTACTCGGTCAGCTCCTCAAGCGCCGCGTCTATGAATTTATCTCGGTTTTCGGCTCTCACTGTTTTCACTGCAATGTCTCCCTCGGCATATCAGCCCTCATTCAGGTTCTCCGGGGCGTTCCGCTTTATTTTTCTCGTCGTCGTCTTTTCAAATTCCTTTTCGCGGATGATGATGTCGGAAATGTGCTTGTAGTTCGGGAAGCCGGCATTTACCGCCTTTACCGCGTCGGAGATCAGCTTCTTCTGCGCCTCCCGGAACTCTTCCGTTCCGGGTTCGATCCCGGACTTCGCCAGCTTTTCCGCAACCGCATCGGCATCCGGGAAAACAAGCGCCGTGATTCTTACCGCGCTGTCGGTCTCCTTGCCGCAGACCATGCACTCGGAGATGTACGGACTCTTTTCAAGGAACATTTCAAGCTCCTCCGGGAACACCTTTTTGCCGCCGGGGGTGACTATCATGCTCTTGATCCTTCCGGTGATCTTATATGCGCCGGAGGGAAGCTGCTTTGCAAGGTCGCCGGTGTGGAACCAGCCGTCCTCCATGACAGCCTCCGTCCCCTCTTTGTTTTCGTAGTAGCCGAGCATCACGCCGGGTCCCTTTGCGACAAGCTCCCCGATTCCCTCCTCGTTCACGTCGTCAAGCCGCACCTTTGTTCCGGGGATCGGACGTCCGACGTCTCCGGGAGCGGAATAGAAATCCGACTGAACCGTTATGACCGGAGACGTTTCGGTCAGCCCGTATCCGACATAGACTTTAATACCGAAACGCGCATAATCCCTGGTTGTCTCCGTATCAAGCGGCGCCGCGCCGCAGACAATGAGGCGGAGCCTTCCGCCGAACGTCTCGTTTACCACGCTGAAGATCTGCCTCTTTGCCTTTTCTCCGGACACGTCGGAAAGCGCTCTCTGGAGCGAAAGGACGAGCCTGCCGCCCCTCATCTGGCTGTACTTTCTGATTATGGTGTTCCTGAAGGTGTTCAGAAGCAGAGGCACCGCCGCCATGACGGTCGGACGGAAGAGCTTCAGATCCGCCTGAAGCCTCCTCAGCGAGCTGTTGTATGCAATGCTCCCGCCGTTGTAGATCATAAAGAGGAATCCTGCAGTACATTCAAACGTATGATGGAGCGGCGCTACCGACAGAGCGCGGTCGTCGGGTGTGACCTTCAGCACCCTTGCCACCCCCATGACGTTCGAGCAGATGTTGTACTGCGACAGCATGACACCCTTTGACACGCCGGTCGTACCGGAGGTGAAGAGCAGAATTCCGGGAGCGTGCGGATTTACGCTGTGATCCTCGTACGAAGTATCTCCCTGCTCCCTCAGCTCTCTGCCCTTTTCGATATATTCCTCATAATTCTCCATATCAAGGCAGAGATATCTCTCGGAAAGCCCTGCGATTTTGTCAGAAAGCTCGTGCGAGTATATCACCGCCGACACATCGGCAGTCTCAAGCAGACCCTCGACCTCGTCGGCACGCAGATCCTTGTCGATCGGCACGACAGCACCGACACCGCAGGTGACTGTGAGATAGCTTATCGCCCAGAAATAGCTGTTCTTTCCGGTGACGGCAACCTTCGCCCCCTCAGGCAGTACCGAGCGGAGATATGCCGTAAACGACTTTATCTCGTCAAACGCACGGGAATAGGTTATCTCCCTTACCTCATTGCCGTCGGTGAAGAGGAATGCCGTTCTTTCGCCGTAAAGCTCGGCGGAGCCCTCTATAAGCTCACGGAACGTGGTTATGTTCCTTACGTCGTACACAAGACCGGTATTGTTTTTCATCATTGAACCCCCTGAAAACCGTTTATTTCAATTATCGGTCATAAAGTTATCACTGTTAACCTTATGAAAAGCATTGTAACCCCGCAGGCGTCTCCTGTCAAGCACTCTGCGGCTTTGTTTACAGATAGTATAGCCTTTATTAACATTGAGCAAACACGCACCGCCAAAAATGCCGTCCCGGATCACACCGGAACGGCATATTTTATCTTTTGTTTCGCATTTTTTCTATCGCGGCAACCGCAAGCTCATCGCATCTTTCGTTGTACGGATGCCCGGCATGACCCTTCACCCAGACGAAAGTGACATCGTGAACCTCAAGAAGCTCAAGCAGACGCCCCCAGAGATCGGCATTAAGCGCCGGCTTTTTGTCGGATTTAGTCCAGTTGTGCTTTTTCCACGACTTTGCCCAGCCGAGGTTTATTCCGTCAACAAGGTACTTCGAATCGGAGGTCAGAAGCACATTGCACGGCTCCCTGAGAAGCTCAAGCGCGGAAATTGCGCCCATCAGCTCCATCCGGTTGTTGGTCGTTTCGGGGCTGCCGCCGGAGATCTCCCGCTCAAGTCCCCGGAAAACAAGTATTGCACCGTAGCCGCCGGGACCGGGATTCCCGCTGCACGCGCCGTCTGTGTATATGTCGACGTGTTTCATCTGTTTATTACCGTATCTTTCATCAATGATTGCACGGAAATCATTTTATCATATTTCAGCCCGGATGTCAACCGCTACGAGAATGTCAAAAATGTATATTTTCTGAATATATTCATTACCGCTCTGTGCGGCAGACGACGGATTTTTCAGCGATTTCCGGGAATTCCGCCGCTTTGATGGAATTTACAGGCATTATTATATGTAAAAACGGTTGTTATGCCGCATTTGTACATCGTAAATCAGCAATTATGCCGCATATTCAACGAACATGAATAAATCTCAAAAAATATTCGTAAAACCCTTGACTTTCTGAATAAACGCGTGTATAATATACACATCAAATTCCACAGGAGATCAAAACAATGAAAAAGATAATATCACTCATACTTGCCGCAGTAATGATCCTCGCGGCGTTCGCGCTCACCGGATGCTCTTCCGGAAAGGGAAAGTCGCTTGACGACATCAAGAAGGCAGGAAAGCTTGTCGTCTACACCGAAGCAGGCTTTGCCCCCTACGAGTTCATCTACAACAACGAGATCGTCGGCGTTGACATCGAGATCATGAAGGAAGTCGCAAAGAAGCTCGGAGTTAAGGCCGAGGTTTCCGATGTTGACTTCAACACCATCTGTGCCTCCGTCAAGTCCGGAAAGGCTGACGTCGGAGCGGCCGGAATCACAATAAACGACGACCGCAAGCTCTCCGTTGACTTCTCAATGCCCTACTCCACCACCGAGCAGTACATAATCGTCGCCGAAAACAACGACACAATCAAGACTCTTGAAGATCTGAGCGGAAAGAAGATCGGAGTTCAGGAGGGAACGACCTCTGACTCTGCAGTCAACAAGCTCATATCCGACAAGGTCGTGACCGACACCGTTGTCACCGGCTATAAGTCCCCCGCCATCGCAGCCGCATCCGTTCCGAACAAGATCGATGCCGTCGTTACCGACAAGCTGACCGCAGAGCTTATCGTAAAGAACAACTCCGGTCTCAAGACCTTCAAGCTCGTTGACAAGAGCGGCAATCCGATCGCCGAGATCGAGGAATACGGCATCGCGGTCGCCAAGGGCAATTCCGAGCTTCTTGCCGTTATCAACGAAGTAATTCAGGAGCTTAAGAACAACGGTTCCATAGAAAAATGGGTTGAAGATTATTCCGCACTCGCCAATTCCGGTGAAAGCAATTCCTGAAAACCCTGCAGCCTATCGGGGACACTGTGTTCCGGCACAGTGCCCCCGGAAATCATATTGCAGAATCCGGTGCAGATCGGCAAAAGCATCCGCGCGGAGGTCAGCACACCATTATATCTGAAAGAGCTTTCGCCACGCGGAAGTCACGGTCATATTCATGGAGTCTCTGAAGGCATCATTCTACAAGACCTTTATTGCCGAGGACAGATATCTTCTGTTTCTCGGAGGTCTTGAAAAAACCCTCATAATAACGCTTTTCGCAACAATAATGGGCGTGCTTATAGGCACCGTTGTTGCGGTAATCAAGACAATACACAAGCAGAGCGGTTCGCTTAAGGTCGCGAACGCAATCTGCGAATTCTATACAACGGTCATCCGCGGAACCCCTGTCGTGGTTCAGCTTCTCATAACCTACAATATCATTTTTGCCTCGTCAACACAGCCTGTCCTCGTCGGCATCGCCGCATTCGGAATCAACTCCGGAGCTTACGTCTCCGAGATAATCCGCGCCGGAATCAACGCCGTCGATATCGGTCAGACGGAGGCGGGACGTTCCCTCGGGCTTTCCCAGGGGATCACAATGCTGAAGATCGTCATGCCTCAGGCAGTCAAGAACATACTCCCGGCAGTCGGAAACGAATTCATTTCACTGCTCAAGGAGACATCGGTCATCGGCTATATAGGCACGATCGACCTTACAAAAGCGGCAGAACGCGTCATGACAAGGACAATGGACGCGTATTTCCCTTACATTTCGATCGCACTGGTGTACCTCATCCTCGTCTGCGGTCTGAATTTCCTGTTCAAAAAGTTCGAGAGGAGGCTTGCAAAAAGTGATAGAGGTTAAGGATCTCAAAAAGAGCTTCGTCCCGGACAAACCGGTCCTTGACGGAATCAACTGTAAAATCGAAGACGGCGAGCAGATAGTCGTCATCGGCCCCTCCGGCGGAGGAAAAAGCACCTTTCTGCGTTGCCTGAATATGCTTGAAGTCCCGTCCTCCGGTCAGATCATAATCGACGGAGAGGACATAACCGCCCCCGGCGTCAACCTCAACAAGGTGCGCACGCATATGGGCATGGTGTTCCAGCACTTCAACCTCTTCCCGCACTTCACGGTTCTGAAAAACATCTGGTTCGCTCCGGCACAGCTTAAACTCCAGAGCAAGGAAGAGGCCAAGGAAAACGCTCTCAAGCTGCTTGCCCGCGTCGGTCTTTCCGATAAGGCGGACGCTTACCCCAGCCAGCTTTCCGGCGGTCAGAAGCAGCGTATCGCCATCGTCCGCGCTCTTGCAATGAACCCCCGCGTCATGCTCTTCGACGAGCCGACCTCCGCCCTCGACCCCGAAATGGTCGGCGAGGTTCTCGACGTCATGAAGGAGCTTGCCGAGTCGAAAATGACAATGATCGTCGTCACCCATGAGATGGGCTTCGCCCGCGAGGTCGGCACCCGCGTCTTCTTCATGGACGGCGGTATAATCGCAGAGGAAAACACCCCGGAGGAGCTTTTTTCAAACCCGAAAAATCCGAGGACTCAGCAGTTCCTCCACAGCGTCCTCTGATTCTTCATTCCAAGTCAGTCTTCCCGTAAAAATAATATAGCAGACAGCACCCCGTAACCATCCGGAGTGCTGTCTGCCTTTTATTTATAATTCTTATAGCCCAAAAGTTCTTGAAAATTCTTAAGAAACTTCTTTCAAGAAGTTTCTTAAGCGGGTTCGGGCGGAGCCCGTTTCTTAAGCGGGTCCGGGCAGCGCCCGGCGTCTCCCCCTCACTCAACCGTCATAACAACCTTGCCGACACTCTGTGAGGTGTAGAGAAGATCGTGAGCCGCCTCCGCTTCGGTTATCGGAAGAACTTTGAAGATCGTCGGACGTATCTCGCCGGAGCTGACCTTTCCCCAGACATCGCGGACAAGGGAGGACAGAATTTCCGCCTTCACCTCCGGAGCGCGGGAGCGGAGCGTACTGCCGATTATCCGTACGTTTCTTACATAAATGTTCTTGAGATCGATCTCGGTCTTCACCCCGGCAAGCGCGGCTATCATTATCCACCTCGCCCCGCGGGCAAGATAATGCAGACACCTGCCCATAACATCCCCACCGAGACAGTCAATCGCGATGTCCACCGGATGCCCCGCATCAAGCTCCTCCCTGAGAGCCGCAGCAAGGTCTTCCCTGTCAGTCACGATCACGCGGTCGGCTTTCAGATGCGAAACAGCCTCTGCTTTGGCATCGTTTCTGACAGTGGTTATCACCCTTGCACCGAACGCGCGCGCCATCGGGATTATAACGCTTGCAAGCCCGCTGTTTCCCCCGGTCACAAGAACCGTGTCGCCGGCTTTCATCCTTCCTTCAATAAACAGATTGAGATAAGCCGTCGCAAATGCCTCCGGTATCGCCGCCGCCTCGGTGACAGTGCAGTTTTCCGGAACCGGCATAAGCATATCGTACTTCACGTTCGCATACTGCGCATATCCTCCGCCGCCGAGAAGCGCGCACACCCTGTCTCCGACCTTCCAGCGGGATTTTTTCTTCGCGCCGTCGGCTATGTCAACGATCGTTCCTGCGATCTCAAGCCCCATCCACTCCGGACAGCCGGGAGGCGGGGGATAATCTCCCTCTCTCTGCATAAGATCGGCACGGTTGACCGCCGCAGCCTCGATTTTTATAAGGCAGTCGTCCTCCCCCATGACCGGGTCGGGAACATCGTCCCAGCGGAGTCTCCTGTCGTCGTTCACAAGTATCGCTTTCATTGTTTTTCTCCTTCTCCTTCACTGCCGACCCCGCAGCATTCAAGCAGGGTTCTGTACAGCTCAAGCTCATAATCGTATGTGTACTGATTGACCGCCTCACCGGCGACAAATTCAGCAAATTCCTTCATCATAACGTCGTACCGACCGAAATTCCCGGAGCGGCTCTTTTCGCCGGGGTCCCACCAGTCGTCGGCTTTACGGTAAATGCTCACATCGGTGACAGTCCCGCTGTCGGTGAATATCTCAAGCGGCTTCAGCTCAACCGTCGCCTTTGTTCCGACAACCACCAGCTGCCGCCTTGCAAACCCTCCGACCTCCGAAGCATTTGCCTTGACTATCGAAATGCCGTTTTTATACTCAAAAAGCGCCATTCCGAAATCCTCGGAGCCGATGCCGTCCTTTCCCGTCCGGCGGTTGTACGGTATCACGCGGTCGGGCTTTCCCATTATCGAAAATACAAGATCGACCACGTGACAGCCGAGGAAGAACATCATCCCGCCCGGAAATTTCGAAAGCCATTTTCTCAAATCCGCCGGTTCGGAACAGTTCATCTGCGCCTCGACGGAGATTATCTCACCGAGCTCACCCGACCTCACCTGCCGCAGAACCTCTCTCACCGCCGGATTGCACCGGTACATATACCCGGTGTGAAAGACCTTCCCGCTCTTTTTCATTTTCCCGATAAGGCCTTCAAAATCATTAAGCGACAGCCCGCCCGGCTTTTCCATGTGGACGTGCTTTCCGTGCTCCGCCGCCGTTTTTGCATATTTTGTGAGATATTTCTCTTCCGTCTCGACCGCCACCGCCTCAATCGTCGGGTCGTTCATTATTTCGTCAACCGTCATTTCGCGGTACCCGTCGAAACAGCCCGTCTGACCGGGGAAATTCTCCCGCTCGTTTTCCGGAAGGGCGTATCCGGCTATTTCGAATATGTCGGGCTGATTTTTCAGGCTTTCAAATATGTAAAGCCCGTGGCTGAACCGGCTCGTGCCTATCTGCGCGATTCTGACCTTACGCATTTATCCTGCTCCAATCAAACTGGACAAGCGGGAAGGACTTCTCCGACGCAAGCCGTGTGTATATCTCCGGCGCCTCCTCCGGCGAATGCACTTCGTCGATAAGCCCCGAAAGGCTCAGCCTGCCGCCGGCTATCAGTCTCTGAACCGCCATAACGTCGTCGTGTGTCGTCCACATTCCGGGCGACGATTCGTTTCCCGGTCTTGCAAGCGTGTGCGCACCGATAAGCGAGATACCCGGCCCGTGGACCTTTTTGTAGTAGTCAACGGTAAAATCGCTGTTCCGCGTACAACCGAGGAGCGCGACCCGCCCGAACCGCTTCATGCAGTCAAGCGCACCGTTAAGCCCGCCTCCGTTCCCGGTGACCTCAATGGCGACATTCACGCCGCCGTCTGTCAGCGAGTGAACCTTTTCGGCAAAGCCGCTCTCAAACGGATCAAGTGCATAATCCGCGCCGGAAGCCAGCGCCTTTTCCCGCTTTTCCGCAACCGGGTCGACCGCGATAACCGGCACCGCGCCTGCGGCTCTGAGAAGCAGGTCAGCGATCAGACCGAGAACCCCCTGCCCCATGACAAGCGCGCTCTCGCCGAGCTCAAGCCGGCACTTTCTTATCGCCGCCATCGGGAAGGTCGATATATGGAAAAGCGCCGCCTCGCTGAACGGAATGCTGTCGGAAATGATCTTATGTACGTTGCCCTCCCACGCAAGGCAGTACGCCGAATGCGTGCTCCACGACAGCGCGACCCTGTCGCCGTGCTTTATCTCTTTCACCGCGTCTCCGACCGCGACGACAACTCCCGCGGAGCTGTAGCCGCTGACTCTCGGAAACTGAGCCGCCGCGCTGCTGCCGAGTCCGACGTTTGCGTCACCGGTGAGATTTGCTCTCTCCGTCCCGCTGCTTATCGTCGAGACTGCCAGCTTCACAAGCACCTCGTTCCCGACCGGCTGACGCACCTCTCCGGGTACAAGCTCCGCGACGTTCGGTCTTGTAAAGGTTATTGTTGTATTTTTCATAGGATATCCTCCCCCGCCGCACCGGCGGATGAACAGGTTTCTGTTTCTCTTTTATTTTATCACTTGACAGACGGCGGGGCAATATATTATACTATAAAAAACAGGTAATATTCTGTGATTATAACCGGAGATATGCTTTGAACAGCCAAGAATTCTGCAGTTCGTTCCGCTTTGTGAAAATAACCTTCAACCGCCCTCATCAGACCGACCGCCTGACCGGGGAGGGTTCGCCGACAAACTACATCGGTCAGCTCATAACCGGCAGCGCAAAGCTGGTGTGC
>FR891180.1:0-710 GCA_000433515.1 Candidatus Colimorpha enterica | reverse complement strand
TTTTTCATCCCGAAGGGGTGCAACTACCGCTCCTTCTGGTATCCGGACGGTGAGACCGTATCGTGGTACTCTCTCGGCTTTGACCTCCTGCCGTTTCAGCCTGAGATCCCCGCGCTTCAGAAGCTCCCGGCAGGCGGAGAGGAGCATTTAAACAGAATTTTTGCCGGTCTCACCGTCTGCGCGGACACCATCGGGCATCTGTATCTCTGTCTCTCGTCGGTATCCGACAGGATGGAGTACGAAAATCCCGGAAAACAGTCACTTACAGCCCATGCCGCCGGGATAATCAGGAGCGATCCCACACTCCGCATGGATGCAGTTGCCTCCGCCTGCGGGGTCAGCGAATCGACCCTCTACTCCCGCATGAGAAGCATCGGCGTCACCCCGAACGTCCTCCGTCAGCGCGCCCTCTGCGACCGCGCCTCAGAGCTTCTCTCAACCACCGACAAAAGCGTCGAGGACATAAGCTCCCTCCTCGGCTTCAGCTCCTCCTCCTACTTCCGCAAGGTCTTCCGCTCCCACACCGGCATGACCCCGAGAGAAGTCAGAAAGAAACGCGGGGTGTGAAGGGGAGGAACGCCGGGCTCTGCCCGGACCCGCCAAAAACCTTCTTGAAAGAAGGTTTTTGGATTTCCAAGAACTTTTGTCAAGGGATTTATTATATTGGGCTGGGTGCCTCTTGCGTCAGTAAACTATAAGCCTGCACATGA
>FR891179.1:26670-26917 GCA_000433515.1 Candidatus Colimorpha enterica | reverse complement strand
AAGCAGGCTGACCTTCAGTTCGGGCGGCTGTTATGGGAATTTGAGGGCGGTGAGCTTGCGGTTGACGCGAGCGAGGATGCCTTCAGGACCGGGCGTGACGGGAAGCCGGAGCTTCCTCCGGGGAAGGAACGGCTGTACCGCAGCAATGCGCTTGATGCGTGCAGTTCGTCTGCGGAGCTGCTTTCGACGTTTTCGCCTGCGCTGAGAGACAAGTCGTTCATAAACGGGATGAACCGGATAATCATGG
>FR891179.1:21462-26645 GCA_000433515.1 Candidatus Colimorpha enterica | reverse complement strand
TAATCATGGCGGTGGAGGATGCCTGCGGGATAGCGCGCGGGACATTTTCCGACCCGTCGGAGATCGCGCGGACGGCTACCGAGGTGCGGTCGATGCGGCAGAGGACATATTCGACGGTCTGCGACATTCAGAGGTCGCTCGGGAATGCACTTGAGAGGCTGGTTCTTGCCTGCGGCAGTCTTGCGGAGCTTTACGGGCTGGCCGACGGCGGAGTTACGGCGGATATTTCGTTCGGCGACGGGGTGCTTACCGACTCGGTCACCGACAGGGAAAACGAACGCGAGGATGTGAAGGCGGGGATAATCTCTCCGGAAGTATTCCGCGAAAGATGGTATGGCGAAAGCAGAAAGGATGACAGGGATGAAAAGAGAATTTCTTGAAAGCCTCGGGCTGGAAAAGGATACGGTCGATGCCGTTATGGCTGAGTACGGCCGGGGGATCGGGGCAATGAAGCAGAGGTGCGATATGCTTGAGGAGCAGTGCGATGCGCTTAAGGAGAGGATACCGGAGCTTGAGAGGCGGATCTCGGAGCTTGACGGCGGGCTTTCCGAGAGTGAGGAGAAATACAGCCGTCTGATAGGCTCGGTCATTGCAAGGGCGGTTGACGACGCGGGATTTTCCTCGGTTCTTGCCGGAGAGACGGCCGCGGCAGTGCTGAGGGAGGAATTTGAGGCGGGGAACGACATTTATGCCGCCATCGACGTAATGCGGGAGAACGATCCCGCGGCATTTGCCGGAAAAAAGTGTGAAAAGCCGTACTTCTCTGCCCCGTCTGAGGCGGTTCCTTTTGGAGGCTCCGGAGAAAGCGGCTTTACGAGGAGGAGGATGTGACGCTTGGAGAGTTATATAAATTACGAATATTACGTCTCCGGGTTCGGCGGAAGCCTGATACCGGAGAGCGAGTTCGATGCGCTTGCCTCGGCGGCAACGGACATTATCGGCATTCTTGTATCCCGGCCGGTAAGCACCGTGACCGACAGCATACGGAGGGCGGCTGCCTATGAGGCGGAAACGCTGTTCTCGCAGGGCGGGAGCGATGCGCTGAGCGGGCTGGCGGCGGTCACCTCCGGGATCGACGAGAAGCTCGGCGATTATTCGATCGGGACTCCTTATGTTTCGAACGAGAAGCGGTGCTATTCGATTGGCGGCGTACCGGTTTCGGGGATGACGCTTGCAATCCTCAGAAAATGCGGGTATATGTCCCGTTGTGTTTACGGGGGTGATGAAGAATGAGCGTATCGCCGTTCCGTGACACGGTCACGCTCTGGCACACTGTTAAAACCGGGAGCGGGGAGACCTGCGCACGCAGGGTGCTTGAGCGGGTGAAGTGCATTTTTACCGGGAAGGACACCGGGGAGGACACTGCCGTGCTTTACATCCCGATATACGGGAAAAGGGAGCTTGTCTATGTACTGCCGTGGGATTTCCCCCCGCTTGCCGGTGCCGGGAATGCGTTCACGGTGAGTGCCGGCGACAGATTTGTTTACGGCTTCTCCGACGCTGCGGTGCCGCCGGAGGATGCGATGACCGCGGTGTCGGTGACGAAAAGGAGCTCCGGCACCCGCAGGCTGCACCATATTGAAGTACACGGGGAGACCGTGAAAAGCAAGACAAATGAAGGAGGAACAACATGACAGCAGCTGATACCAAAGGACTTGAAATACCTGACTGCGTCATTCCGCTGTGTATCAACGGAAAGGAATTCAGGCTTTATGCGACGTCCGGGCTGTCGGACACGCTCGTCGCGCTTGCCGAAGAGGCGGTGAGGCTTTCGGTACTGACGAAGGACGGAAACAGGTCGTCGGTCACGGTGAAATTTCTTGAGCGGGCGATTGACGGTATACTCGGCGACGGGGCTGTCGACGGGATATTCGGTGAGAGGGAGCCGGACATTTGCGGGCTGTGCGACATAGTCACTTATATCGCCGCGGAATTCTTCGATTACGGAAAGATGCGGCTTGACCGGATGGCAAGGATCGGAGGGGATGCGGAATGACGAGAGGAAGCACGCCGACATTTGTATTCACTCTTCCCGCCGACGTGTCGTCATACACGGATATCGACATTTATTTTGCCCAGAACGGCAGCGTTGTGCTTGACAGGGCGAAGGATTCGCTTACGCTTTCCGGGAACGAGGTTTCGTTCACGATGAGCGAGGCGGAATCACTGAAATTCACGGCTTCGGTGCCGGCGGAGATACAGATACGGCTGGTCTCCGGCGAGGGGAAGATATTCATCTCGGAGATCCGGCGGATCGCGGTGCTGAAGAAGTATCCGCTCGGAAGCTGAAAGGGGGAAAACATGAAATTCAACGACAACGCTTTCCGCTTTTCGTTTGCGGAGGCGGTGGTCCTTAAAGAGGACATAAATGCGGAGGTGGGGCAGGTCGTGACGGGTGCTCCGGGGAGCCTTGCCGATGTTACCGTGACGCAGGACGGGAGCCGGGTCATATTTGACTTTGTGATCCCGCAGGGGGAATCGGGCGCCGGGGCGGTCATTGACTCTGGCCTTTCCGACAACAGCGAAAATCCCGTTGAGAACCGGGCTATAAAGGAATATGTCGATTCGGCGGTCAGCGAGCTGAGCGGGATGATCTCCTCTGTCGGGGAGATGGCGGAAATGCTCGGCACCGTGCCGGAGTATACCATGACTGCGGAGGCGGTCAGTCCGCTGCTGGCGCCGGGGTGCTATTATGTATTTCCGGAGATGGCTGCGCTTGAGATACGGCTTATCGGAGGGGAGAGCGGGAAGGTGAGCGAATACCGGTTCAGGTTCACCTCCGGAAGCACTCCGACGGTTCTGACGCTTCCTGCCGGTACTGTCGGGAGCATTGACATTCAGGCAGACACGGTTTATGAGGTGACGCTTCACGACGGGTATCTCAAATATCACAGCTGGGCGGTGAGCGGGACATGACGGAGGCGGTATTTACGGCACTGCTTACCGGAATATTCGCGCTTGCCGGAAACATTGTGACCTGCATTCTCTCCTCACGGAAAACACAGGCGGCGATACGCGAAAGGCAGGCGGTGACGGAGGAAAAGATCGCGGCGCTGACAAGAGAGGTCAGAGAGCACAACAACTTTGCGCGGAGGATGCCGGTCGTGGAGGAACAGATACGGGTGATAAATCATATGCTTGAAGGTAGGGGGCAGCCGCACTGACTGCGGTGATGTCTCCGCGGATGCCCCGTCTGCGGCATGGCGGGGCATCTCTGCCGGTCTTATGCCGCAGAAAAGGGAGTTATAAAATGAAGGAAATGCTCAGAAGAGCCCTGCGGACGTTTGTTCAGACGGCGGGGGCATATATTGCGGCAAATCTTGTCTGTGCGACATCGGGGATAACCGATCTCGGAGTGCTTAAAACGGTGCTTCTCGGGCTTGCGGTGTCGTCGGTCGCCGCCGGACTTGCCGCGGTGATGAATCTTCCTCCGAAGGCCTCCGGGGGAGAAAAAGACGATGACGCTTCGCTTTCCGACGACGAGAGCGGAGATGACGGGAAGGATGACGGTGAAGATGAAAGCTGAAAAATGTTTTCTTTTCGGGAACGGAAGTTACAAAGCCGCCGAGAAGATGGTTCCGGTCGGGATAATCGTTCACTCGACGGGGGCTGACAACCCGACGCTGAAAAGGTATGTTCAGCCCTCCGACGACGATCCGGACAGGGTTGCGCTGCTTGAGAAGCTGGGGGTGAACCGGTACGGAAATTCGTGGAACCGTGCTTCGGTGAAGAAGAGTGCGCACTTTTTCATCGGAAAGCTGGCTGACGGGAGTGTCGGGACCGTGCAGACGCTTCCGACGGACATCTGCTGCTGGGGGTGCGGACGCGGGAAAAAGGGATCATACAACTATGCGCCGCACGCTCATATTCAGTTTGAGATATGCGAGGACGGGCTTGACGACAGGGAGTATTTCACGGCGGTATACAACGAGGCGGTGAAGCTGTGCGCGGAGCTTTGCCGGGAGTATTCGCTTTCGCCCTCTTCGGTGATATCGCACCGGGAGGCGGCGAAGCTGGGGTACGCGTCGAATCATGCGGACATTGACCACTGGCTGAGAAAATTCAGGCTGACAATGGCTGATTTCAGGAGGGATGTGGCCAAGCTGACCGACCCGTACACCGAATACCGCGTGGTGAGGAGAGACAATCTTTCGAAGATCGCGAGGAAGCACAAAACTACGGTGGCGCGGATCGTGGCGCTCAATTCCGACAGATATCCGACGCTGAAAAGCAATCCGGGGCTTATCCGGGTGGGGTGGGTGCTTAAGCTCGACCGGGTCTGAGTCACTTTCCGGGGCTTTCGGAATATACTTTAATGAGCGGTATTGATCGCCGCCCGAAAAAGCAAAAAGGAAGGCAAAAGGATATGTGTTCAAGATGCGGCAGAGATGCCATTATACCCGACGGTTACCGCTGCGGATGCTCCGGTTCCGTAAATAACGGCAATCCGGTGCAGAACGGTTCCGGTTCAGGCTCCGGATGCGGGTGCGGCGGAAGCACGCAGCCCCGGCAGGGAAACGGGCTTCTGAAAACCGCCGCCTGCGGGCTTACCTCGACGATTTTCCGTATCGTAAACGGAGCTGACAATCTTCTGTCCGGAAACTGCGGATGCAGAAGGTGAGGGCTGTCTGACCGGGTAAGCGGGCTGCGGCACGGCGCCTGCGATGCGGCGGAGCTTTCAGCCGGCTTTCATCGGATTTTTCCGACGGAAGCCGGTTTTTTTCTTTTTGCTCTTGCAATCCCGCAAAAAAGCTGTATAATATTCTCTGATCACGAAAAAACGATCGGAGAAAAGCAGATGGATATAAAAGCCATATTATTTGACAAGGACGGCACTTTGATTGATTTTGATGCGTTCTGGATCCCGGTCTCGGCGGCTGCGGTGAAGGATATTCTCTCACGTGCCGGTGCCGGGGATGATATGCTGACGGAGGTTCTCGGTGCGCTTGGGGTACACGGCGACACCACAGACCCGGACGGGCTTCTTTGCCGGGGGACCTACGGTGAAATGGGGCTGAAGATACGCGGGGTGCTGTCGGAGCACGGAATACGGCTTTCGGAGGAGGAGGCGATGCGGATGACCGGGGACGCGTTTTCGCGCAGTGCCGGTGCGGGAACGGTAAAGCCGGTATGCGCAGGGCTTCGCGGGGTGCTTGAGCGGCTGAAGGAACGCGGGATACGGC
>FR891179.1:19110-21441 GCA_000433515.1 Candidatus Colimorpha enterica | reverse complement strand
GGGATACGGCTTCTGGTCGTCACCACCGACAATCCGGAGGTTACGCACATTTGCCTTGAGAAGCTGAACATTGAAGACCTTTTTGAGAAGGTCATAGCCGACGACGGGGTGGTTCCGCCAAAGCCGGATCCGCGGTGTGCGCTTGATTTTGCCGGAAAATCGGGAATACCTGTCGGGGAGATCGCCATGGTCGGAGACACGCTTACCGACATCGGATTCGCGCGCAATGCGGGGATGCGGATGATCTACGTCGGGAAGTCCTCCGAGGCCGGGAAGCTGGCGGATGCGCGGATCTCCGACGTTTCGCACATTTTTGAGATAATCGGAGAGCGGCGTTGATCTTCGGAATTCTTGCGGGAATTTTCTGGGCTCTTGAGACGGTAATACTCGGCATTGCGCTTTCGGCTGCGCCTTTTGTCTCCGACGGCACGGCACTGTTTCTGGCGCCGTTTATCAGCACGTTCATTCACGATATGTTCTCCGCCGTTTTTATGTGCGGATACAACGGAATACGGGGAGAGCTGAGGGAGGTTTTCGGGACTGTCAGGACAAAGGATTTCAGGTATCTGGTCCTTGCCTCGGCTATCGGCGGTCCTGTCGGGATGACGGGATATGTGCTTGCGGTGAATTACATGGGCCCCTCGGTCGGGGCGGTGGCAAGTGCGGTATATCCCGCGATCGGGAGTCTGCTTGCGCACTTCTTTCTGAAGGAGAAAATACGGTGGTATCAGTGGATATTCCTGCTCTGCACGCTTCTTGGGGTATTTGCGCTGAGCTATTCGCCGGGGCTTGCGGTAACCGACATACGGCTGGGGCTTTGCGGAGTATTCATGTGTGCCTTCGGCTGGGGGACGGAGGCTGTGATCCTTTCAAAATGCTTCCGCGGC
Organism: Candidatus Colimorpha enterica; assembly: GCA_000433515.1. GTDB lineage: Bacteria > Bacillota > Clostridia > Oscillospirales > CAG-272 > Colimorpha_A. Next base: position 20,554 of record FR891179.1, on the reverse strand, counting down.
GGTGAACTGAAAAGCCGGCACGCGCTTCAGATACGTCAGACGGTTTCGGCGGCGATATACGGGCTTGCGATAATTCCCGTTATCGGAGGCGTACCGCTTACTCTCAGACTGTTCGGGAAGGAAAACGTTCCGGTACTGCTTACGGTCGCAGGGGCTGCGTTTTTTGCCACGGTATCGTATCTTTGCTACTACAAAGCCATATCGAAGCTGGGTGCGGCGAAGGCTATGGGGCTGAATATCACGTATACGGCATGGGCGGTGCTTTTTTCGATTATTATTTTCCGGGACGGAAGTATTCTTAATGCCAGGAATGTTTTATGCTGCATTGCTGTTGTGGTTTTCGGAATACTCAGTGCGGTGGATCTTAAAGAGCTTATAAAATGAATCAAAAAGGGCGGTGCAAAAACTCTTTCCGAGATTTTACACCGTCTTTTTCCGTATTTATTTTTTCGTTCCGTCAACGATCATTGCGCCGAGGTTTATAATGTTTCCGGCGCCGAGGATCATGATGAGGTCGTTTCCGGTACAGTTTTTCTTCAGCCAGTCGGCGATCGCTTCAAACGACGGAAGATATATTCCTCCGACGGCATCGGCGAGCATTTTTGAGCTTACTCCGCAGTCATCCGTTTCGCGGGCGGCGTAAATATCGGCAAAGAGGGTCACGTCGCTGTCGCCGAAGGCATTGACGAAGCCGTCCCAGAGGCCTGCCGTGCGGCTGTAGGTATGCGGCTGGAACACCGTTACGATGCGCCTTCCCCTTGCCTTTGCGGCGGAGAGGGTGGCTTTTATCTCCGACGGATGGTGGGCATAATCGTCATAGACAAGCGCGCCGGTTTCGGTTTCTCCGAGGTATTCAAAGCGGCGGGCGGCTCCTCTGAATCCGAACAGCCCCTCCCTTACCGCCTCCGGGGAGATCCCGTACGAGAATGCGCAGGCGGCGGCGGCTATGGCATTGAGGACATTGTGCCGTCCGGGGACCATCAGCTTCACGCAGCAGATCTTTGTGCCGCATCTTACGATATCGAACCATGCGCAGCCGAAGCTGTCGTACATTATGTTATCGGCGCGGTAATCGGCATTCTGTCCGAGTCCGAAGGATACGGTGCCGCCGGGGCATTTTTTCATAAGCTCCGCGGATTCGGGATCGTCGGCGCAGAAGATCGTTCTTCTTGCGTATCCGGAGTATTTAAGGAACGATGCGCGGAGCTGATCCATGTTTTTGAAATAGTCGGCGTGGTCGTACTCTATGTTGGTTATGACCGCCGTTGTGGGGGAGAAGGAGAGGAAGGAATCGCAGTACTCGCACGCCTCGAAAATGAAATATTCCTTTCCGCCGATGCGGTATGCGCCGCCCATATCGGAAAGCTCTGCTCCGCTGACGACCGTCGGGTCAAGACCGGCTGACATGAATATCTCCGATATCATCGATGTTACGGTGCTTTTG
>FR891179.1:14447-19050 GCA_000433515.1 Candidatus Colimorpha enterica | reverse complement strand
CCGCTCATCAGCCAGCCGAGGTAATCGGCGCGGGAGCAGAGCGGGATGGCGGCTCTCTCCGCTTCGGCAAGTTCCGGGTTGTCCTTACGGACGGCGGCGGTATAGACGACGAGAGAAGCGCCGTTTACGTTTTCAGCCGCGTGGAAATATTTTACGTCTATACCCTCTGACGCGAGGCGGTCGGTTATTTCCGACTCTGTCCTGTCGCTTCCGGAGACGTTATAGCCCATGTTTTTCGTTATCGCGGCAAGCGACGACATACTTATCCCGCCGATTCCGACGAAATGCACCCTTGCAGCGTTTTTCATTATTTCAGATACTGTTTCAGCGTTCATAATTACCTCAAATCTGAGCCGGGAGGGCAGTTAAGCCTGTCCCGCCGTCCGGAAACGACATCGGATCGGTGTTTTCCGGACTTCACAAAAAGTCCAAAATAATTTTAATAAAATCTAACCTTACGGTTGAAGTGTTGTCACAAAGAAGCACTATAATTATATCATCGGTTTACCGTAAATATTCCTAATCGGAGGCTGCCATGCAGATCACAGACATCAAAATCAGAAAAGTTTTCTCAAACGACGGTCCCATGAAGGCTGTTGTCTCCGTCACTTTTGACGACGCGCTGGCTCTTCACGACATCAAGGTCATCAACACCCGGGACAAGTATTTCATAGTGATGCCCAGCAGAAAGAATCCCGACGGTACCTTCCGCGACATTGTTCATCCGATAAACTCCGACTTCCGCCATGCGCTTGAGGAAGAGGTTCTTGATGCGTACTTTGCCGAGGTGAAGCGTATTGAAGAAGAGGGCGAAGCCGCTCCCGCAGAAGAAGAAAACGCCGACTGAACAAAGTGTTCAAAGAACAATAAACCCACCGTGATCGCTGAGAGGCTCGTCCGAAAGCGACACGGCTTTTATTTTGTGCTTTTTTGCGAATCCGACTATCTCCGCGCCGTCCGGGTGGGACAGAATATCTCCGAAAAAGCAGTATATTCCGTCACCGAAGCAGCCTCCCGCGCCGCCGATGAAGCCGGTATCATATCCGTCGAGCGCGATATGACCGGGGCGGATGAGAAGAACGTCGCAGCCGCGGGACGACAGCGCGTTATACAGCCCTTTATCGGCTGTCACGGCGCAGTTTTCCGAAAGAAGGGCGACGGAGCACCTTGCATACCCCTGTTTTACCGGGACAAATCCGTCGGCATCGTCAAGGATGAGGCGCGAAACGCTGTCTTCCCTGCCGTAGACGGTTCCGCCGACGGAAAGCGCGTCGAAAAGCACGTCAGACGGGTATTCCGGGCGGAGCTTTTCGTCTGTCAGGGTGAATTCCGCCGGAAGAGCCCCGAAAAAAACGCGGTTTGCGTCATGATATTCGCGTGTTGTGACAAGCCTGCCGTCTCTGAGCCGGAAGAAAAGCATATCCGGGTGAGACGAGACCGGCGGCTGAAGCCCCCAAAAAGAAGGCAAGCGTATCACGGCACAGCCGAGGGACTGAAGTCCCTCTGTGCATTTGCCGGATACGCGGTTGTCGGTAAGTATTGTTTTTGACATTCAAATTAAGGATTTTATCCTTATTCAAGCGTGCGGGGGAGCCGCATCATAAATCCGAGATTGCCTCTTTTGCGGACAAAGAGTTATGCTCTTGTCACTTTTCCCGAGCGCAGGCAGCGGGAGCACACATGAATCGTTTTGTTGGTTCCGCCGACAACAGCCCTGACTGTTCTTACATTGGGTTTCCAAGCTCTGTTGGTTTTGCGGTTAGAGTGAGAAACGTTGTGACCGAAGACCACGCCTTTTCCGCAGATATCACACTTAGCCATTACAGACACCTCCATATATCCGAATTATATTATCTCGATAAAAAGAACTCATACCCGATTAGTATATCATACTCTTCCCGAAAAAGCAATAGAAAATCCAAAAAAATTTATTTTTCGGACGAATTGCGTTTTCCGCCGTTCTTTTTGAAGCTGAATTTGTTCTCTTTTCCGTCAATCAGGCGCTTTATATTTTCTCTGTGCAGGAAAATTATCAGCACGCAGACGGCAAGGGCAAACACTATCCTCAGGTCGCCGTGACCGTACCTTATCTTCATCAGGTTATTCAGGACGAGCGGGTACATGAGTGCGGCGGAGATCGATGCCAGCGACACGTATTTTGTTCCGGCAAGCACCAGAGCGAACACGGCGAAGGCGATTATGAACACGACGGGATCAAGCGCAAGCGCCATTGCCGCGGTAACCGCAACGCATTTGCCGCCGCGGAAGCCGTAGTAGCACGGGAAGGCATGACCGAGGGCGCAGAACATTCCCGTCATATATGCGATAACGTCGCCGCAGAGGAATCTTGCGACCGAGACTGCGGCAACGGTTTTCAGTACGTCGCCGAGGAGCGTTGCGATGCCTGCCGATTTTCCGTATGTCCTTGACATATTTGTGGCTCCGGCATTTCCGCTTCCGTGCTTTCTGATATCGTCGCCGTATTTCAGCTTTGATATCACAACGGCGCAGTTTATGCTTCCGAGAAGGTAGCCGAGCACCGCGCAGAACACTATTGCGGATATCCACAGCCACAGCGGGATCTCTCCCTTTTCGGCAAGAAGTCCGAGCCAGCCCTTGTACAGGAATTCTCTGACGGTTACATAGCCCTCCGGGATGCTTTCGGTGACGGCATCTGTCACTGCCGCCGAAACGGCGTTTGTTACGGATGTTACATCCATTTACTGCTCCTCCCCGCGTTCGCGGATTATCAGCTTTATCGGAGTGCCCTTAAAACCGAATGTTTCGCGCAGGCAGTTTTCGATATATCTTCTGTACGAAAAATGGAACAGCTCCGCCGAGTTGCAGAATATGACGAAGGTCGGAGGCTGTATGCCGATCTGGGTCATGTAATATATCTTCAGATATCTTCCCTTGTCGGACGGGGGCTGGACCCTTGCAGTTGCGTCGTTGAGGACGTCGTTCAGGGTGCCGGTCGTGATCCTTATCTTCGACTGCTCACAGCAGGAATTTATGAGTCCGAACAGCTTTCCGACCCTCTGTCCCGTCTTTGCCGAGAGGAAGATGACCGGGGCATAGGTCATATAGGACAGCGCCTTATATACCTTTTCGGTGAATTCCTTTGTCGTTGCGTTGTCCTTTTCGATAAGGTCCCACTTGTTTATGCAGATGACCGACGGCTTGCCGGCTTCGTGGGCGATTCCGGCGATCCTTTCGTCCTGCTCGGTGATGCCCTGCTCCGCGTCGATCATAATGACGCAGACGTCGGCTCTGTCCACCGCCAGCTTTGCGCGGAGGACGCTGTATTTCTCTATCGGGTCATCGACCTTGCTCTGTCGTCTTATCCCGGCGGTGTCGATGAAAACGTACTTTCCGTACTCGTTTTCGACCTCGGAGTCGATGGCATCGCGCGTTGTTCCGGCGACATCGGAAACTATAAGTCTGTCGGAGCCGAGGATGCGGTTTATTATCGAGCTTTTTCCGGCGTTCGGCTTTCCGATGACGGCTACGCGGATCACGTCGTCGTCAAGGCCTCCCTCCTGCTCTTCCTCCTCCGGGCAAAGCTCGAGGACTCTGTCAAGCAGGTCGCCGCTTCCGCTGCCGTGAAGGGATGAGAGGGCTATCGGGTCGTCCCTGAAGCCGAGCTGATAGAACTCATAGAACTCCGCCGGCGGGTCGCCTATTCTGTCAACCTTATTTACGGCGAGGATGACGGGCTTTCCGCTGCGCATCAGCATTGCGCCTATCTGTCTGTCGTCGTCCGTCATTCCGACGTTTATGTCGGTCATGAATATTATGACGTCGGCGGTCTCTATTGCAAGCTCCGCCTGTTTTCTCATGTATTTAAGCATCATGCTGTCGGTTCTCGGCTCGATGCCGCCGGTATCGACGAGCATAATGCGTCTGCCTCTCCACTCCGCCTCGTGATATATCCTGTCGCGTGTGACGCCGGGGGTGTCCTCCACGATGGATATTCTCTTTCCGGTCAACTTATTGAAGAGCGTGCTTTTGCCGACATTTGGTCTGCCGACAATGGCTGCTACCGGTATACTCATTTGCATTCCCCCATTCAGGACAGTTTCAGGATATCGGAAACGAAGGCATAGCCGTCGCAGGCGACAAAATGTATCTTCACGCCCAGCTTATCCTCGAGCCATGCGGGAGTTCTGTCGTCAAGAAAACGGTCTTTTTCATGCCTCAGCATGACATCCGGCAGGAAAAGGACTCTGCCGAGGTTCTTTCCGCGGAGCTGTCTGCTGATATCCCCGGCGGTCACAAGTCCGGCGACGGTTATATTCTCGCCGAAGAACTCGTTTTTGATCTCATAGACGGTGCAGTCAAGGTTATAGCACCGTTTTTTCATCTCCTCGACAAGGAGAGAGATGAAGCCGTATGCCGCGACGCCGGTGGCAATCGAACAGCTTCTCGGGCGGTGGGGATCAAGGTCGTCGATGTCCTCCATTGCGTCGCAGAACTCGTCAGCCATTGAGCGGAGCATTCCGACGCCGTTTTCAATCTGCGGGTAGCCCTCGTAATATCTGCCGTCGGGGAATTTTGCCTCGCCCTTTACATACATTTCGTCGGCGCAGAAGAAGATATGGCT
>FR891179.1:7021-14420 GCA_000433515.1 Candidatus Colimorpha enterica | reverse complement strand
TGCCGTATTTTGCCAGACACTCTTCGGCAAAGCCCTCGACCTGCGCTATCACGTTGCGGCACTCCTCCTTTGAGAAGGGTGTGAGCGGATAGAGCTTTTCGCGGTATTTCGTGATGCCGGCGGGGACTATCGACACGCTGTCGACCTGCGGGTAAAGTGCCGCAAGATCGCGCATTGTGCGCATAAGCTCCGCGCCGTCGTTGACACCGCGGCAGAGGACGATCTGGCAGTGCATTTCGATGCCGGCTGCGGCGAAGCGCTTCATCGTGTCGTAGCACGAGCCGGCAAAGCGGTTGCTGAGCATTTCGCAGCGCAGCTTCGGGTTTGTGGTATGGACGGAGATATTCATCGGGGACATCTTCATTTCGATGATGCGCGAGATATCGTGTTCGTCCATGTTGGTCAGGGTTATGTAGTTGCCCATCAGGAAGGAGAGGCGGGAGTCGTCGTCCTTGAAGTAAAGCGTCTTTCTCATTCCCGGCGGGAGCTGGTCGATGAAGCAGAAAATGCACTTATTGCGGCAGGAGCGCTTTTCGTCCATGAGAAACGTATCGAACTCAAGCCCGATATCGTTGTATCTCGGCTTTTTTATCGGTATTTCCAGAAGCTCGGGGCCGCGGTGGATGAGCAGGCGCACCCTCGGTTCGGTGATATAATACCGGTAATCGAGGACGTCGTTTATGTCCTTTCCGTTGATACGGACAAGGTAATCTCCGCGCTTTACTCCCGCGATATCGGCGGGCGAGCCCGTCAGGACGTCTTTTATAAGTACCATTTTCCGTTTCTCCTTTCGCCGTGATTCTCCGCATTACGGAAATAAAGCCCTCCGCACTTAAGCGGCGGGCCTATTCTTGCAAAATCGCATTCCGTGGGCGTTTCAGTCCTTTTCGACTGCAACGATCTCCTTGCCGGCATAAGTTCCGCATGCCTTGCAGACTCTGTGAGATAAGGTATATTCTCCGCACTTGGGGCATTTGGTCATTCCGGGAATATCGAGCTTCCATACGCTGGAGCGTCTCTTGTCGCGTCTTGCCTTTGATGTTTTATGCTTCGGTACTGCCATTTATAAGCACCTCCTTCAATCGGTTATATATTCATTGATCTGTGTCAAGGAATTTTTTCAGGACGGCGAGGCGGGGGTCGATCTCTTTTCTGTCGCAGCCGCAGTCGCCTTCGTTGAGGTTTTTGCCGCATTTCGGACAGAGTCCGCGGCAGTCCTCTCTGCAAAGATCCCTTGTCGGAAGCCCGAGGAACAGCAGCTCCCCGGCAGGCCCGTCAAGCTCTATCGCGGAATCGGCGACAGGAACGGTGTCGTCGTCGTCTTCGCGGATATCGTTTTTCAGAGCCGCATTTTTCTCAAGATCAAGTGTTATCTTCCGATGAAGCTTTTCAAGGCACCTTGCGCACCGGGTTTCGTACTCCGCCTCCGCCTGAAGCGTGAGAAGCATATAGCCGGAGCGGTTGACGACCGAGCCCGTGACTCTGACGGGACCCGAAAACGCAGTATCAGGAAAAAGTTCAGCCGCACCGTTCCAATCGAAGGAAAAGCTGAGCCTGTCCGTTTTTCCGCTGAGGATCGGCGTCATATCAACGCGCATGGCACACCTCTTGATCTTTACAAAATGTCACACCATACATTATACACAACCGATTCGGATTTGTCAATGATTTTTTTCAAATTCAGCCTGCAAATTATTGCTGAAATAATCGGAAAGAAAACGCAATTATCCGACCGAACGCTCAAAACCGTCGGAAGATGCGGCTAAAGCACCTTTTTAAGAGCCTCCATTATCTTCTTTTCCTCTCTTGACACCCTGACCTGAGTCATGCCGAGTATCTTTCCCGTTTCGCTCTGCGACATATCGCGGCAGTAGCGGAGGTAAATCAGCTTTCTCTGCACCGGCGGCAGGCTTTTTACGGCTTCCGACAGGGCGATGCGGTCGGTCAGCCTTCCTATGCCGTCGTCGGGGTCGGAGATGAGCTCTCCGAAGGATATGCCGTCGTCGTCCCCGACGGGGTCGGAAAGTGATTTTATCGGGTTTGCCGCTCCGAGGGCAAAGACAAGCTCGTCGGTGCTTACGCCGCAGAGCTCCGCAAGCTCACCGGTTTTCGGCTCCCTGCCGTGCTTCTTCACGAATTCCTCGCGCCTGCGCATTGCGTCAACCGAGAGCTTTTTTGTGCTTCTTCCGACCCTGACCGCGCCGTCGTCGCGCAGAAAGCGTCTTATCTCGCCGATTATCAGCGGGACGGCATAGGTAGAGAAGGCGGTGTTGTAGGAAAAATCAAAGCTCCGCACCGCCTTCAGCATTCCTATCGACGCAAGCTGGACAAGGTCGTCAAGCTCGGCTCCGCGGTCACGGAAGCGCATCGCAATGCTGCGGCAGAGTCCCATATTGCCCTCGATGAGCCGTTCCGTCGCCTCACTGTCGCCGTCCTTTGCAAGGCGCAGGAGACGGTCGTTCTCTTCCCGCGTCATTTCAGCTTCTTTGTCATTGTGACGGTGGTTCCGGCGCCGGGCTTTGAGACGACCTTCAGCTTATCGCAGAAGCTCTCCATTATGGCAAAGCCCATCCCTCCCCTCTCGCCGCTTCTGTCGGTCGTGAAGAGGGGCTGCATCGCCTGATCGATATCCTCTATGCCGCAGCCTCTGTCGCTGATCTTTATTTTCACCGTACGGTCGGCGCAGAGGCGGGTCTCTATGATAATTTTTCCCTGTCCGCCGCGGTAGCCGTGGATTATGCAGTTTGTAACTGCCTCCGAGACTGCAGTCCTTATCTCGGCAAGCTCCTCGGTATCGGGGTCAAGCTGGGCGGCGAAGGCGGTGACGCTGTACCGCGCGAAGCTCTCGTTGCGCGAATCCGACGGGAAGCTCAGCTTCATTATGTTGGTTACGCTGTTTTTCATTCGGTTTTGTCCTTTCTTTTTTCCGTTGCCTGTCATTCGTATGTACCCCGGAGTGCCGGGGCTGTTTTCAGACTGCCGTCTGCGTCCTTTTTCGTTTTTCCGCCTCGATAAAGCGGTCTGTTCCGGCAAGGCGCAGGATCTTCATGAATTCGTCCGACACTCCGGTCAGTTTCATTTTTCCGCCGTAGCCGCTTATCCTTGTATACCTGCCGAGGATAAGTCCCAGCCCTGCGGAATCGGTGAAGGTGACACCGGAAAGATCGAGGATCACCGACAGAGGGCGGTAATCTATCAGTTTCCCGTCGATCGTTTCGCGTATCTCCTTCACGCTGTGATGGTCAAGCTCTCCCTTCAGGCGGAAGATGACGCTTCCCTCCTCATCCGGCTCTATGCTCACCCTGCCGCAGCTTATCACGGTCTCTTTTCCGTCCATTACTTTCATCCTTTCCTGCATTTTAAATCTGCAATATGATTTTACTCCGTTTTTCCCGCAAAAGCGGTCGGAATACGTCGGCGGAAGAAAATTTTGCCGACGTAAAATGCCGCCGCGCACGGTTTTTCCCGGTCTGCATAATCTGAAAATAAGAAAACGCGGTTTTTCCGCGATACAGCCGTATCAGGCACGGTTTTCCGGCATCTGCGGCGGGAAAGGCAGGATATATGGAGGAACAGGGAAAAGGATTCATAACCGTGAACGTCCGGACGGCGGGCGGTGCGCTTCCGGTGGAGGGAGCGTCGGTAACGGTAAGCACCTCCGACGGGATAAACAGTACCGTCGTTGCCGTCATGTTCACCGACAGCGGAGGGGCAAGCGAGGTCATCTCGCTCCCGGCGCCGCCCCGGTCGGAAAGTCAGTCGCCGGGGAACGAGCCGGTGTGCAGCTACTATACGATCGACACCGGGAGGACGGGGTTCTATTCGGTCGTGAACACGAATGTCCCGGTATTCGACGGGGTAACGTCGGTTCAGCAGGTTTTTCTTGTGCCGCTTGCCGGCGGAGCACCGATGCCGCCGTCGGAACTGACGCGGTTCAATGATGCCGGATCCGACAACGGACTTTAAGGAGGAGTGACAATGCCTACGAATCTTCCGTACATACCCGAAACGATCACCGTTCATCTCGGCGAGCCGGATCAGCAGGCGGAGAACGTGACGGTGCCGTTCATCGACTACATAAAAAACGTGGCATCAAGCGAAATATATCCGACATGGCCGGAAAGCGCGCTGAGGGCGAACATCCTTGCGCAGATATCCTTTGCGCTCAACCGGGTGTATACCGAATACTACCGCTCGCGGGGGTACAGCTTCAATATAACGAATTCAACGGCGATCGACCAGTCGTTTATAAACGGCAGAAACTATTTCGACACCATTTCGCTTATCGTCGATGAGATATTCAACGACTATCTGCGGAAGCGCGACAGGATAGAGCCGCTTTTTGCGCAGTACTGCAACGGAACGACGGTCACCTGCGGCGGACTTTCGCAGTGGGGCTCGGTCGACCTTGCGGAGGAGGGGTACGACTCTGTGGAGATAATCAGGCACTATTACGGCGACGACACCGAGGTGGTTGTCGATGCGCCGGTTTCCGGGATAATGTCAAGCCCGCCATCAAGGCTTCTGCGGCTCGGCTCGACGGGGAACGACGTGCTTGCGGTGCAGCTGCGGCTCAACCGGATATCGGTGAACTATCCGTCGATACCGAAGATACCCTCTCCCGACGGGTATTACGGGATCGGGACAAAGGAAGCGGTTGAGGAATTCCAGTCGATTTTCGACCTGACGGTTGACGGGGTCGTCGGGAAATCGACGTGGTATGCCATTCAGAGGATATATGCGGCGGTGAAGCGTCTGAACGATCTCAACTCCGAGGGGATAACCTACAGCGAGATCCCGCGGGCATATCCGTCCGAGCTTGCACCCGGCTCGACCGGAGACGGGGTGAGAGTGTCGCAGTATATGCTGAACTATATAGCCCAGTACGAAAATTCCATTGAGCCGTTTGACGTGAACGGCGTGTACGGCGATGCGACGGAGAATGCCGTCCGCGGATTTCAGAGGACATACGGACTTCCGGCAACGGGAGTTATCAACGAAAAGACCTATGCGCGGATATTCGACGTTTACAACGCGCTGATACTTTCGCTTCCAGATTCGCTCTTTGAGCATACCGCAAGACCGTATCCGGGGTATGTCCTCAGCATCGGGATATCGAACCGGTATGTGATATATCTTCAGGAGTATCTTACCTCGATAGCCGGGGTGTTCGGAACCGTTCCGGCGCCGGAGATAAACGGGACGTTCGACACCGCAACGGAGGCATCGGTAAGAGCCGTGCAGGAGCTTGCAGGGCTTGAAGTCACGGGTAAGGTGAACTCTGTCACATGGGACGCGATATCGGAGCTTTACAACGCGATAGCCTCCGGGAACATAGTTCAGCCGGATCAGTATCCGGGATATATAATCGACTGAAGGAGGGGGACAGAATGAACAGCGAAAAAACCGACCGACCCGGCTACCGGGCTTCGGTCAGAAGGATTCAGACGGTATTATACAACCTGTCGCAGACCGACCCGGAGGTCAGGCGGGTAAATCCCGACGGGATATACGGGGAGGAAACGGCTGAGGCGGTGCGCGGGTTTCAGAGACTGCACGGGCTTACCGTTACCGGCCGGGTGGACTTTACAACGTGGCGGAAGCTGCTTTCGGAGGAGAGGAGTGCTGGCGAAAGGATGTCGGCTCCGGTCGGGATCTCGCCGTTTTCCGCCCCGCTCAGGGACGGGATGCTCACCGAGGGCGACCGTGGGGACACGGTTCTTATCGTCAAGCTGATGCTCCGGACGCTGAGCATTGAGCATGACTGTCTTGAGGAAATATCCGACGGGAATCTGTTCGACAGCGGCACGGCGGAGGCGGTAAGCCGCTTTCAGCTGATACACGGGCTTGAGGGGACGGGGGACATTGACACCACGACCTGGAATATGCTTGCCCGGTCCTACAACAAATATGTGGGATACAACCACTGAAAGCGCTTACCGGAGAGAAATTGCGGCAATAATGACTCCGGGGCATATGCCCGCAATTCCACACGGTTTTACAAGAGGTACAGCATGACAGACCGTTTCACACCGTCGGCTGAAAAAGCCCTTTCGGCGGCGCTTGCAGAGGCGAGAAAATTAGGACATTCGTACATCGGGACAGAGCATCTGCTTCTCGGACTGTTATCCGGGAAGAACAGCGTTGCGGCGGCGGTGCTCTGTGCGAGAGGGGTCAGCCGGGAGAGAACGCGGGAGCTGATAATCTCGTTTGAAGGCTCCGGGAAGGGCTCCGACGTTTCGGCATCGGATATGTCGCCGCGAACGCGGAGGGTCATCGAAATGTCGGCATATGCCGCGATGAAGGACCGGGGCGGCGCGATCGGGACGGGGCATATCCTGACCGCCATTCTCAACGAGCCGGAATGCGTGGCGGTCAGGCTGATAAAGGCGCAGAACGCTTCCTCTGCCGACATATATGCCGACATGATCTGTGCCTCGAACACGGTGTCGGAAAAGCTCGGCGCACCGAAAACCGCGAAAAAGCTCCCGTCCGTCATTCTGAAATACGGCACCGATCTTTCCGCGGCGGCGGAGAGGGGGGAGCTTGACCCGGTTTTCGGGCGCGGCGGAGAGACGGAGGCGGTTATACGCATTCTGTCCCGCCGCACGAAGAACAATCCGTGTCTTATCGGAGAGCCGGGGGTCGGAAAGACGGCAATTGCGGAGGGGCTGGCGATAAAAATCGCGGAAGGCACTGTTCCGGACGGGTTTCTTTCAAAGAGGATAGCCGCGCTTGATCTGCCGCTTATGCTCTCCGGCGCAAAATACCGCGGCGAGTTTGAGGAAAGGATGAAAAACGTCATTGACGCGGCATCAGCCGATCCGGACATAATACTGTTCATCGATGAGATTCACACTATCGTCGGAGCCGGCTCTGCGGAGGGGGCTGTCGATGCCGCTAACATGATAAAGCCGGCTCTTTCGCGGGGAAGGATACGGGTGATAGGAGCGACGACCGATGCGGAGTACCGGAAATTCATCAGCCGCGATGCCGCGCTTGAGAGGCGGTTCACCCCGGTCCGGGTCTGCGAGCCGACGGCGGACGCAACCGAAAGCATCCTTGCCGGGCTTCGCGGGAAATACGAGGAGCATCACCGCGTGGTCATCACGGACGAGGCGATAAGCGCGGCGGTCAGGCTTTCGGCACGGTGCCTGCCGGAGAGAAGGTTTCCCGACAAGGCGATCGACATTCTTGACGAGGCGGCGGCGCGGAAAAGGCTGTCGGCAAAGGACGGTCCTCCGCCGGAGCTTGACGGACACGACATTGCCGAAACGGTTGCGGTGAAAACCGGGATGCCGGCTGCCGGAAGCGGAGCCTGCGCATTCTCCGGGCTTGAGGCAAGGCTGTCGTCGGAGATATTCGGTCAGGACGGTGTCATTGCGGAGATATGTCCGGT
>FR891179.1:4964-6899 GCA_000433515.1 Candidatus Colimorpha enterica | reverse complement strand
ATATTGGCAGATGCGGTTTTCGGAAGCTCCGACGCGCTTATCCGGCTTGATATGTCGGAATATTCCGAGAGCCACTGTGTCTCAAAGCTCATCGGCTCGCCGCCCGGATATGTCGGCTACCGGGACGAGGGTGCGCTTACCGGAAGGATCCTCAGCCGTCCCCGCTCGGTCGTGCTTTTCGACAGTGCGGAGTGCGCTCATCCGGACGTTTTCCCGCTTATCCGCAGGATACTTGAGAGCGGATTTCTTGACGATTCGTCCGGCAGGCGGTGCGATTTCGGAAATTCCGTCGTGATAATCGCCTGCACCGAAGCCGCACAGCTGACGGCGGGATTCGGTGCGGCATCCGGAAAAGCTCCGGGCGGCTCACGGCTTCCGGCGGGAATATCGGAGCGCGCCGATGCTGTCCTTGCCTTTTCCCCGATAAGCCGGGACACTGCGGAGAAGATCGCGGAAAGGGAGCTTGACAGACAGGTGAGGTCGCTTGCCGGGTTCGGAATAAAAGCCTCGGTCTCCCCCGGAATCGCGCGGAGGATAGTCAGAGCTGCCGATGTTCTGTCGGGAGGCGCGCGTGCGGTGATAAATGCCGTGAGAAAATGCGCGCTTCCCGACATTCCGGCGGACGGAAAAATTCCGGAATCGCTGATCCTGACCGAAAAAGACGGAAAAACCGGGTGGTTTTCGGTAACCGAAGCGGAAATTCTGCATATTATATGATTGAGAACATTCTTAATCGGGGGAAACACACAGTGCGCAGAATGATACTGCCGCCCGGCAGGGACGGAAAAAACCGGATACTTCTTGTGTTCGCGGCATTCGGACTCGGTATCCTTGCCTCCTTCTTCTTTTCGGAGAGGATACTGATACTTACGGAGGCGATGCTGCTTGTGGCGGCGGTGATCATGTGTCTCGGCGACAGATAGCCAAAGATTCATTTCGGAAGGAGCGTTTTTATGCGGTGAAGGTCATAGCGATAAAATCTCCCGGATTTCTTGCGCCGATTCTCCGGTTCTTCTTCGGGATCGGCAGAAAAAAGGGCGGGAAATAGCCGGAAATCAAGGGTGTTATGTAACTCTGAGGAGTTATCTGACACCCTTGATTTCCTGTTGCTTGACAAATGCCGCGAACGGATATATAATATTGTGGTGAATATATCCGCAAGAGCGGAAAAAGATATTCCGAAGGAATGCCAGAATGAAAAAATATATTGCGGCGGCTGTCATTTTCCTCTGCCTTCTCGTTTCTGCCTGCGGCGGGAGCGGAAAGGGCAGCGAAACCGGGGATAAGCCGGAAAGCCTGCACAACAGCGACCCTGAAAAATTCATATACGAGGAAAAGGACGGAGAGCTTACCCTGACCGGATACTCCGGGATCGAAAAAGCTCTTTCGATTCCCGAAAAGATCGGCGGGAAACCGGTGACGGGAATTGCCGAAAATGCCTTCCGGGGCTTTCTGTACCTTGAAAAGGTCGTCATACCTGATTCGGTCAGGGTAATTGACGGCGCATTCGTCTCCTGTGCCGACCTGAGCTACGTATACATCGGAAAGGGAGTTACATCGATGGAGGGCGCGTTCCGCGGATGCACCTCGCTTAAAACCGTTTCCGGCGGCTTCAATGCGGAATACATCGACCGGGCATTTGAGGGCTGCACCTCGCTTGAAAGAGGATTGATCGGTGAAAAAGCAAAAAGCGCCGCCGGGACTTTTTCCGGGTGCACCTCTCTTGTGAACGTGTCGGTAAAGAACGGCATTGCGGCACTTGACAGGACCTTTGAAAACTGCACCTCCCTGTCGTCCGTCGTCATACCGGAAAGCGTCACGCGGCTTGATTCGGCGTTCTCCGGCTGTGTTTCGCTTGTGACCGTGACCGGGCTCGAAAACGTTTCGGTGCTGAATTCCGCTTTTTCCGGGTGCACGGCAATTGAGGAGCTGACC
>FR891179.1:0-4920 GCA_000433515.1 Candidatus Colimorpha enterica | reverse complement strand
ACGGTGTTGCCGAAATGACCGGCGCGTTCGTGGGATGCCGGTTTCTTCAGAAAATAAACAATCTTCCGCGCTCCGTCGGGAAATACACTGCATCGTTCACCGGATGCGCCTCGCTGAAGGAAGCCGTCGTTCCGGAGATCGGCGACGAGACGGCTCTGTTTGAATACGCGCCGTCCGCGGATTTTGACGGGTGCATTTCGCTTGAAAAGATAGAGATACTTGCCGGATATCCCGTAAGAGAAGGCTTCTGCACCGCTTTTGCCGGGCTGTCGTCGCTGAAAGAGATAACACTGCCGGAAGAGTCGCTTGAGCTTCTTCTGAGAGTTGCTTATTCCTTCACCGATTCGGTATACTCCGGGAAAGACAAGGCAGTAAAGGCGGCGCTCACTAAGTACAAAAAAGAAAAGACGGTAAGAGTCACCGATAATTATGCCGTCATCGGCGGAAAGAGCTATTCCCACATTTACGGCGGCGACACGCATGAGATCGACCCGGTAAAGACGGCTGCCGGAGCGGATATCGCGCAGTTTGAACCGTTTGAAAAAAGTATGTACTGGTGCGGATATCCGACCGGCGGAAACCGGAAAACCGAGCTTGTCGCCATAGAGCGCACCTACTCGTTCTTTCTCCGCACGACCGGCACGAACGACGGTCTGCTCCCCGACACGGTCACCGTCAACGGAAGGGTATGTACGGTCGGGGAATAATCCGAAAACCGAAGGAACACCGGGCTTCCGACCCGCAGTACGGGAGCCCGGTGTTCCTTTTATGTTTATCGGCTGAGAGCCGTTATTTTTCAGTACTGCTCAACATCCTGAAGAGCGGCAACTCCCTCTTCTCCGGTGCGTACCTTTACCGCGTTCTCGACACGGTAGACAAATATCTTGCCGTCGCCGATGTGACCGGTGTAAAGCACCTTCTTTGCCGTCTCTATGACATCGCGGACGGGAACGGTGCTTACGACGATATCGACCTGTACCTTCGGAAGAAGGCTCGGCTCGACCTCAACTCCGCGGTAGTATTCCGGCTTGCCCTTCTGTATGCCGCAGCCCATTACGTGGCTGACGGTCATTCCGGTGATGCCGATCTCTGTCATAGCGTTCTTGAGGCTTTCAAGCATACGCTCCCTGCAGATTATCTCTATCTTTGTGATGCCTGACGGAGCCGGCGTATCGGTGAAATCCGGGACTGTCTTTACCTCAACCGCCTCGGCGGGAGGAACGGTGCCTGTGACCGCGATCTCCTTATAGGCATATCCGACGGTCGGATCGACTGACGGGACAAAATCGGCATATGCGGACGGCATACCGTGTTCGGTCGAATCAAGTCCGGCGATCTCCTCTTCCGGGGAGACGCGCAGGCCGTGTGTCTTTTCGATGATCTTGAAGAATATGAACATCGTCACCGCTGTCCAGAGCGCTATGCAGGTCATTCCGAGGAGCTGCACTCCGAGTACCTTAAGTCCGGCGATAAACGACGTACCGTGGATAAGCGCGTAGATCGGGCCGTCAACACCTGCGCTCGCGGTGTTTGTGGAGAGAAGTCCGGCGGCTATCGTTCCCCAGATACCGTTGCCCATATGAACCGCGACCGCGCCGACCGGGTCGTCTATATGGAGCTTCAGGTCAAGGAGTTCGACGATGAGAACCACGATGATACCGGAAACCGCGCCGATTATTGCCGCGCCTATCGCGTCAACGTTCGCGCAGCCCGCCGTTACACCGACAAGTCCGGCGAGAGAAGCGTTCAGGCACATCGAAACATCCGGCTTGCCGTTCTTTATCCATGTGTATATCATACAGGAAACCGTTGCGACAGCCGGGGCTATCGTTGTCGTGCCGAGGATCTGTGCAAGCTCGGGGATCGATTTTGCCGCCGCGCCGTTGAAGCCGTACCAGCAGAACCAGAGAATGAAGCATCCGAGAGCGCCGAGAGGGATCGAATGTCCGGGGATCGCGTTTACCTTTATCACCCTGCCTTTTGCGTCACGCACATATTTTCCGAGACGCGGACCGAGGATAATTGCGCCGATGAGTGCCGAAATGCCGCCGACCATGTGTATCAGTGCCGATCCGGCATAATCTATGAATCCCAGCCTTGACAGCCAGCCGCCGCCCCAGAGCCAGTGTGCCTCTACCGGATATACGACAAGCGAGATTATTGCGGAATAAATGCAGTATGCGGAGAATTTTGTCCGCTCTGCCATTGCTCCCGAGACTATTGTTGCCGCGGTCGCGCAGAATACGAGGTTGAAGACGAAGGAGCTCCAGTCATATGTGGCGAAGTTCGTAATGTAGCCGTAATTCGGAATTCCGACCAGCCCGAACAGGGTGTCCTCTCCGAGAAGAAGCCCCGCACCGAGCGCCATGAATACGATCGTGCCTATACAAAAGTCCATCAGGTTTTTCATGATGATGTTCCCCGCGTTTTTCGCCCTGGTGAAGCCTGTCTCCACCATTGCAAAGCCGCACTGCATGAAAAATACAAGTACCGCGCCGATAAGGAACCAAAGTGCTGTCGAGTCCATAATGTAACCCTCTTTCAATAAATTTTTCCGTGCCGGAAAGCCGACGGATAAAAGAAAACGCGGCACCGGTGTCATCCCGCAGAGCTGCAGGGATCGTGACGCCGTTGTCGCGTATACCGGAAAAAGCAAAAATCCACGGGAAGAGCAAGGTGGCTTCCCGTGGACCTCTTTGTCCGATACCGGGATTATACTACCGTTTTTCCGATTTGTCAAGCCCTGCCGCGGGATTTTTCCCGCAGATTTTTCAGCGGATTATAATCAGATGTAGCAAAGGCTGAAACGCGCCGGATATTTTGTTGAAATGCGCAAATACGGGCAAAAAGTGCTGTCGGTTTTGGTGCAGAACGTGAAAATTGCGTTTTTTTGACTTTTCCCCTTGACATTTTGAACCCGTGAGGATATAATGTTAGCGTAATGACAAAGACGTCAGCGATCATGGGATCGCCGGCGTTATTTTTATTTCAGGAGGACTCACTCATGAGCAGTGTAACAGAAGAATTCGGCTCTCTCGTCTTCGGCGACACGACGATGAAGGAAAAGCTGCCGAAGGAAACCTACAGGGCAATGCAGCGCACCATAAAAAACGGAAAACATCTCGACCTTGAGGTGGCAAATGTTGTGGCAAACGCAATGAAGGACTGGGCTATCGAAAAGGGTGCGACCCATTTCACCCACTGGTTCCAGCCCATGACCGGCATCACCGCCGAGAAGCACGACAGCTTCATCAGTCCCACCGATGACGGAAAGGTCATAATGGAGTTCTCCGGAAAAGAGCTTGTACGCGGCGAGCCCGATGCCTCCTCCTTCCCCTCCGGCGGTCTCCGCGCCACATTCGAAGCAAGAGGCTATACCGCGTGGGACCCCTCGTCCTATGCTTTCATAAAGGGCAAGACGCTCTGCATACCGACGGCGTTCTGCTCCTACGGCGGCGAGGCGCTTGACAAAAAGACTCCGCTTCTGCGTTCGATGGAGCGGATCAACAAGCAGGCGCTGAGAGTTCTCCGGCTGTTCGGGAACGACGATGTCACCTCGGTAAAGACTACGGTCGGCGCGGAGCAGGAATATTTCCTTATTCCCGTTGAACTGTTCGACAGGCGCAAGGATCTGATATACACCGGCAGAACCCTTTTCGGTGCCAAATCTCCGAAGGGTCAGGAGCTTGACGATCACTATTTCGGTTCGATAAAGCCTCGTGTTGCGGCATTCATGAGCGATGTCAACGACGAGCTGTGGAAACTGGGGGTTCTTGCAAAGACCGAGCACAACGAGGTTGCGCCTGCACAGCACGAGCTTGCACCGATCTTCACGACGACAAACATTGCCGCCGACCACAACCAGCTGACGATGGAGGTGCTCCGCAACGTTGCGAAGAAGCACGGGCTTGTCTGCCTGCTTCACGAAAAGCCCTTTGCCGGGGTCAACGGAAGCGGCAAGCACAACAACTGGTCGATCTCGACGGACACCGGTGTCAACCTTCTTGAGCCGGGAGAAACGCCGTACGAAAACGCCCAGTTCCTGCTCTTCCTGAGTGCCGTTATCAAGGCGGTCGACGAATATCAGGATCTGCTCCGCATTTCGGTGGCTTCCGCCGGAAACGACCACCGTCTCGGTGCGAACGAGGCGCCGCCCGCAATTGTTTCGATGTTCATCGGCGATGAGCTTGAGGGCATTCTTGAGGCAATCGAGAGCGAGAGCGCATATGACGGCAAGGAGAAGGAGATCCTCCGTATCGGCGTGCACATCCTTCCGAAATTCCCGAAGGACACAACCGACAGAAACAGGACCTCTCCCTTCGCCTTTACCGGAAACAAGTTTGAATTCCGTATGCTCGGCTCCGCAGCGTCGGTCTCCGATGCGAATACGGTGCTCAACACCGCGGTTGCCGAGGAGCTTAAGGGCTTTGCCGACGTGCTTGAGGGCGCGGAGGACTTTGAGAGTGCGCTTCACAACCTGATTCACGACACCATAAAAGAGCACAAGCGCATAATCTTCAACGGAAACGGCTACGATGACGCATGGGTCACCGAGGCTGAAAAGCGCGGGCTTCTCAACCTCAGAACAACTCCCGACGCGCTTGCCCATTTCCTTGACGCAAAGAACATAAAGCTGTTCACCGACAACAGAATCTTCTCGGAAGCCGAGATGCGGTCGCGCCACGAGATCATGCTTGAGAATTACTGCAAGGTGGTAAACATCGAGGCGCTGACTATGGTCGATATGGCGCGCAGGGAGATCATACCGGCGGTTTCACGCTATGTGAAATCCCTTGCGGAGACTGCCGTGCTTATGAAGGAGGCGGTTGCCGCTGCAGACAGCTCTGTCGAGTGCGAGCTTGTTGCAAAGCTCTCGGCTCTCAACAGCTCGGCACTCGCAAAGATAAAGAAGCTGGAGGC
>FR891178.1:17516-18354 GCA_000433515.1 Candidatus Colimorpha enterica | reverse complement strand
TCACCGACAGACTTGCGGAAAAATACCGGATATCCGACGAAAACCGCTCCGGGTGCAAAACCCTTGCAAAAAGATTCATAGACAGCCACGGCGGCTCCGACACCGTCAACGACATGATCTCCGGCGCAGTCTCCGCATTTGCCTCTGACGCTGTCTCCGGAGCGGTCAGAACAGGAAACGGAGCCGGAAAGGGTTCCCGTGCCGACAGGATCCTTACCGGAAAGCTGACGGCGTTCCCGGTTATGTTTCTTCTGCTGATGGGCATTCTCTGGCTGACCGTGACCGGGGCAAATTATCCCTCGGAGCTTCTTTCGCGCCTGTTTTCGCGGCTTGAGGGCGGTGTTTCATCGCTTCTGACCTCAGCCGGCGCGCCGGAGGTGTTGACCTCACTTCTCTGTGAGGGAATGATACGCGTCGTCGGATGGGTAGTATCGGTCATGCTCCCGCCGATGGCGATATTCTTTCCGCTTTTCACCCTGCTTGAGGACGTCGGCTATCTGCCAAGGATCGCATACAACCTTGACCGCGGCTTTGCCGGCTGTTCCGCCTGCGGGAAACAGGCGCTGACGATGTGCATGGGCTTCGGCTGCAACGCGGTCGGTGTCACCGGCTGCCGGATAATCGATTCGAAGCGCGAACGGCTGCTTGCGGTGCTGACAAACAGCTTCATGCCCTGCAACGGAAGGTTTCCGATCCTGATAGCGGTGATCTCCATGTTCTCCGCCTGCGTCGGTCTGTGGGGCTCGGCGATACTTGCGCTCGTGATAGTCCTTGCCGTAATGATAACCCTCGGCGTGTCAAAGCTGCTGTCGGAAACAGTTCTGCGGGGTGTGCCGTC
>FR891178.1:10369-17473 GCA_000433515.1 Candidatus Colimorpha enterica | reverse complement strand
CCGCCATACAGAACCCCGCAGTTCGGGAAGGTGCTGATCCGCTCGGTGCTTGACAGAACGCTCTTCGTCCTCGGCAGGGCAGCTGCCGTCGCCGCGCCGACGGGACTTGTGATATGGCTGCTTGCAAACACCGGCTCAGGCGGGATATCGACGCTTTCCCGGCTTTCGGGATTTCTTGACCCGGTCGGACGGATAATGGGGCTTGACGGGGTGATAATACTGGCATTCATACTCGGCCTGCCGGCAAACGAGATCGTCATTCCGATAATCATGATGTGTTATGTGTCCGGCGGCTCGCTTGTCGGCTGCGCTTCCCTTCCGGAGCTGAAAAATCTGCTTGTTTCAAACGGCTGGAACACTGTCACGGCAATAAACACAGTCATTTTCACCGTGTTTCACTGGCCATGCTCCACAACGCTGCTGACGGTTAAAAAGGAAACCGGAAAAGCCCGCTGTGCAATAGCCGCCGCTCTTATCCCGACTGTCATAGGAACGGTTCTCTGCATCGCGGTAAACCTTGTTTCACATATTTTCGCTTAAGTAAAAAGGAGCTGTTGAAAAACACCGTTTTTAACAGCCCCTTTTCCGTTTCAATACTCAGCAGTACATTCCGTTGCTCTTCATAAACGCAGCTATCTGCTCGCCGTGCTGCTGCTCATCCGCCTGAATGTGATTCAGCATTTTGCGCGCCTTCGGGTCGGTGAACTCGAAAATTCCGGTGTCATAAAGCCCGGAGGCGTGCTTTTCCGACGCAAGCATATCACTGCAGAGAAAGCTGTCGTTCTTCCGGCTGTTCTCGTCGCAGTAGCCTGCACAGCCGCAGTTGCAGTTGTTCGCCTTTACTGTCGGCGGCACATCGGCAACCGTTCCGCCGGACATCTCGTTTATGGTTTTAAGATGCCCGCGCTCCCTGTCTGCCAGCTCACCGAAAAGGCTTTTAAGCTCCGTGCTGCACGCGCAGGCGGAATACCTGTCGTACTTTTCGATGCAGAGCTTCTCCTGCGTCTTGAAATCGTCAAGAAAGTCAATTTCTTTCTGGGTAAGATTCATGTGAATCACTCCTTCATATTAATTTCACCGTTATTATCGGCAGTTATCAGACACAATATTCAGAATACGAAGCAGCTTCCGTTAGTATAATTGAATTATAATTCAGAAAAATCCGGAGAACGCACAATGAACGGAAAGATCAGAAGAAAAATCGTGTCGGGAGTCATCACAGCCGCTCTCACACTCACCGCAATTGCGGCGGCATCACTTGTCAAGACCGCTGAGCTTGACAGCCTGAGAACCGGCGGGTACATAAAATGGGTTGACTTCGGCGTGACCGCCGCGGCGATGAGCGATGCGCTTGCTGTCGATATCAGCACCTACGGCACGGAGAATCACATAAGCTGGCTCGACATTCTCGCATACCTCGGAGCGAAATACGGCGGCAATTTCTCGCATTACAGAAAAAGCGACACCGATAAGTTTGTAAAGCTGCTCGGGTCGGGGGAAAGCACGGACAGCATTTCGGTGAAAATGAAGTATTTTTCATATTACCGTGAGGCTTACGGCGCGGCTCTTTGCGGTTTTGTCGGAGATTTTTACCGCGACGGCGAAAAGCTGTACGGTCTGCGCGCCTTTTCGCCGATAGCCGACGGGTATTATTATCAGCATTACGACGATTTCGGCGCGGCAAGGAGCTTCGGGTACAGAAGAGAGCATCTCGGTCACGATATGATGGGACAGATCGGAACCCCGATAATAGCGGTGGAGTCCGGCTATGTTGAGGCGATCGGATGGAACCGCTACGGCGGCTGGAGGATCGGGATCCGCAGTTTTGACAACAAACGGTACTACTATTATGCCCACCTGCGGAAGGATCACCCGTATGCCGACCTGTCAGAGGGCGATATCGTTACCGCCGGGGACGTTATCGGATATCTCGGAATGACCGGGTACAGCGATAAGGAAAACGTGAACAACATAAACATTCCTCACCTTCATTTCGGGCTTCAGCTGATATTCGATGCCTCCCAGAAGGACGGAAACGGTGAGATATGGATAGATGTCTATGAGCTGACAAAGTTTCTTTACCGGAACCGCATGGCGGTGACAAAATGTGATAACGGCGAATACCGTCCGAAAAGTCAGATCGTGATTTACGATATGCCCGACTGATTTTACCGATTTTTAATAAAATGTTATCGCAATATTAACGATAAGTGTTGTATCATAGTATGATATCACACGGAAGGAACGTTTTTATCATGAGAGAATATATCGGCAACAACTCACAGCTTTTTGACGTAAGGCAGTATACGCTGACAGACGGGAAAGCAAACGGCACAAGGGCGATCTCTGTCTGGAACGGAGGCGGTCTCAGCTTCACCGTCCTCCCCGACCGGTGCCTTGACATCGCAGAGGTCAGATACTGCGGCAACAATATGTCATACATCACTCCGAGCGGCATTGTGGCTCCCCAGTTTTTCGATCCCGACGGTATAAGCTGGCTCCGCTCCTTCGGAGGCGGATTTCTCACCACCTGCGGACTTGAAAACATCGGTGTCGCCGACGGCACTCCCGACCTCACCATGCACGGCCGCATCGGAAACACTCCCTGCGAAAATCTCTGCGTCGATCCCGATGACGACGGACTCGGAGTAACGATAAAAGGCACGGCAAGAGAGGCTGTCCTTTTCGGATGCAAGCTCCCCCTCCGCCGCGAATACCGGTGTGTTTACGGCGAGGACAGGATCCGCTTTACCGACGTTATCACAAACCGCGGCTTTGAGAAAGTCCCGGTCTCGGTGCTCTATCACATGAACATGGGTTACCCGCTTCTTTCCGAAAAGGCAAAGCTGGTCATCCCGTCGGCAGAAGTATACGCAAGAGACGACCATGCAAACGCGCACATCTCCGAGTGGAACAAGGTCACCGCTCCCCAGCACGGATTTACCGAAATGTGTTATTATCACAAGCTGTCCGAAAACTGCTACGGCATTGACAATCCGTCGATAGGAACGGGCGTAAGAATCTCGTTTGAATCCGACGGTATGCTCGACCGGCTCATCCAGTGGAGAATGCTCGGCGAGGGCGAGTACGTCATGGGGCTTGAAGCCGCATCCTGCACCCTTGAGGGCAGAGCCGACGCGGTCAGAAACGGCTCCCAGAAGTACCTTGAGCCGGAACAGAGCTTCACAAACAGCTTCTGTATCAGCTTCAGGAACATCTGACAATGAATAAGCTCTCATTTATATACCGTAAAGTTCTTCTCCCCGCCTGTCTGTTCTTCACTGTCCTCTGTGTCGCTTTTTCGGCAATACTCAGCTTTTCCGGAACCGAAATGTCACTTCCGACCATAAACTTTGGAAACGTGTGTCAGATGCTTGCCTTTTCGGTGATACTGGCGCTGTCGGATCTGCTTTTCTCCTGCAGAAAGCTGAAAACCGGCGCGGCGCTGATACTGCATTTTCTCTGCTTCATCGCCGATATCTCGGTCGTGTTCTTTCTCATCGGAAAGCACGCCGGTTCGGCATCCGGAGCTTTTGCGGTGCTGTCGGTCTTTGCGGTGCTGTATATCATCGTCACCGCGGCGGTGCTTGTAATAAAGCGGCTTTCCGGTGGAAAAAGGGACGAGCCTTATAAAAGGCAGTTCAGATAACCGATAACAGAACAGAAAACGAACCGTTCCTTCCCTGCCGGGAAAAAGCGGTTCGTTTTTGATTATGTCATTCTTCGATATCGGTCGGCTTTATTGCCAGCTCCTCAAGCGCCTTGGGATCGGGGAGCGTCGGACACTTCGTCATAAGCTCTGAAGCGTTCTGAACCTTCGGGAAGGCGATGACCTCCCGGATATCGTAATCACGGATTCCGAGAAGTATCGCAGTCAGACGGTCAAGTCCGAATGCAAGTCCGCCGTGCGGGGGAGTACCGTATTTGAATGCCTCAAGCAGGAAGCCGAACTTTGAGTTTGCCTCCTCTTGGGTAAATCCGAGAGCCCTGAACATCTTGTTCTGAATGTCAGGCGTGTGTATTCTTATCGAACCGCCGCCCGCCTCGGTGCCGTTTATGACGATATCGTATGCAATTGAGCGCACCTTTTCCGGCTCTGTCTCAAGCATCGGGATATCCTCCTCCATCGGCATGGTGAAGGGGTGGTGCTTGGCATAATATCTGCCGTCCTCCTCGCTGTACTCAAGCAGCGGGAACTCGGTGATCCAGAGAAGCCTGAACACCGACGGATCGATAAGCCCCATTCTCTTTGCGACTTCACAGCGGAGCGCGCCGAGGGAATCGAACACAACGCTGTTTTTGTCGGCAACGATGAGCGCAAGGTCACCCTCTTCGATCTCAAGCGTCTTTACGATTGCGGCATTTTCTTCCTCTGTGAGGAACTTGGCATATGACGACGAGATCTCTCCGCCGTTGTTCTTGTACCACGCAAGCCCCTTTGCTTTGAAGGTCTTTACGAATTCGGTAAGCGAGTCGATCTCTTTTCTCGAGAACTTTGCCCCGCCCTTTATGTTTATACCCCTGACGCTGCCCTTGTTTTCGACAGCACCGGCAAATACCTTGAAGCCGCAGCCTGCAAGGACGGAGGAGAGATTCTTTATCTCAAATCCGAAGCGCAGATCGGGCTTGTCGGAGCCGAAACGCTCCATTGCCTCGGCATAGGTCATTCTCTGAAGCGGAAGCTCAAGCTCGATTCCCTTGAACTCGCGGAAGAGCTTCTTTAAGAAGCCCTCTGTCATGGAAATGACGTCGTCCTGAGTGACAAACGACATTTCAAGGTCTATCTGTGTAAACTCAGGCTGACGGTCGGCACGAAGATCCTCGTCGCGGAAGCAGCGGGCGATCTGTATGTAGCGGTCGAAGCCGGAGAGCATGAGAAGCTGCTTGTAAAGCTGGGGCGACTGCGGAAGAGCATAGAACTTTCCGTGATGGACGCGGCTGGGGACAAGATAGTCACGCGCCCCCTCGGGAGTCGGCGCGATAAGGTCCGGTGTCTCAATCTCGATGAACCCGTTGTCGGCGAAATACTCCCTCGTTATTCTTGCGATCTTCGCGCGGTTGATGATGTTGCTCTGAAGATCGGGACGGCGGAGGTCAAGATATCTGTGCTTCAGCCTCAGCTCCGGACGGACATTGCTGTTCTCGACGATCTCGAAGGGCGGAGTTTCGGCAGCCGAAAGCACCTTCAGCCCGTCAACGGCGATCTCGACCTTCCCGGTCGGGATGGTGTCGTTCACGGAAGAACGCATCCTTACGCTTCCCTTTGCGCAGAGAACGAACTCCGAGCGGACGGCAAAAGCGCGGTCGAACACGTCCTTTGGGGTGTTTTCGTCAAATGCAAGCTGAACAATGCCGCTTCTGTCGCGCAGATCGATGAATATCAGGCTTCCGAGGTCACGTGCTCTCTGCACCCAGCCCATTACGCAGACCTTTTGTCCGATATCGCTTTCGCGGAATTCACCGCAGTATTTTGTTCTTTTGTCCTCTTTGGTCAATAGTTCTGACATATTGTTTCCTGTCCTTGTTTGTTCACGGCAGGGTCTGCCGCCGATTTTCTTTTATGATTACTGATTATTGTATTATATCACAGGCACACGGCATTGTCAACCGCCAAAAGCGTCATTTCAGCTCAACAACGGTGACACCGCTGTCTCCCTCGCCGTAGATGCCGCCGCGGAAGCTCTTAACCCGGCTGTCGGACTTCAGATGCCCTGCAAGCGCCTTTCTCAGCGCCCCGGTACCCTTTCCGTGTATCAGAGTGACCGTCTTTACGTTCGCCATAATCGCCTCGTCAAGATACTTGTCGGTCATAAACCATGCGTCATCACCGAGCTGACCGCGCAGGTCGATAGACGGAGAAAAGCTCTTATTGACCTCCGCCTGATACTTTGACGCGGCAATGCGCTTTCTGTCCGCCGTCGTGACGGTTGCGGCCTCCTCGGCAAGGCGGAGATTCTTAATATTCGTCTTCATGTTCATAAGTCCGGCTTTTACGCTGACATTGCCGTTCCTGTCGGGCAAGTCGGTAAGCATCCCCCGCTGATTGAGGTTGACGATAAGCACCGTGTCGCCCTTTTTAAGCGGTCTCGGAAGAACATAGTCGGAGTTGTCGCCTCCTATGACCGGATTTACCATGTCCTCAGTCTCCCGGAGGCTTTTTCTGATGCTCCGTCTGCCCTCCTCAAGAGCCTCGGCAAATCTGCCGCTCTCCTGCTTTTTCTTTATGTCGTCAAGCTGCCCGAGGACGAAATCGCTTGTCACCTTCGCGCTCTGAAGTATCTGAGCCGCCCTTTCCTGAGCCTTTTCAAGCTCTCTTTCGGCGATCTCGGCCTTCTTCTTCAGCTTTGCCTCCTCCGCGTTCCGGAATGCCTCGTATTCTCGGCGCTCCTTTATCGCTGCATCGCGTTCGCGCTCGGCTTCGATGCGGTTTTTTTCAAGCTCTTCGATCACGTTCTCAAACCGGCGGTTGTCGTTTGACAGCCTGTCCTTCGCCGCCTCGATTATGTCATCGTCGATACCGAGCTTTGACGATATCGCAAAAGCATTTGACTTTCCGGGTGTTCCGATTATCAGACGGTAGGTCGGACGGAGGGTCTCGACGTCGAATTCGCACGACGCATTTGTCACCCCGTCGGTCTCAAGCGCGTATGCCTTCATCTCGGCATAGTGAGTCGTCGCCGCACAGAGCGCGCCGTATCTTCTGACCTTCTCGATTATCGCCGTTGCCAGCGCAGCGCCCTCCGTCGGGTCGGTTCCGGCTCCGAGCTCATCGAAAAGCACAAGGCTCCTGTCGCTTATCTTCGAGAGGATATCAACAATGTTCACCATATGCGCCGAAAAGGTCGAAAGCGACTGCTCGATGCTCTGCTCGTCACCGATATCGGCAAGCACCGAATCGAAAACACAGACTTCGGAGCCCTCGGCGCACGGGATATGAAGCCCCGCCTGCGCCATCAGCGACATAAGCCCGAGAGTCTTGAGCGAAACCGTCTTGCCTCCGGTGTTGGGACCTGTGATAATCATGGTGTCATAGCTCCCGCCGAGCTCGACCGTGACCGGAACCACCTTTTTCTTATCGATAAGCGGGTGTCTTGCCCTGCGGAG
>FR891178.1:0-10311 GCA_000433515.1 Candidatus Colimorpha enterica | reverse complement strand
CGGCTCGACAGCATCGGTGCGGCAGGAAAGCTCACCCTTCGCGAAGATGAAGGCAAGCTCGGTTATGTTGTAATAATCGGCGGTTATCACCCCGCCGTTCGCAGCACATTCAGCCGAAAGTTCGGCAAGGATCCGCTCAATTTCGCGCTCCTCGCGCTTTTCAAGAGCCTTCAGCTCGTTGTTTGAATCCACCACCGCAAGCGGCTCTATGAACAGCGTTGCGCCGGATGCCGAGGTGTCGTGAACAAGTCCCTTTATCTCGCCCCGGTACTCCGCCTTGACGGGAACGACGTATCTGCCGTTTCTTATCGTGACTATGTTTTCCTGAAGATATTTTCCGAAAGCTCCGCTTACGTATCTTTGCAGGTTGTCCTTTATCCGGTTGTTCTCGACCCTGATCTTGCGCCTTATCTCCGCAAGCTCCGGGCTGGCTTCGTCGGCGATCATGTCCTCGGCAATTATCGCTCTTGTTATCTTTGTTTCAAGCGGACGGTCGGAGACAAGTCTGCCGAATATTTCGGTAAGCCCCTCTCCGGGGTCGCCTTCTTTCCTGTCACCGAAGAAATAGTCATAAAGCCGTCTTGCCGTGCAGAGCAGCGCGGCAACGTCAAGAAGCTCGACCGGGGTCATCGTCGCACCTTTTTCGGCTCTGTCGATCGAAGCGGTTATGTCCTTCACGTTTCCGAAGGACGGCATTCCCTTGGCGGTGAGAAGATTTTTCGCGTCGGTCGTCTGCCGCAGCTTCTTTTCGATCATGTATCTGTCATTGTCCGGCATAAGCCGGTATGCAAGCGCCTTTGCACCCTCCGTGGGTGCGCATTCCGCAAGCATCGCCGTGATCTTGTCAAACTCAAGCGTTTTCACGGCTTTGTCAAAATATGTTGTCAATTCATCTGTCCTTTCATCCGGCACCGCAAATGCCGGAGTCGGTCAAACATCACAGTTTTTTTATCCTGTTGTAGAATTCAAGCGTCGGAAGACTGCGCTCCGTCTGGTTGACGAGATACTTCTCGCAGACGCGGCAGAAATCCTCTTTTTCCTCATCAGGGAGCGCGAACGAGAATATCTTTTTCGGCGGACAACCGATGACATACCTCAGCGCGCCGAGAACGGCGGGAGAAAGAGGCAGAATGATCCGTGCCGTCGATATATCCTCCGCTGTTCTTTCCGTCTCGTCGTTTCCGAAGCAGTTGTCGCAGGCGATGCTGCCGTTCATCACGTCAAGGTACATTCTTTCCGCGTTTTTCCTCCCGCATACCGCGCAGGCGGAAAGCTCCGGACGGAAGCCGACAACCGACGCGCAGCGCATCTCGAACACCGCCTTTATGAAATCGGTGTCACGGTCTGTCTCGGAGAGCATATAGAGCGTATTCAGGACAAGGGAGAGCATCTCGCTTTCGTCGCTGCTCTCAACGCACACCTCTCCGGCAACATCGGCGACATAAACCGCGGCGGCATTCCGCGAAAGCGACGTCCTCAGACCGAAGAACTGCTCTATCAGCGATGCCTCGGAAAGCGTATAGTATCCTCCGCGCTCCTTCACGGTGAATTCACTGTAACAGAGCAGCTGGGAGCAGACCATGTTCTTGTTTCTCAGGCTCTTTGCTCCCTTTGCACAGACGGTTATCTTCCCGTGTTCGGCGGTGAGAAGCGTAAGCAGCTTGTCATTTTCGCCGTAATCACACTCACGTATCACAAGCGCGGGAAATGTAAGAATGTTCATTGTCCACCCTCGCGGAGATCAGTATGCGTCCCTGCCGAACCCGAAACTGTTCAGGTTCCGGTCATCGTTGCGCCAGTTCTCCTTTACCTTAACCCACAGGTTCAGGTAGACTCTGACGCCGAAGAAGTTTTCCATGTCCTCTCTTGCGTAGGTACCGATCTTTTTCAGCTGACTGCCGTGCTTTCCGATGATTATGCGCTTGTGCGATTCCTTTTCGCAAAAAATCTCCGCACGCACGGAAAGCAGCTTCGGAGTCTCCGAAAAATCCTCTATCACAACTGCGGTGCCGTGCGGTATCTCATCGTCAAGTGTTCTGAGGAGCTTTTCCCGGATAATCTCGGCGGCGATCTGTCTTTCCGGCTGGTCTGTTATGTCGTCGGCTTCAAAAAACCAGCTTCCTTCGTGCAGAAGCCGCGACGCCTCGTCAATAACGTCCTGAACCCCTCTTCCGTGCTCGGCTGAGGTCGGAACTACCGCGGAAAAGTCATAAAGGTCCCGGTATTCAAGTATGCTTTTTCCGACAGCCTCTCCGCCGACCCTGTCGGTCTTGTTGATGACAAGGATTGCCGGAAGTTTTTTTGCTGATATCCTCTGAATTGCGGCAAGATCGGTGGCTCCGGGCTTCATCCCCGCCTCGACGACGACGATGCAGGCGTCTACCTCTCCGATCGTGTCCGACACCGTCCTGACCATGAAGTCACCAAGGCGGTTTTTTGCCTTTATAAGTCCGGGAGTATCGAGGAAAACGAACTGGTCCTCTCCCTTTGTAAGTATGCCGGTTATCCTTGTACGGGTAGTCTGCGGTTTGTTCGAGACTATCGCTATCTTCTCTCCGAGCATGGCGTTGAGAAGGGTGGATTTCCCGACGTTCGGTCTTCCGAGTATTGCTATAAAGCCTGTTCTCATATATGTTGTTCCTTTGTTTTTCGGTTGTCCGCCGCACCGGTACCGGGCGGCTGTAAATGTTTATCTTGTCATTCCGGCGGATATCAGGATCTCGTCCTGTCTTGCGAACATATCGCGTTCGTCCTCCGGGGATGTCTCGTGGTCGTAGCCGAGAAGGTGGAGCATTGAATGCACCGTGAGAAATGCCACCTCGCGCTCAAACGAATGCCCGTATTCCTCCGCCTGCGTCTGCGCCCTCTCAAGCGATATCACGATATCTCCGAGAAGCACAGCGTCGCCGTCGGTGTCGTAATCCTCCCCGTCAGAAAGCGGAAAGGAAAGCACATCGGTCGGACGGTCAACGTTCCGGTACTCGCGATTGAGCGCGTGAATCCCTTCGTTGTCGGTAAACGTGACGGAAACCTCCGCCCGCCTGCCGAAATCCTCAAAATCAAGCACTGCAAGCACGGCTCTCTTCACAAGCCTGCGCAGATCGGGAGTCATCTTTATTTTCTTCTGATCATTTTTTATTAAAACGGTAGCTTTTGCTTTCATTCTGTTTTGCGGCTCTTTCCTTTTCGTATTTTTCGTACGCGGTGATTATTCTCTGAACAAGGCGGTGGCGCACCACGTCGCGCTCCGTAAAATGATGGACAGCGATATCGTCGATTCCGTCAAGAATCTTTATCGCCTCGACAAGACCGCTTCTTGCACCCCTCGGCAGGTCGGTCTGGGTTATGTCGCCGGTAACGACCGCCTTTGACCCCGAGCCGAGACGGGTCAGGAACATCTTCATCTGCTCCGGCGTCGTATTCTGCG
The DNA here is from genome assembly GCA_000433515.1 of Candidatus Colimorpha enterica. Lineage (GTDB taxonomy): Bacteria > Bacillota > Clostridia > Oscillospirales > CAG-272 > Colimorpha_A. The sequence goes on along the minus strand of FR891178.1, from coordinate 6,884 downwards.
CCTCGTCAAGGATTATGAAGGAGTCGTCAAGCGTCCGCCCCCGCATATAGGCAAGCGGTGCGATCTCAATGATCCCCCTCTCGATGTTCTTCTGATAGGTTTCGGTTCCCAGCATCTCAAACAGCGCGTCATACAGCGGGCGGAGATACGGGTCGATCTTGTTCTGAAGGTCGCCCGGAAGATATCCCAGCTTCTCTCCCGCCTCAACCGCCGGTCGGGTCAGGATTATCCGGGAAACGGTTTTCGCTCTCAGTGCCTTCACCGCCATCGCAACGGCAAGAAACGTCTTTCCTGTTCCGGCAGGACCCACTCCCATAACGACCGTATTGTCACGGATAAGCCCGACATACCGCTTCTGCCCCACGGTCTTTGCCTTTATCGGCTTTCCGCGGTTGGTTATGCAGATGCAGTCGCCGTCGATCCCGTCAAGCTCCCCGCTCTTCCCGTCCCTGACCATGCCGATAACATAGTCCGTGTCATTTTCGGTCAGCTTTCCGTTCAGCGCCGCAATGCGTTTCATGTAATTCAGCGCCTCTGCGGCTTTTCCGGTATTGCCGGGATCGGCACCGCTGACCGATATTGCGTTTCCTCCGGCATTCTCGCTGTCATGCGCCGAAATATTGACTTCAAACGCATCCTCAATCAACCGGATATTTGCATCATAACCGCCGAAGATCACAGCTGTCTGATCAAGGCTGTCGGTATATATTGTCTTTTCAGTCATAAGTTAATCATTGCCTTTCGGATCCGCGGCTTATTCCTATCGGAACCTCCTCCGCGATGTTCATAATGCACACCACAGTCCGGACAAGGTGCATCTCCCCGTCCGCAGCAAAATGCTCCGACGATACCGAAAGGATCTCAGCTCCGGAGAGGACCGAGGAGAACATATCCGTCATCTCACGCTCCGCGCGCATAAGCGCCTCATCCTCAGTGAGTATAACGTTTTCGGTCCGGTATTCCTCGCAGTATCCGGTGACAATGCTGACCGGAAGCGCAATGCCGCCGGTAAGTCTGCCGCCCTCGAACAGAACAAGCCGTCTTTTATCCTCTATTATATCACACCCGTCGGGTAAAATTCCACTGTTTTCTTTAAGTTTTATCGTTTTTCCGAAGAAATTTATGCTTTTCGAGAGGTTTTTTCTCCCGGTAAAGGTCTTTTCGACGGTTTCAAACGGAATCACAGCCTCAAGCCTCACCTCAGTCTCGGCATAGACCCTCGCGCGGGAACGGACGGGCAGATATCCTCTTTCGCCCTCTTTTCCAATCTCAAGGACGCCGTTTACGAGAAGCTGTCCCTTTTTCACACTCTCCCCGGCTCTGACCTCAGTCCTGCCGCTTGCCGTTTCGACTCTTACGATTTTTCCGTCACAGGCGGCGACAAGATTTGTCGGAGTGCCGTTTCCGTCGTCGTTTATGTCCTCTTTGGCACGGAGTTCAATGACCTCGACCCGCGCCGTCGTACCTATCATGTTTACCGACACCCACGATATCCCGTCGTTTTCAAGCACAAGCCGGTGACAGATCGAATAAAAATCGACCGACGGTATTTTTGTCCCGATACCGAACCCCAGATCACCGAGAGACGATATTATCTCCTCGTCGCTCAGCCTCTCGTTTCCCGACACGGTTATGTCCCATACATAAAGCGTTGACAGCTTTACAAGCACGGCAAATATGACAAGCCCGACCGGGATCCCGATACGCTTTCTGTACCGGTAAACAAGATACGGAAGCCCGTGCCGCCGCTCGGTCACTACAACCTCCTCCGGGAGCAGACGGATAAGTTTTCCGTACTCGGAGTCGGTCATCGAAAAGCGCAGCATCCCGTCTCCGCACCGCCTCATTCCCCGGCTGTCGATCCCGTTTTTCATCACGGTGTTGCAGATTTCCGCCGCATATTCAGCAGGGCAGGCAGCGTCGCGGTACCCGGCAAGCCAGTCGAGAAGATCGGATATCAGCATTTTTCCTTCCCCTTCCCGTCCGAAAGCGACACCGAACCGATCACCCCGCTCAGCCTGACGGTTCCGCCGCCGAAGGTCTCGATCATCAGATTTTCTCCGCATACGGTGACGTTCATTCCGGTCACGGCAATCTCCGCCTTTTCGCTTCCGTATGAGATTATCTCACGGCATCCGCATATCCTGACGCTGGAATTGCCCTCGATCTCCGTATACTGACACGCCCCGAACGCTCCCTCCGGCATATCGGCGGCAGCGGCAAGTTTTCTTTTCAGCCTTTCCAAAACGCATAAGTCCCCCAATCGGCAAGTATACATAAAAACGGTACGGCACTGTACCGCACCGACAGAATGATATGCAAAACGGAGGAATTACATTCATGGACAGGACAGCGGAAGGAAAGGGCGGAAAACTGCTCCGCACGGCATTGTGTACGGCGGCGCTTGTATCGGTATTTGTCATGACCGCGGCATCGGAGAGGGTGTCGGCAGGGGTCACGTCGGCTATGAAACTGTGCGTGAAGTCTCTTATCCCGGCGATATTCCCTTTCCTTGTGCTGAACGGCATTCTTGTGAGGTGCGGCTTCCCGGAAAAGGCGGGGAAAATCATCGGAGCGCCGGTTTCGTTTCTTTTCGGAATCGACAGAAGCCTTGCCGCGGCGGTCGTAACCGGATTTCTCTGCGGCTTTCCGGCAGGTGCAGCGGCGGCAGACGGTATTTTCGCATCGGGGCTATGCCGGAAGGAGGATGTCGGACGCGCGTCTCTCTGCTCCTCGTTTGCCTCGCCGGGATTCATGATTGCCGGGGTCGGCGTCTCGATGCTCGGAAGCGCAAGAGCCGGGATAGCCCTGTGGCTTTTTCAGGCGGCGGCTGTGATGTGTGCGGGAATCACCGTAAACCTTGTCTCCCCGGTAAAACTCTCCGGAAACGGGTATACCGGCATAAAGGTTACCGTCTCTCCGCTCTCCGCAGTATCTGCGGCAGTGAAGGAATCGGCGGAATCGATGCTCGGGATCTGCGGTTCGGTGATATTCTTCTCTGTCTTTTCCGGTTTTGCGCTGTCGCTCGGTTCTCTGCCGGCTGCGGTGCGGTGTGTGATTGCCTGCTTCTTTGAAATGACGTCGGGAACGGCGGCAGCGGCGGAGATGCTCCCCCCGGATATCGCATTTGTCGCCGCGGCATGGGCTGCCGGATGGTCGGGTGTTTCGGTGCACGCGCAGACCTCGCTTGTGACGGGCGGAAAGACAGGCGGCAGATATGTTGCCGGAAAGGCTCTGACCTCGCTCCTGTCGGCACTTTTCGCTGCGGCGGCACTTAAAACCGGGCTGATCTGAAAATTCTCCCGCATTTTCCGTCATGAATCAGCCGTTTTTTTCGGTATTTTCAGAAAAAAGACGAAACAAACTAAAGAAAATGCAGGAAAGGTATTGCAAAAATTCATGAAGCGTGATATAATCTTTTAAACGCGCCGGATTGCCGGCGTAATATGACAACCTCCGGAGGAAAAAATGCAGGAAAAGAACAATATCCCTCAGGGACAGACGCTTGAATTCTCAACCGCAACAAATCTGCTTGAGCAGTCGGCTTATAAATATCAGCTTCAGGACAGAGAAACACCGAACCTCTACCGCCACCTGTTCGACTACGAATCGGTGCCGAAGGTCTCTTTCAATCACCGCTACGTGCCGGTCAATATGCCGGAGGAGATCTGGATAACCGACACCACATTCCGCGACGGACAGCAGTCCACCTCGCCCTTTACTGTCGGACAGATCGTTGACCTGTTCAGGCTGCTCCACAAGCTCGGCGGACCGAAGGGACTTGTGCGTCAGAGCGAATTTTTCATTTATTCCGAAAAAGACCGCCGCGCCGTCGAGGAGTGTATGTCCCTCGGCTATGAATTCCCGGAGGTCACAAGCTGGATACGTGCGAACGAAAAGGATTTCGAGCTTGTAAAATCCCTCGGCCTGAAGGAGACCGGCGTTCTCGTCTCCTGCTCGGATTATCACATATACAACAAGATGGGGCTTACCCGCGCAAAGGCTATGGACAAATACCTCGGCATCGTCAAGAGCGTGCTTGACAGAGGCATCCGCCCCCGCTGTCACTTCGAGGACATCACCCGTGCCGATTACTACGGCTTTGTCGTCCCGTTTGCAGAGGCTCTGGCGCAGCTCTCGGAGGAGTCGGGTATCCCGATAAAGATCCGTGCCTGCGACACGATGGGCTTCGGTGTAACCTATCAGGGTGCCGCTCTTCCGAGAAGTGTGCCGGGAATCGTTTACGGTCTTCAGCATTATGCCGGCTTCCCCAGCTCAATGCTTGAATGGCACGGTCACAATGACTTCTACAAGGTCGTTACCAACGCATCGACCGCATGGCTCTACGGCTGTTCCGGCGTCAACTGCGCCCTTCTCGGCATCGGCGAAAGAACCGGAAACTGCCCGCTTGAGGCAATGGCTATCGAATACGCATCCCTCCGCGGCACCGCCGACGGGATGGATCTTTCGGTCATCACCGAGATAGCAAACTACTTCGAACGTGAAATCGGCTACGAGATACCGCCGAGAACTCCGTTCGTCGGACGCAATTTCAACGTCACCCGCGCAGGTATCCACGCCGACGGACTTCTCAAGGATCAGGAGATATACAACATATTCGATACCGAAAAGATCCTCGGCCGCCCCGCAGCCGTCGCCGTCGATTCCCACAGCGGTCTTGCCGGCATCGCCTTCTGGATGAACGGCTATTTCAGGCTCACCGGAGACGACGCGATCGACAAGAAGGCTCCTCTCGTCGCAAGGATAAAGGAAGAGGTCGACAGACAGTATGCCGACGGCAGAAACACCGCGATGGGTGATCAGGAGCTTGAGGAAATGCTCCGTCGGATCGACTTCGGCGAGTACGAAAGGCTCAGCCACATACATCTTAAGGAAGGGCACTGAAACGCACACGGTGCCCGGAACAGAACCGTGTCTGCCGGAACCCGACCGTCCCGCAGACACGGTTAATATTTCTGTCATATACATCCGCAAAATGACATAAACCTCCGGGAAATAATCAGTTAAATTCGGCAAAAATATTTCTTGCAATGTACACCAAAATGGTATACAATATATCCGGAATAAAAAGAACAATCCGGAAGGAGAACATATATGTCACGCTTCGTCTATGCCGACAATGCGGCAACGACAAAAGTTTCCCCCGCCGTCCTTAAGGAAATGATGCCTTACTTCGGCGAGGAATACGGGAATCCGTCAAGCCTTTACTCAAAGGGCAGAACCGCTTCCCTTGCGGTCGCCGGCGCAAGAGAGAGAATAGCAAAGGTCCTCGGCGCAAAGCCGAACGAGATCTTCTTCACCTCCTGCGGCTCCGAGTCAGACAACTGGGCAATCAAGGGCGCCGCTCACGCCAACGCTTCAAAGGGCAAGCATATAATCACAACCGTCTACGAGCATCACGCAGTCCTTCACACAATGGACGCGCTGAAAAAAGAGGGATTTGAGATAACCTACCTCAAGGTCGATTCCGACGGTCAGATAAAGCCGGAGGAGCTTGAGGCGGCGATCCGCCCCGATACCATCCTCATCGCAACGATGTTCGCCAACAACGAAATCGGCTCGGTGCTTCCGATAAAGGAATTCGCAAAAATCGCAAAGGCGCACAAGATCACCTTCTTCACCGACGCAGTCCAGGCGATCGGAAATGTCCCGGTCAACGTCGCCGACCTCGGAGTCGATATGCTTTCGCTCTCCGGTCACAAGATCCACGCTCCCAAGGGTATCGGTGTCCTGTACGTAAGAACCGGCGTAAGGGTCGCAAACCTCATCGACGGCGGCGGTCAGGAACGCGGCAGACGCGGCGGCACCGAAAACGTCGCATACATCGTCGGCCTTGCAAAGGCTCTCGAGGACGCGGTCGCCGGCCTTGACGATATGCCGAGAATCGCCGCAATGAGGGACAGGCTTGCAAAAGAGATCACCGAAAAGATCCCCTATTCCCGCATAAACGGCGGTATGGAGCACCGCCTGCCCGGAAACATCAATATTTCGTTCGAGTTCATCGAGGGCGAAAGTCTTATCCTGCTTCTTGACATGGCGGGGATCTGCGCTTCCACCGGCTCCGCCTGCTCCACGGCTTCTCTTGAGCCGTCGCATGTCCTGCTCTCAATAGGACTTCCCGCGGAAAAGGCTCACGGCTCGCTCCGCCTTACCATTTCACACGAAAATACAGACGAGGATATCGATTACATCCTTGAAAAGCTCCCGCCTGTCGTTCAGAGACTCCGCGACATGAGTCCGCTTTACGAACAGGTCGGAAAATCCGGAAAAACGGAGGAATAAAACAATATGGCTATGAATTACAGCGCAAAGGTCATGGACCACTTCTCGAATCCCCGCAACGTCGGAGAGATCGAGAATCCCTCAGCCGTCGGCGAAGTCGGAAACGCGGTCTGCGGCGACATAATGAAGATTTATCTGAAGATCGAAAACAACATCATCACCGACGTGAAGTTCCGGACCTTCGGGTGCGGCGCTGCCATCGCAACGTCGTCTATGGCAACCGAGCTCATAAAGGGCAAATCGGTCGACGAGGCTCTCGCGCTCACCAATAAGGCGGTCATCGAGGCGCTCGACGGGCTTCCTCCCGCAAAAATCCACTGCTCCGTCCTCGCCGAAGAAGCGGTTAAGGCGGCTATCAACGATTACTATCAAAGAAACGGCATCGATAAGCAGGTGGAGGTTCACGGCGTGACCTGTCACGGCGACTGCTCCTCATGTACCGTTGAGCATTGAACATTTACTCAAAAATCCCTCATCGCGTAAGGCGGTGAGGGATTTTTCGTGTTCATGATTGCTTTGTACCGTCAGACGGAGTAAAAATCAATACTCCCCATCATCCTTCTCCATAAGCGCTCTTACGG
>FR891177.1:14441-28186 GCA_000433515.1 Candidatus Colimorpha enterica | reverse complement strand
ACCCCTTTTTTATAAAAGTTTTTGAGGGTTCTCAGGGGACTTTTTTCAAAAAGTCCCCTGAGCAGGTCCGGGCAGCGCCCGGCAAAAAATAATTTTCAACTTTCGGGATGTTTTTTGCGGAAAACCGTTGAAATACCTGAAAATGTATGATATAATGAATTGTTATAAAAAATATTCTGAGCGGAGTGAACTATTTTGGTAAGGAACGATTTAAGAAACATCGCAATCATCGCGCACGTCGACCACGGAAAGACGACGCTTGTCGACCAGATGCTCAAGCAGGGCGGAGTATACCGCGAAAATCAGGCGACCGAGGAACGCGTCATGGACAGCAACGCCCTCGAGCGCGAGCGCGGGATAACCATACTTGCAAAGAACACCGCGGTACACTATAAAGACGTAAAGATAAACATCATCGACACCCCCGGACACGCCGATTTCAGCGGCGAGGTCGAGCGTATACTCAAAATGGTGAACGGGGTTCTCCTGCTTGTGGACGCGGCGGAAGGACCGATGCCGCAGACAAGATTCGTGCTTCAGAAGGCACTTGAGCTGAACCACCGCGTCATCGTCGTCGTCAATAAGATAGACAAGCCCGACGCGCGCATCGAAGAGGTCGAAAACGAGGTGCTGGAGCTTCTCATGGATCTCAACGCCACCGACGACCAGCTTGACAGCCCGATGCTGTTCTGCTCCGGACGCGCCGGCACGGCATCGCTTACCCCGTATGAGGCAGGCGTTGACCTCAAGCCCCTGTTCGACACGATCCTTGAATACATCCCCGCACCCGAGGGAGACGAAAACGGCGAGCTTCAGCTGCTTGTCTCGTCAATAGACTACAACGACTACGTCGGCAGAATGGGCATCGGACGCGTCGACCGCGGAGTCATAAGACAGAATCAGGACGTGTACATCTGCAACTACCACACAAAAGCCGCACCGGTGAAAACGAGGATCGTTTCGCTTCAGCAGTTCGACGGTCTCGGCAGAAGAACCGTCGAAAGCGCGCTCCCCGGAGACATCGTATGCTTCTCGGGAGCCGAGTCGATAACGATCGGCGACACGATAACCTCCCTCACCTGCCCCGAACCGCTTGAGTTCGTAAAGATCAGCGAGCCGACGATAGAAATGACCTTTGCCGTCAACGACAGCCCCTTCGCAGGCAAGGAGGGCAAATACGTCACCTCCCGCCAGCTACGCGACAGACTCTACCGCGAGCTGCTGAAGGACGTCTCACTGAGAGTTTCCGACGGCGAGACCACAGACTGCTTCAAGGTCGCCGGCCGCGGCGAAATGCACCTTTCGATACTTGTCGAGACAATGCGCCGCGAGGGCTACGAGCTTTCGCTCAGCACTCCCCGCGTCCTTTACAGGGACATCGACGGCGTCAGGTGCGAGCCTTACGAGAACGTGATAATCGACGTTCCGGAGGAGTACATGGGCACCGTCATGGAAAAGCTGGGCGCAAGAAAGGGCGAGCTTCTCCAGATGGGCAGACGCGGGTCGAGAATGGAGCTTCAGTATCTCATCCCCTCCCGCTGTCTCTTCGGTTACAGAAGCGAATTTCTGACCGCCACAAGAGGCGAGGGCATCCTCAACACCGTGTTCGAGGGCTATCACCCCTACAAGGGCGATATGGCATCGAGAATGACAGGCTCCCTTGTCGCATCCGAGGCGGGAGAAACAACGTCCTACGGGCTTTATAACTCTCAGGAGAGAGGTCAGCTCTTTGTCGGAGTCCAGACCCCCGTCTACGAGGGCATGATCGTCGGAGAGAACCCAAAGATGGGCGATATCGAGATCAACCCCTGCAAGACAAAGCAGCTCACCGCCATCCGCTCCAAGGGTGCGGACGAAAAGCTCATCCTCACTCCCGCAAAGATCATGAGCCTTGAGGAAGCGATCGAGTTCATCGCCGACGACGAGCTTATCGAGGTCACCCCGAAGAGCATCAGGCTCCGCAAAACAATCCTTGACACCGCGACCCGTAAAAAGGCGCAGGCAAGAAGAAAGCTCCAGAACTGAACAGAAACACAACACCGGGGCTGAGGAGCGATCTTCAGCCCCGATTTTTTCCGGAGGACACATGAGTCATATAAACAAACGCCTGAAATACCTTATCGCGTTTCTTCTGATGTTCGCGGTCGAGGTGCTTATCGCGGCTTTCGTCCACGACGGCTTTGTAAGACCGTATCTCGGCGACGTTTTCGTCGTGATTCTGATATATTTTTTCGTTAGGATATTCTTCCCGGAGGGGATAAGGCTTCTGCCGCTTTACATTTTCCTTTTCGCCGCGGCAGTTGAGGTGCTTCAGTATTTTGACTTCGTCGGTATGACAGGACTCGGCGAAAACCGCATTGCAAGGATAATTTTCGGCTCAACATTCTCCTTCGCCGATATCCTCTGCTATGCCGTCGGGTGCCTGATGTGCGGGATTGTTGGCTTTGTCAGAAAAAAATAATGCAGTTTAAAAAGTGGTGTTAAAATACTCACCCTGAGTTTTTTAACACCACCTGCTTGTTTATTTAGGCTGCGTAAACCCGACCTTGCGGTACACCTTCGAAAGCGTCTTTCTTGCAAGATACGCCGCGCGGGCAGAGCCTTCCTTCATGACCGATTCAAGATACCCCTTGTCAGCCATCAGCTTATCGAACCTCTCATGCACCGGGGCAAGCGCATCGGCGACCGTCTCTCCGACCGCCAGCTTGAAGTCGCCGTAGCCGCGTCCGGAAAATTCCGATTCGATCTCCGCGTCGGTCTTGCCGGTGAAGGCGGAATAGATCGTCATGAGGTTGTTGACCCCGTCCTTGCCCTCTCCGCGGCAGACCTCTGTCCCGGAATCGGTGACGGCGCGCCTGAACTTTCTCACGATGTCGTCGCGGGAATCGAGAATGCGCACCGAGGCATTCTGATTTGCGTCGGATTTGCTCATCTTCTTATCCGGCTCGGCAAGCGACATAACTTTCGCCCCCGCCTTGGGAACAAACCCCTCCGGCATTCTGAAGGTATCGCCGTATATCTGATTGAACCTTGCCGCAATGTCGCGGGTTATCTCAATGTGCTGCATCTGGTCTATCCCCACCGGCACAAGGTCGGTCTGATAAAGCAGGATATCCGCCGCCATGAGCGTAGGGTAAGTGAAAAGCCCTGCGTTTATGTTCGAGGCATACTTTTTGCTCTTGTCCTTGAACTGCGTCATGCGCGAAAGCTCGCCGAACATCGTGTAGCAGTTCAGCACCCATGCAAGCTCGGCATGAGCCGGAACATGGCTCTGCACGAACAGCGTGTTCTTCTCCGGGTCAAGCCCGCTTGCGATATAAAGCGCCAGCGTCTCGTATGTGCGCTTTCTCAGCTCTGCGGGGTCCTGTCTCACCGTTATCGCATGAAGATCGACCACGCAGTAAAGGCAGTCGTATGTGTCCTGAAATTCGCGCCAGTTCTTTATCGAACCGAGGTAGTTTCCGATCGTGAGCATTCCGCTCGGCTGAACCCCGGAGAATATTTTCTTTTTTGCTTCCGTCCGATTCTCTTCCATATCGTCATCGTCCTTCCGGTAGATATATTACCCATTATTTTATCACATTGCGGCTCAGGTTGCAACAGGAAATATTAATTTTTTTCGTTTTTGCCCCGACTATTGAACGAACCCCGGATTTGTGATATAATAATATCCGGAAACTGCCGCCGTTTTTTCGCGGCACGAATACTGTTTACCGATACGGGGGATAATCTCATGGATTATATGGACGAGGACGGCATAAAGGCTCCGAAGGGGCTTGTGATATTCGGAAAAATAATCAAGTGGATCTTCATAATTTTCGTTGTGCTCATGCTTGCCTGGTTTGCCGTCTGCGGCAGGCTTCAGAAGGGAACACAAAAGGTCAGCGGCTACGTTTTCACGGAAAAGGCTGCGGAGATGCTTGAAAAGAGCGGCTCGCTCACGGTTTACGACCTGCTTGCCTACAATGACGTTGCCAAGGACAGAAACCTGACCGAAAAGCTCTTCTTCACCGACCATGTCATGCTGACAAAAGAGCCGTCGCAGATACAGTTCATGCTGAGATACAATCTCATGAACGGAAAAATCAAAGAATACACGGGCGGCACCGACACCCCCTTTGTCTTTGTCCTGAAGGACGACAGAGGCAACAGCTACAGATCCTGCCTCACCCTGACCGACAGCAAGCTGATATACGGCTATTACCGCGTCATTTTCGAGGATGTCGACCTCTCTGAGGCTGAAAAACTGAGCCTGTACGTCTACCGGAACACCGACGGCGACCTGCCGGAGCTTCTTGACATCAGCACCATGTGGTACAGCGATGGCCCCGCGAAGGATCACGAGCTTACCGCCTCCGAAAAGAAGACCGCGGCAAAGACCACCGACCTTGTGACAATCACCGCCCCCGAAAGAAAAAGCGAAGAAGGTAACTGAAATATGGTGCTGAATTCAAAAGAAACGACAATCGCATACCGCTGTCCGGCCTGCGGGAAATTCATCCTCGGAATGGTCGGGATATTCTCCCTCTCCGGGGATCTTATAAAGCTGAAATGCGACTGCGGAGGCTCGGAGCTGAAGATCGCCTACACAAACGACAGAAAACTGCGTATAACCGTTCCGTGTATGTTCTGCCCCGCTCCGCACACATATGTCTTAAGCTCCGGTGCCTTCTTTGACCGCGACCTGCTTGCCCTTTCCTGCACCTATTCCTCGCTTGACATCTGCTTCATAGGAAACCGCGAAAAGGTCATAGAGGCGGCAAAGGAGTCGGATAAACAGCTTCTCTCTCTGCTTGAAGAAGCGGGCTTTTCCGGCTTTGACGAGTTCAGAAACGGCAGAAACGCCGTCAGCGACGATTCCTCCGACAATGTCGACCGCGATTTCAGGATCGATTACGCGCAGATCGAGGATGTTGTCCGCTTCATGCTCACGGAGCTTGCTGAGGAGGGCGACATCACCTGCGGCTGTCACGAGGGCGACACGGCAAGATATGATTTCGAATTCTGCGGCGATTCCGTCCGGATATTCTGCCGCACCTGCGGGTACGAGAAGCAGATACCCATGTCCTCGACCCTTGCCGCAAACGCTTTTCTCCACACCGACAGGCTGGAGCTTGAGAAAAAGGCCGATAAAACGTGATTATTGCTTGACTTTTTCACCACCTGTGATATAATTATTACAGTAGAGCCGTCCGGATAAGAGACGGCTCACCGCGTCATGCGGAAAAACATATTTTTTCAGGAGACAGAAACATGAAATTCATCGAAGACTTCAAAAAATTCATTTTCAAGGGCAACGTCATCGATATGGCAGTCGGCGTTGTCATCGGCGCCTCGTTCGGCAAGATCGTCACCGGACTTGTCAACTACATAATCAACCCGTTCGTCGGCATTTTCGTAAAGAGCGGCAATCTTGATTCCATCAAGACCGTTATTTCAAAGGCAGTGGTTGACGAGGCAGGCAATGTCGTCACCCCCGAAAACGCGATCCTCTGGGGCACATGGATCCAGACCATAATAGACTTCCTCCTCACCGCCCTCTGCATCTTCATCGTCCTCAGAATTCTTATGAAGGCAAAGAACACTCTTGAGCACAAGAAGATAGAGGCGGAAAAGAAAAAAGCTGAAGAAGAAGAGGCAAAGGCAAAAGCCGAAAAGGAAGCCGCAGACGCCGCCGCCAAGGCAGCCGAGGAAAGACAGACCCTTATCGAGGACTCCATCATCAGACAGGCAGAGCTTCTTGAGAACATCAGGGTTCTTCTCGAAAAGAAGTAATTTATCTTATCAACAGTTATTTTTTGTGGCTTTCTCTGCCGGAGCGGCGGCGGAAGCCACATTCAATAAACCGTCTCCGATAAAATCGGAAACAAACCGCGAAAGGATCTCCCGGACGGGAGTGTTTTAATCATGTATTACATAGGAATTGACCTCGGCGGCACCAATATTGCTGTCGGAATCGTTGACGAGAGCTTTAAGATCGTTAAAAAGGGCAGCACCCCCACGCTTGTCAACCGCGACCCGGAGCTTATAATTGCCGACATGGGAAAGCTCTGTCTTGAACTGCTTGCCGAAACCGGCATCGGGCTTGAAGAGGTCGTATGCGCGGGGATCGCGGCTCCCGGAAGCGTCAACCCCAGGACCGGCATTATCGAATATGCAAACAACCTTCCCTTCCTCCGCTTTCCGATAGCCGACACACTGCGCAAATACCTGCCGGTGAGGAAGGTATACCTTGAGAACGATGCAAATGCCGCCGCTCTCGGCGAGGCTGTCGGAGGCGCGGCGAAGGGCAAGCGCCTGTCGGTCATGATCACCCTCGGCACCGGCGTCGGCGGCGGGGTCATCATTGACGGAAAGATCTACTCCGGCTTCAACTATGCCGGCGCAGAGCTCGGCCACACGGTCATAGAATACAACGGCAGACAGTGCTCCTGCGGCAGAAAGGGCTGCTTTGAGGCCTACGCATCGGCAACCGCGCTTGTCAGCATGACAAAGGAAAAGCTCGCCGCCTGCAAAGACACCCTCATGTGGGAAATGTGCGGAAACGACATAAACAAAGCCGACGCGCGCATAGCCTTTGCCGCAATGAAAAAGGGCGACCGCGCCGGAAAAGAGGTAGTTGATATGTATATCTCCTACCTTGCCTGCGGCATCACCAATATGATAAACATCTTCCAGCCGGAGGTCCTCCTCATCGGCGGCGGTGTCTGCAACGAAAAAGATTACCTTCTTAAGCCCCTTACAGAGATCGTCAACGCCGATCAGTACACGAGGAATCAGTCAGTCAAGACCGAAATAAAGATCGCCGCACTCGGAAACGACGCCGGCATCGTCGGCGCGGCTGCACTGGGGAGATAACCCCCGAAAGCTCATACTGAAAAAGGACTTCCGAAAACCGAAAGTCCTTTTTTTCATTCTGTCATCCCCAGATACTCCTCCAGCGTGATCCCCCGCTCATACATCTCCGTTGCGGCTTTCCTGCCTACGAACCTCCAGTGCCACGATTCGTACATATATCCGGTTATGTCGGTCTTTCCCTTCGGAAAGCGGAGGATAAAACCGAACTTGTATCCGTTTTCCATCATGAACCTGAATGTTTTTGTTTTCTCAAACCTTGACGAGACCGGATAGAAATCAACGGTAAGTCCGGTCTGATGGTCGCTTGTACCGGGGCGGGCAGAGTAGGTGTCGACAATTGCCGCCGCCTGTTCCCACGTGTAGCCCGGATGCCTTGCAAGCTCCTCTTTTATATACCTGTTGTACAGCTTGTTCTGATGATTGTAATCGCGATATGAGCTCGACACAACAACATCCGCCATTCCGAGAGCCTTCATCTCTTTGTACATTGCCTCAAAAGCCATAGCGGCTGTATGACGAAGCGTCACGTTTCCGTAGCCGTTCAGCTTTGTAAGCCCCTCAGGGACATATTTCGAACCGAGAGCGTGACTCCTGTTGGCAAGTATCAGGTATGACCTGTCGTCGGTGTCGATAAACTCAAGATACCGCGACACGTCGGTTGCATATTCATATTGACGCGGCGGTTCTGTCACGGGAGCCGTGCTTTCGGTTTTTTGTGTGGTCGTTTCCTCCGGAGTCGTGACGCTTTCCGCCGTTTCCGGCACGGTCGACGGCGGAGCAGCTGTAGTTTCCGGAGCGGCGGCACTGCTCTCCCCCGGTCTTTTTGACGGAGTTCTAAAAAGCATCACCGCAAGCACCGCAATTGCCGCAAGGCAAAGCCCTATAAGAATAAATCTGACCGCATAATTTCTCCGGTATTCCACAGCCGTCCCTCCTGACAGTCTCAGATACCGAAAGTATATACCGAAATTTTCAACGTTTTATTAACACCGTGAAAATTTGCGGTAAAATCTTGACTTCTCCCCGTCTCAGGTCTATAATATTCATATTCATATCCCCCTGTGAAAGGACAGAAAAAATGGACTGGCAATCTTTTTTTGCAACATTATCCTCTGCCTGCGTTGACATTGCATTCAAACTGCTTGGCGCAGCACTCGTCTTTTTCATCGGCAGATGGCTGATAAAGCTGCTGATGAAGCACTTCCCTGCCGGAACGAAAAAGCACCCGTTTGACCCAACGGCACGAAGCTTCATCGAAAATACCGTAAAGACAGCTCTTTACGTCATAATGCTGATAACGATCGTCGGCATTCTCGGCGTTCCGATGGCATCGATCATCGCCGTAATAGGCTCGGCAGGCGCCGCTGTCGCTCTTGCATTGCAGGGCGCACTTTCAAACCTCGCAAGCGGAATCGTTCTGCTTGTCATGAAGCCGATGAAGCTCGGTGATTATATCGAATGCGGCAGCATCTCCGGCTCGGTGACCGATCTCGGCATATTCTATACCACTCTCGTGACCCCCGATAACCGTCACATAACGGTTCCGAATTCCAATCTGACGACCGGCACTATCGTAAACTACTCACGGGAAGAAAACCGACGCCTTGACATAGTTTTTCAGGTCGCTTATTCCTCAGATACAGAGACAGTCAAGTCACTTATCATGAAAACCGCCGCCGCACACCCATCGGTTCTGACCGACCCCGCACCCTTCGTCCGCCTGACACAGCTCGATTCCTCATCGCTCAATTTCACCCTGCGCGTCTGGTGCCTCGCCGGAGACTTCTGGAACCTGAAATTCGACCTTACCGAGCAGATCAAAGCCGCCCTTGACGAAAACGGCATCTCCATTCCCTTCAATCAGCTTGATGTTCACATAAAGCAATAAGCCGCAAAACAAAAAACTGCCCGCCCTCATTTCCGAGAGCGGGTTTGTTTTTATGTCACCGTGATTTTGTCACAGTCAAGGCGCTGATCACTCAGCCGCTTCGGTCTTCTCTTCCTCAGCGGGAGCCTTTGTCTCGGCTGCGGGAGCCTCGGCAGGCTTTTCCGCCTTGGCGGCCTTCTTCTTTGACTTCTTCTTGGAAGCCTTTTCGGCAGCAGCCTTCTCAGCCTCGGAGAGAAGGACTATACGCGCCATTTCTGCGCCGTCGCCTCTGCGGGGACCGAGCTTGTAGATTGCGGTGTAACCGCCGTTTCTTGCGGCATTCTCGGGAGTGATGACGTCAAACAACTTCTTGACGACGTCCTCCTTTGTGATGAATGCAAGTGCCTGACGGCGGGATGCAAGCGTATTCTTCTTTCCGAGAGTGATCATTTTCTCGGCAAGGCAACGCACTTCTTTTGCTCTTGTAACAGTCGTATCGACTTTACCTGTCTCAAGCAGAAGAGTTACCATACCGCGGAGCATAGCCATACGGTTATCGGTAGTTCTGCCGAGTTTTCTTGTTCCTGGCATTTCAAATACCTCCCAGTTATTCTGTTAGCACGGCTCTGTTTCAGGGTCGAGCCGTTCTTCGGCTTAGTCCGGTCATTCAGTACCGGGACTCAGCTTACTCTACGTCCCTCTTGAGATCAAGTCCGAGAGAATGAAGCTTCTGGATAACCTCTTCGAGCGACTTCTTTCCGAGGTTTCTGACCTTTATCATGTCTTCTTCGGTCTTGTTTATAAGATCCTCTACCGTATCAATGCCTGCGCGCTTCAGACAATTGAAGCTGCGGACAGACATGTCAAGCTCCTCAATGGTCATCTCAAGAACCTTTTCCTTGACAGTCTCTTTGCTTTCAATCATGATCTCCGTGTTCTTGGCCTCGTCGGAGAGGTTAACGAACAAGTTGAGATGGTCGTTGAGAATCTTGGCTGCGAGCGAAACAGCTTCCTTCGCCGAGATGGTTCCGTTTGTAAGAACCTCAAGTGTGAGCTTGTCGTAATCGGTATTGCTGCCGACACGGGTATTCTCGACGCTGTAGCTGACATTATATACCGGTGTGTATATCGAATCGGTATAGATAATGCCTATCGCCGGCTGATTGTTGAGTTTGTTCTTTTCCTGAGAAACATATCCGCGTCCGTGATTGAAGGTCAGCTCCATATAGAAGCGCGTGTTTTCGCTTACAGTCGCGATATGAAGGTCGGGGTTAAGGATTTCAAGATCTGCATCCTGCTTGATGTCTCCTGCCGTAGCCTTGCAGGGACCTGTTACGTCGAGGACAACAGTCTTCGGCCCGTCTGAATGGAGCTTCGCGGTAATGCCCTTGACATTAAGGACAATTTCCGGAACATCCTCCTTGACGCCGGGGATCGTCGATATCTCATGAAGAACACCGTCGATCTTGATACACGTCACAGCAACACCGGGGAGAGAGCTGAGCAGAACCCTGCGTAGCGAATTGCCGAGAGTGGTGCCGTAGCCTCTTTCAAGCGGCTCGATTATGAACTTGCCGCTCCGTCCGTCCTCGCTGAGGTTGACAGTGGCGATGTTTGGCTTTTCTATTTCTATCATTAGGGTACCCTCCTGTTTTATTCTGGAAACAAATCAGTTGCCGTTTACTCATCCGGACACCCGGAAGCACGAAAACGGCTGCGGGTGTATTATTTCGAGTAAAGCTCGACGATAAGGTGCTCCTCGAACGGGAAGTCAACATCGTCTCTTGCCGGCAGAGCAGCAACCTTAGCAACGACCTGAGCCTTGTCAAGCTCGATCCACTTGGGAGTGATGCGGGTATCAAGAGCTTCGATGAGATTCTTGAATTTCTCGGAAGAACGGCTCTCCTCGCGAAGAGTGATCACGTCGCCTGCACGGACGATGAGAGAAGGAATTGTGACCTTTTTGCCGTTGAGTCTGAAATGACCGTGAGTAACAAACTGACGGGCTTCCTTACGGCTGTCTGCAAGTCCGATTCTGTAAACCACGTTGTCAAGGCGGCGCTCAAGAAGGCTGAGAAGGTTTTCACCGGTAACGCCCTCGGTTTTGTCTGCCTTTTCAAAGTAGCCCTTGAACTGACTCTCAAGAACCCCGTAGTATCTCTTTGCCTTCTGCTTCTCGCGGAGCTGAAGACCGTATTCCTTTACATTCTTTCTTCCTGCGCCATGCTGACCGGGAACATTCGGGCGCTTCTCGAGAGCGCACTTTCCGGAAAGGCAGCGGTCGCCTTTAAGAAAGAGCTTGGTTCCTTCTCTGCGGCAGAGTCTGCACACAGATCCAGTATATCTTGCCATGTTATATTTCCTCCTGCTGTATTTGAGCCATTAAACTCTTCTGCGTTTCGGCGGTCTGCATCCGTTGTGAGGAATGGGAGTAACGTCCTTGATCATCTCAACGGAAAGGCCTGCCGACGCAAGTGCGCGGATCGCGGATTCTCTTCCGGACCCCGGACCCTTGACATAGACCTCAACGGTCTTCATGCCGTGGTCAACAGCGAGCTTTGCTGCGGTTTCAGATGCGCTCTGAGCCGCAAAGGGAGTGGACTTTCTCGAACCCTTGAAACCGAGTTCGCCGGCGGAAGCCCAAGATATAGCGTTGCCTGCCATATCGGTTATCGTTACGATCGTATTGTTGAAGGTTGCCTGGATATGGACCTGACCCTTTTCAACGTTTTTACGCTCGCGGCGTTTTCTTACGACTTTCTTAGCCGTATTAGACTGTGCTGCCATTAATGTTTCACCCCTTAATTACTTCTTCTTGTTAGCGATAGTCTTTGCGGGACCTTTACGGGTTCTGGCATTGGTCTTTGTTCTCTGACCTCTTACCGGAAGACCCTTTCTGTGTCTGATTCCGCGGTAGCAGTTGATCTCGACCATTCTCTTGATGTCCATACCGACTTCGCGGCGGAGATCACCCTCAACATGGTAGTGGTTTTCGATCTCCTCACGGAGCTTAGCCACTTCATCCTCGGTCAGATCCTTCGCGCGGGTATCGGGGCTTATCCCGGTTGCAGCAAGAATCTTGTTCGCGCTGGTTCTGCCGATTCCGTATATATATGTGAGTGCTATTTCGACGCGCTTTGCGTTCGGAATATCAACACCTGCTATACGAGCCATAAATCTATCTCCTTTCTTAACCCTGTCTCTGCTTGTGCTTAGGGTTTTCGCAGATCACCATGATCCTGCCCTTGCGTTTTATAATTTTGCACTTTTCGCAAATCTTCTTAACGGATGGCTTTACCTTCATTATTGTACCATTCCTTTCTTATTTGGCACGCCAGGTTATACGCCCCTTTGTGAGGTCGTACACAGATACCTCGACAGTTACCTTGTCGCCCGGCAGTATCCATATATAGTTCATTCTGAGTTTTCCCGAAATATGGGCATTAACAATGTGTCCGTTGGGCAGCTGAACCTTGAAGTGTGCATTCGGCAGTGACTCAAGGACTACCCCCTCGAACTCCACAACGTCATCCTTAGGCAGAAGAATCCCTCCTTAAAATTTATGATTGACTGTCATCACAGCGAGCTGTCCACCCTTGTGAGGAAGATCACGCCCTCCTCGGTAAGGGCAACGGAATGCTCATAGTGAGCGGTAAGCGAGCCGTCTGCCGTGACGACCGTCCAGCCGTCGCGCAGCTCTCTCACCTCGTACGAACCGGCGCTCACCATAGGCTCTATGGCGATCGTCATTCCGGTAACAAGCCTCGGTCCGCGCCCGGGAGTACCGTAGTTCGGCACATCGGGAGCCTCGTGAAGCTCTCTGCCGACGCCGTGACCGACATATTTGCGTATCACGCCGTAGCCGCGCTCTTCACAGTATTTCTGAACGGCATGACCGATATCACCGATACGGTTGCCCTCCCTGAACTGCTCGGCGCCCTTGTAAAAGCTGTTGCGGGTGCAGTCGATAAGCGCCTGAGCCTCGGGTGAGATCCTTCCCACACCGAAGGTATTAGCGCTGTCGCCGACGAACCCGTGATAGGTCGCGCCGACGTCTATCTTCACGATATCGCCTTCCTTCAGGACAACGTCCGCCGAAGGGATTCCGTGAATGACCTGATCGTTCACCGAGATACACGCGCTTCCGGGGAAGCCGCCGTACCCGAGAAATGTAGGTCTTGCACCGCACTTTTCGATGTGATGACGGATGATATCGTCAAGGTGTTTTGTGGTAACCCCTTCCCTGACTGCCTCTCCCGCAAGAATTATCGCCTCTCCGGTGATCCTTCCCGCTTCCTTCATCTTTTCGATCTGTGCCGCATTCTTTAGCTGAATCATAAATTATCTGCCTGCTCCGGTTTCTTCCGGTTTTCCCTCGATTGCCTCAAAGGTAAGGCGGGTCGTGTCAGCCACTTCAACCTGACCGACAACGGTCTTAAGTTTTCCGGTCTTCTCATAGTATTCCTTGAGCGGCTCGGTCTGCTCATGATAAGTGTCAAGACGGCTCTTCACGACCTCGGGAGAATCGTCCCGGCGGGTCGAAAGCTCGTTTCCGCAGTTATCACAGGTCTTTCCGTCCTTCGAGGGTTTGAATTCGACGTGGTAGGAAGCACCGCAGTCCGCGCAGACACGGCGACCGCTCATTCTTGCAACGATCGTCTCGTCGGGGACCTCTATGCTGATGACCGCATCGATCTTCACGCCCATCCTGTCAAGGGCTTCCGCCTGAGGCACGGTTCTGGGAAAGCCGTCGAGGATGAAGCCGTTTCTGCAGTCATCCTTCGCAAGTCTTTCCTTGATAATGCCGATCACAACCTCGTCCGGGACAAGCGCACCGCGGTCGGTATATTCCTTTGCGGCAGAACCCATCGCGGTTCCGGTTTTGATCGCTTCTCTTATGATCGCGCCCGTTGAGATTGCGGGAATGCCGTAGCGTGCGCTGACGTTTTCCGCCTGCGTGCCCTTACCCGCACCGGGAGCTCCGAGAAAAATTATATTCATTGACTTTCCTCCGAAAATA
>FR891177.1:922-14414 GCA_000433515.1 Candidatus Colimorpha enterica | reverse complement strand
AGGTGCTGCGGCAGCATATCGGTACCTGCCGGTACCGGATATGCTTTCCGCCGTATTCTTTACGCTTATTACTCAAGGAATCCCTTGTAGTGGCGCATGGCCATCTGGGACTCAAGCTCGCGCGCGGTCTCAAGAGCGACACCGACAACGATGAGCAGCGACGAACCACCGAATGCAAGCGCGCCGAGATATCCTCTTGCAAAGATATTGACAAAGAGCGGAAGCCCCGCAATGAATGCAAGGAATATTGCGCCGATAAGAGTGATTCTGTTGAGTACCATCTTGATATAATCGGCAGTGGGTTTACCCGGACGGATACCGGGAATGAATCCGCCGTTCTTCTTCAGATTGTTGGCAACCTCAACGTTGTTGAAGCTGATCTCAATATAGAAGTAAGAGAAGGCGATGATCAGTGCAATGAAGAGCAGAACGTACACGACCGAGCTCGGTGAGAACAGATCGAGGAACTTAGCCCAGAAAGAGCCGGTCTTCGGCTGAACGAACAGACCGATCGTTGTCGGAAGAGAAACTATCGAGCTTGCGAAGATGATCGGCATAACACCGGACATATTCAGCTTGAGGGGCAGATTTGAGTTCTGACCGCCGTACATTTTTCTGCCGACGACACGTTTTGCATACTGAACGGGAATTCTGCGCTCGCTGTTCGTGATAAAGACAACAAGCGTGATGATCGCGACCATTATGATCACGGAAAGGATTGCAAAGAAGATGTTGGCAAAGCCGCCCTTCTTTATCTGGTTGACAATGGTCTCAGCCGTTGCAAAGCCGCTGGAGAGTATGTTTACGAAGAGGATGATGGAGATACCGTTTCCGATACCGCTTTCATCGATCCTGTCGGCAAGCCACATGATAAGCGCGGCACCTGCGCAATAGCACGCGATGATGACGAGCATTGCGAACCAGCTCTTATCGGTAAGAACGCCGAGGTTCTTCATATAGGCATAATATCCGTAAGCGGTTACGAGCGCAAGCACGACCGTTACATATCTTGTGATCTTGTCAAGCTTCTTTCTGCCGTCCTCACCCTCCTTTGAGATCTTCTCAAGGGCGGGGATAGCGATCGTAAGAAGCTGGATCACGATCTGCGCAGTGATGTAAGGCGAAACCGACAGAGCAAACAGAGTTGCCTGCGAGAATGCCTGACCTGACAGAATGTTGAGGTAGTCAAAGATGGATCCCGAGGAATTCACCGTGACTATATAGTTAAGCGCATCAGAGCTTACATACGGGACCGGGATGCACGCACCGAGACGGTACAGAAGTACGATCACGATGGTGAATATCATCTTACGCTTAAGATCCGGGATCTTCCATGCGTTTGCAAGCGTTTTGAACACTCAGACCACCTCGCACTTTCCGCCGGCTGCTTCGATCTTCTCTTTTGCGGCTGCGGTAAATGCTGCTGCGCGAACGGTGAACTTCTTGTCAACGTTTCCGTTCCCGAGAACCTTAAGCCCGTCAGCTGCCTTGTGAGCAAGACCTGCGTTCACAAGCAGATCAAGATCAACGACAGCGCCGTCCTCAAAGCGTTCCAGAGCAGAAATATTTACCGTGGTGTATTCCTTTGCAAAGCGGTTCTTGAAACCTCTCTTCGGAAGTTTTCTGTAAAGCGGGATCTGACCGCCCTCAAATCCGGGACGGACGCCGCCTCCCGAACGGGCATTCTGACCCTTGTGACCCTTGCCTGCGGTTTTACCGTTACCGGAACCGGTACCTCTGCCCTTACGCCATGCGGGTGTAACTGAGCCGGGTGCCGGTGAAAGTTCATGGAGCTTCATTGGATTTCCTCCTTTTTGTGTTGTACTTTACGTTCCCCCGCATCATACGCGGAGGTAGGAGTCTCAGCCCTGCTTCTCGACCTTTACGAGGTGAGAAATGACCTTGACCTTGCCGGCGAGAACCGCATTGTCCTCATGAACTATGCTGTCACCGATTTTTTCGAGTCCGAGCGACCTGGCGGTGAGCTTCTGGTTGGGCTTAGCGCCGATTGTGCTCTTTACGAGCGTTACCTTTACTGTTTCCATCATGAGCCTCCGTTCACTTAAGCAGCGTGCCGGGCTCAAGTCCGCGGGTCTTCGCGACTTCTTCCTCGGTACGGAGAGTCTTAAGACCCTCGAAGGTTGCCTTTACGACGTTGACAGGGTTATTGGAGCGCAGGCACTTGGCTCTGACATTGCGGATACCCGCCATCTCAAGAACCTTTCTTGCCGTGCCGCCCGCGATAAGTCCGGTACCTTCGGAAGCGGGCTTGAGAAGCACCTTTCCTGCACCGTACTCACCGATGACCTCGTGGGGAATGGTGGTTCCCTTGAGGGATACGGTGATCATATTCTTCTTTGCATCCTCGATGCCCTTGCGGATAGCTTCCGGAACCTCCGCTGCCTTGCCGAGACCGTATCCGACTCTGCCGTTGCCGTCGCCGACAACCATAAGAGCCGCAAAACGTGCGATACGTCCGCCCTTGACGGTCTTGGATACGCGGTTTACCACAACGAGCTTCTCGAGGAGATCACCGGCTGCGGGATTATTTGATTTCTGTATCATTATAAACCTCCGTTATCCTCAGAATTTGAGGCCGCCCTCGCGGGCGCCTTCTGCAAGCTCAAGTACACGTCCGTGATACAGATAACCGCCACGGTCGAACACTACGTTTTCAACGCCCTTTTCAAGAGCGAGCTTAGCGATCGCCTTGCCGACTTCTCTGGCTGCCGCCTTGTTTCCGCCGTTGCCCTCGAAATTCTTTCCGAGAGTGGAGGCAGAGCAAAGGGTCACGCCCTTTTCGTCGTCAATGATCTGAGCCTGAATATTGCTGAGAGAGCGGTAAACGCAAAGACGGGGGCACGCAGATGTACCGGAGATCTTTGTTCTGATACGCTTATGTCTCTTTTCACGCTGTTTATTAGCGTCTTTTCTACTAACCATTCTGTTCCGCTCCTTTCATTACTTACCGGTCTTACCGGACTTGCGGCGGATCTTTTCGCCGGAGTACTTGACGCCCTTGCCGAGGTAAGGCTCAGGGGGTCTTTTTTCTCTGATCTGAGCGGCTATCTGACCGACTGCCTGCTTGCTGATTCCCTTTACGATGATCGTGTTGGAATCGGGGGTCTCGAAGGTAACTCCGTCTCTCTCCTCGAAATTGATCGGGTGAGAATAGCCGAGGTTAAGAACGAGGGTCTTACCGGTCTTCTGAGCCCTGTAACCGACACCGACGATCTCCAGCTTCTTGCTGTAGCCTTCGGTAACGCCTACGACCATATTGTGAACGAGGGTACGGCTGAGGCCGTGAAGCGACTTATCGAGCTTCTCCTCAGAGGAACGCTCAACATGGACCTGCGCGCCATCGACCCTGACGGTGATTAGGTGGTGGATCGGGTATGAGAGAGTTCCCTTCGGACCCTTGACTGTGACGAGATTTCCGTCTCCTACCGTAACGGTAACTCCGGCGGGAATCGCGATCGGCTGTCTGCCTATTCTTGACATATCAGTTTCCTCCCGTTATTACCATACGAAGGCGAGAACTTCGCCGCCGATATTTGATTTACGAGCCTGCTTGTCGGTCATGAGTCCCTTGGACGTGGAAACGATAGCCACACCGAGGCCGTTCATGACGCGGGGCATATCCTCTGCGCTTGCGTAGATACGGAGACCGGGCTTGGAGACTCTGCGGAGCCCCTTGATGACCTTTTCCTTGCCGTTGTACTTGAGCGTGATTCTGATAATCCCCTGCTTCCCATCCTCAACGATGTTGTAGCCCTTGATATATCCCTCGTTAACAAGGATATCAGCAATGGACCTCTTCATGTTGGATGCGGGAACGTCAACAGTTTCGTGCTTTGCGTTGTTTGCATTGCGGATTCTTGTAAGCATATCCGCAATTACGTCTGACATCTGCATAATATAAATCCTCCTTTGTAAACCAGCTTTGTCATCCCTGCGTCAGATAGCGGGGACGGCAGTTCTGCTTACCACGATGCCTTTCTTACTCCGGGGATCTCGCCCTTGTAGGCAAGCTCTCTGAAGCAGATACGGCAGATTCCGTACTTACGAAGATAAGCATGGGGGCGTCCGCAGATCTTGCATCTGTTGTACTCTCTGGTGGAGTACTTCTGCGGTGCCTGCTGCTTGAGTATCATCGATTTCTTTGCCATTCCGTTTTCTCCTTCTCTTACTTGGCGAAGGGAGCGCCCATCAGCTTAAGGAGCTCTCTTGCCTCTTCATCGGTATGAGCGGTAGTTACGAAAACAATATCCATACCGCGGATCTTTTCGACCTTGTCGTACTCGATCTCGGGGAATATAAGCTGTTCCTTAAGTCCGAGGGAGTAGTTTCCTCTGCCGTCGAAGCCGTTCGGATTGATACCCTTGAAGTCACGGACGCGGGGAAGCGCGAGGTTGAACAGTCTGTCCATGAACTCGTACATTCTATCGCCGCGGAGAGTGACCTTCGCGCCGATCTTCTGACCCTGACGGAGCTTGAAGTTAGCAACCGACTTCTTTGCGTAGGTCGGCACTGCCTTCTGACCGGTGATAAGTGTCAGATCAGCGATGATAGTGTCGATGACCTTTGCGTTTTCCTTTGCATCGCCGGCACCTATGTTGATAACGATCTTATCAAAGCGCGGCACCTGCATCGGGCTCCTATACGCAAATTTGTTCATAAGAGCGGGAGCAACTTCTTTTGAATACATATCCTTAAGTCTTGCCATGATAAATTACCTCCGCTCAGAGCTTTGCGCCGCACTTGGCGCAGAGTCTTACTTTCTTTCCGTCCTCGCCGACAGCCTTCTTCACTCTGACGCCCCTGTCACACTTATCGCAGTAAAGCATGACCTTGGAGGCATACATAGCGCCCTCGACCTTGACGATTCCGCCCTCTTCACCCTGCTTTCTGGGCTTGACGTGACGGGTTACGATGTTGATTCCCTTGACGATGATCTTGCCTTCCTTGGGAGATACCTCAAGTACCTTTCCCTTCTTGCCTCTGTCATCGCCGGAGATGACGATAACGGTATCGTCCTTCTTTACATGAAGCTTATTCATTTTACGCGATACCTCCGTCTCAAAGCACTTCGGGAGCAAGCGAGAGGATCTTCATATAGCTCTTCTCGCGGAGCTCTCTTGCAACCGGCCCGAATATACGGGTTCCGGTCGGGTTTTTGTCTTCCTTGATGATAACGGCTGCGTTTTCATCAAATTTTATATATGAGCCGTCGTTTCTCTTGATGCCCTTCACGGAACGGACAACGACTGCCTTGACAACGTCGCCCTTCTTGACCTGACCGCCGGGAGCAGCCTTCTTGACTGCGCAGACGATCACGTCGCCGATGTTCGCATAGCGTCTACCGGTTCCGCCAAGCACGCGGATACACATAAGCTCTTTGGCGCCGGTGTTATCGGCAACCTTCAAATAAGTTTGCTGCTGTATCAATGTGCAAATCCTCCTTAGAGCCGAACCTCGGCAGGTATAGGCGTGCGCCTACCCCGCTGTTTCCGGCTGTTATTTTGCTTTCTCGATAATGTTGACAAGACGCCATCTCTTGGTTCTGGAAAGCGGACGCGTTTCCATGACCTCGACCTTGTCACCGACGCCGCACTCATTCTTTTCGTCATGAGCATGGATCTTAACGGTGCGCTTGATGACCTTACCGTACTTCGGGTGTTTCACGTTATCGGCGATCGCCACAACGATGGTTTTGTCCATCTTTGCGCTGACGACCATACCGACACGGGTTTTTCTGAGATTTCTTTCTTCCATCGATCTATTCTCCCTTTTCGCTTAATCGTCAGGCATCTTTCTTCTCGCGAAGAACAGTCATAACGCGGGCGATATCCTTCTTGACGTCCGAAATCCTGTGAGGATTGTCAAGCTGATTGATCGCGTGCTGGAAACGGAGGTTGAACAGCTCGTTCTTAAGCTCCTTGAGCTTGTTCTCAAGCTCCTCGGAAGACATCTCTCTGATTTCTTTTGCTTTCACGGCTTATTCCTCCTCAGCGGTTGTATCGGACAGTTTGCTGATGAACTTGCACTTGATCGGGAGCTTGTGGGAAGCAAGGCGCATAGCCTCCTTCGCATCAGCCTCCGGAACGCCGCTCATCTCAAACATAATGCGGCCCGGCTTAACGACCGCAACCCAGTACTCGGGCGAGCCTTTACCGGAACCCATTCGGGTCTCGGCGGGCTTTTCGGTTACCGGCTTATCCGGGAAGATCTTGATCCAGACCTGACCGGAACGCTTTGTGAAACGAGTCATTGCAATACGGGCAGCCTCGATCTGATTGCTGGTGATCCATGCAGGCTCAGCGGCAACAAGGCCGAAATCTCCGTATGTCAGAGTGTTTCCGCGGTGGGCAGCACCCTTCATTCTTCCGCGCTGAACACGTCTGTACTTAACTCTCTTAGGCATTAACATTACTTGTCGCCTCCCTCTTTGTTAGCGGGTGCAGCAGGTGCGCTGTTCTGGCGGTCACGGTTGAATCCGCCCTGACGGTCGCGGTTGAAGCCGCCCTGACGGCGATCCTTGTTAAAGCCGCCGCCGCGACGGTCTCTGCGGTCGCCGCGTCTTTCCTGCTTCGGGGCCTCGACCTTCGCCTCGGAGAAGTGCTGCTTCTTGCCGGAGTCGCGAAGGACCTCTCCCTTGTAGATCCAGACCTTTACGCCGATCTTGCCGTAGGTGGTATTGGCCTCGGCAAAACCGTAGTCGATGTCCGCACGAAGCGTCTGAAGCGGAATGGAGCCCTCATGATAGTGCTCTGTTCTCGCGATCTCGGCGCCGGCAAGACGTCCGGAGCAGGTGACCTTGATACCCTTTGCACCCATTCTCATGGTGCGCTGGATAGCGAGCTTCATTGTGCGCCTGAAGGAAGCTCTTCCCTCAAGCTGCTTTGCGATGCTCTCCGCAACGAGCTGTGCGTTGATGTCGGGGTTCTTTACCTCAACGACATTGACAACGGTAGGCATACCGACCATTGCCTCAAGCTGAAGTCTGAGCTTCTCTATCTCGGCACCGCCTCTGCCGATGATGATACCGGGCTTTGCGCAGTGAAGAAAGACTCTTACGCGGTTGTTGTCACGCTCGATCTCGATCTTCGGCACGCCGGACTCTCTGTACTTGTTCTTGAGAAATTCTCTGATTTTGTAGTCGGAGACAAGAGTATCACCGAAGTTTTCGTCCTTTGTGAACCATCTTGAATCCCAATCCTTGATAACTCCGACGCGGAAACCGTGCGGATTTACTTTCTGACCCATTCTGTACTCTGCCTCCTTTACTTATCTTCTTTTTCCCTGACAACGACCGTGATGTGGCTCGTTCTCTTAAGGATTCTGTCGCCTCTGCCCTGTGCTCTCGGCATCATGCGCTTGAGCGTGGGTCCGGGGCAGACATAGCATTCGGAAACATAGAGTTTTTCGGGATCCATGCTGAAGTTGTGCTCAGCATTTGCCGAAGCGCTCATAACGAGCTTATAAATATATTCCGAAGCTGCTTTCGGTGTATGCTTAAGAATCGCCGCCGCCTCTCCGACCGGCTTGTTTCTGATAAGATCAAGAACGATCTTTACCTTGCGGGGCGAGATTCTTACATATTGTACTTTCGCCTTAGCTTCCATTACCTTCTACCTCCGTTACTTGTCTGTGTTGGACGTCTTTGATCCGGAGTGACCGCGGAAAGTCCTTGTCGGAGCGAACTCACCGAGCTTGTGTCCGACCATATCCTCGGTAACATATACCGGGACGTGCTTTTTCCCGTCGTGAACTGCGATCGTATGTCCTACAAATTCCGGAAATATTGTGGAAGCTCTCGACCATGTTTTGATAACCTTTTTGTCGTTCTTCTCATTCATTGCCTCAATGCGGCTGAAGAGCTTTTCTTCAACAAAAGGACCTTTTTTCAGGCTTCTTGACATCTGTTGCTGCCTCCTTATTTACCGTTTCTGCGTTTTACGATGAACTTATCGGTCTTGGCCTTCTTGTCACGGGTCTTGTATCCGAGAGCAGGCTTGCCCCACGGGGTAACAGGTCCCGGTCTTCCTATCGGAGCGCGGCCTTCACCACCGCCGTGAGGGTGGTCGCAGGGGTTCATGACCGAACCGCGGACGGTAGGACGGATGCCCATATGACGCTTCTTGCCGGCTTTACCGATCTTGATTGTCTCATGCTCGATGTTGCCGACCTGACCGATCGTTGCCTTGCAGTCGAGACGGACGAGGCGGACCTCTCCGGAGGGAAGTCTGACCTGAGCCATGCCGTTTTCCTTAGCCATAAGCTGAGCGGCTGCACCGGCTGTACGGACAAGCTGTCCGCCCTTGCCGGGATAAAGCTCGATGTTGTGGATAAGAGTACCGACCGGGATATTGGCAATGGGAAGAGTGTTTCCCGGCTTGATATCCGATCCGGCACCGCTGTAGATCCTGTCCCCGTCGGTTACGCCTGCGGGAGCAAGGATGTAGCTCTTTTTGCCGTCTGCGTGCTGAAGAAGCGCGATGTAAGCCGTTCTGTTCGGGTCGTACTCGACGCCGATGACAGTTGCGGGCTCTGCAGTCTCAGCTCTCCTGAAATCGATGATCCTGTACTTCAGCTTGTTGCCGCCGCCCTGATGACGGACGGTGATTCTGCCGTAGCTGTTGCGTCCGGCGTGCTTTTTCTTTGTCGCGATAAGGCTCTTTTCAGGGGTAAACTTTGTGACCTCATCAAACGACGGTACAGACATATTTCTTCTCGACGGAGTAGTCGGCTTGAATGTTTTTACTGCCATTTATATCACTCCTTCTCTCAATACATACCGTCGAAGAACTCGATGGTCTTGGAATCGGGAGTAAGGGTCACGATAGCCTTCTTCCACTCCGATGTGTAACCGGCGTGAACTCCGAGTCTCTTCGGCTTCTTCTTCATGTTAATGGTGTTGACGTCAGCCACCTTGATGCCTGCGAAAACCGTTTCGAGAGCCGAAGCGATCTCGGGCTTGGTAGCGTCCTTTCTTACCTCAAAGACATACTTCTTCTGCCTGGTAAGATCCATCGACGCCTCGGTGATGACCGGACGGCGGATGATATCGTAAGCTGTCTTCATTATGCGTACACCTCCTGAAGCTTTTCTGCTGCTCCCTTGGCGATGATAAGAGTGTCGGCATTCAGGACATCATAGACGTTGACGGTATTTGTCTGAGCCGTCTTCACGCCCTCGATGTTGGCGAAGCTGCCGACAACCCTGCTGTCATTGTCGGCAAGGACAACGAGAGCCTTCTTCTTTGCGCCGACAGCCTTGAGCATTTCGACCATTACCTTGGTCTTGTAGCCCTCCGCGGTGATAGCGTCAACAACGATGAGATCGTTGCCGGCAGCCTTGGCAGAGAGTGCGCTCTTAAGAGCAAGCTGTCTGACCTTCTTGTTGAGGGTAACGCGGTAGGATCTGGGCTTCGGTGCGAAAACCACGCCGCCGTGAGTCCACTGAGGAGCTCTTGTCGAGCCCTGTCTTGCGCGTCCGGTACCCTTCTGCTTCCACGGCTTCTTTCCGCCGCCGGAAACCTCTGTACGGGTGAGTGCGGACTGAGTGCCCTGTCTCTGGTTCATGAGGTAGGCTCTTACTGCGGTATGGAGAACCGCGCCGTTGACCTCGACCCCGAAGACGGCGTCGGAAAGATTCATCTCACCGACATTCTCGCCCTTCATATTTACAACCTTAATATTCGGCATCGTATAGTTCCTCCTTCCGTTCAGCCCTTGACGGCGTTGCGGATGAAAACGATACCGCCGCGTGCTCCGGGAACTGCGCCCTTAACCGCGATGATGTTCTTTTCCGCGTCGATCTTAGCGATGCTGAGATTGAGAACAGTGACCTGTTCGTTGCCGTACTGTCCCGCCATGTGCTTGTTCTTGAAGATTCTCGAGGGCGAGGAATTCGCACCCATCGAGCCGGGCTGGCGGTGCACCGGAC
The DNA here is from genome assembly GCA_000433515.1 of Candidatus Colimorpha enterica. Taxonomy (GTDB): domain Bacteria; phylum Bacillota; class Clostridia; order Oscillospirales; family CAG-272; genus Colimorpha_A. Next base: position 4,466 of record FR891177.1, on the reverse strand, counting down.
CGGTGCCGTGAGTCATTCTGAGGATGTGTGCGTTCCAGCGCTTTACAACACCGGAGTATCCGTGACCCTTTGTGATTCCGGTAACGTCGACCTTTTCACCTGCTTCGAAAATATCGGCGGTGACGGTATCGCCCGTATTGAATCCGGAAACATCATCGAGACGGAATTCCTTGAGATGCTTCTTGCAGGAAACGCCTGCCTTCCTGAAATGACCTGCCTCAGGCTTGTTTAATTTCTTTTCTTCGACGTCAACGAAGCCGAGCTGAACCGCATCGTAGCCGTCGGTTGCAACGGTCTTCTTCATTGTGACCGTGCAGGGTCCGGCTTCGATAACCGTAACCGGTATAACGTTGCCGTTTGCATCAAAGATCTGCGTCATGCCGATCTTCTTGCCGATAATGCCTTTTTTCATTGGATTTTTTCCTCCTGATTTCAGTTATTGGTTGAAGCGCAGAGGCAATTCCGCGTTTCAACATGACATAAAATCCCGGGGTTTCCCCTTGGATCCGGATCGGGTCTTCCTGTCGGAAGATCACTTGATATCGATCTGAACGCCGGCGGGAAGCTCCAGACTCATAAGCGCCTCGATGGTCTTCTGTGAGGGCTTTATTATGTCGATGAGCCTTTTGTGAGTTCTCAGTTCAAACTGCTCGCGGCTGTCCTTGTATTTATGGACTGCGCGGAGAATTGTGACGATCTCCTTATCGGTGGGAAGCGGGATGGGTCCCGAAACCGAAGCGCCGTTGCGCTTTGCGGTCTCCACGATCTTCTCCGCCGCCTGATCGATAAGAAAATGATCATAGCTCTTGAGTCTGACTCTGAGTGTTTCCTTTACTGCCACTTGTTTTGCCTCCTTTTGATTATTGCCGATGCAAGTAATTAAATGGGGCGAAAATCCGAACACTCAGCCGGGTGTTTCCTCATCCGGCATCAAATAAACCCGAAAACCGCCGCGGATTTCAACTCGTAACCGCGGTATTTCCGGAATGGCACACCGTGAGCGGTATGCATCTCCCCGTTCGATCAGGGAGAGATCAGTTCCGATTCTCTGTCGCCCGTTTTGCTGTCCGGTCTTATCCGTGTAAGATGTCACAGCCTGTCCGCTTTCACACGGAAGGTCGGTTTCCTTATCCGCACAAGATCCGACATCGGACATACTCCACGAAAATTCCCCCGCGGCAGTGAACTGCTTCGCCGCAGGCAACCTTTCGCTTCATCGCACATCAAGCTTTTCTATTATATATTACCGTCGGTTAAATTGCAAGAGTTTTTTTCTGTTTAACCCGCCATTTGCGAATAATTTACATTTTATTCACAATTGTGCCTTCCCGAAAATCAAAAAAAAGAAGCGCAGCACCGCCGCTGCCGACAGTGCCGCCCCTTCTTTTCCGTTACTTTTTCTCTTCCGCACCGCGCTCCGCAAGTGCCTTCTTGATCGCCCGCGAGAGCTGATCGGGACATGACGTCTCCTTGAACCCGCACCTGATCCCGCCGCAGCGCTTCACGACCTCTTCTGCATCCATGCCTTCAATGAGCTTTGAAACTCCCTGAAGATTACCGTTGCATCCGCCGACAAATCCGACATTGCGGAGCTTGTTTTCATCGTCAAGCTCAAAATGTATCTCACGTGAGCAGGTGCCGCTTGTTTTGTATGAGTATTCCTTCATTTTAATTATCCTTTTCGGTTTTCTTCGTCTGTATCTTCCGTCTCATCCGCTTCATATGCCGCATAAGCCGCCCGGATGTCGGAGGGCGTGTGACCGTACCGCCTCAAAAACGCATACGTCTTTTCGTCCCTCACCCCGCCGCGCTTTTCCAGCAGCTTTCCGCAGATCATAGCGAAATCAATGTCGGAAAGCTCCTCACAGTCCCAGTCAAGCGCCGCAAGAACCTCCCTGTCAAAATGCTTCATCGCCAGCTCGTTCTTTATCCGCGCCTTCCCGTACAGCTTACCGAGTGCAAGGCTCCGCGCAGTCCGCACCAGCATCCGGCTGTCGTCCACATAGCCCTTCGACTTCATGAACTCAGCCACGGCATCAACGGTCTCCCCGGAATACCCGCGCTCCGACAGCTTCTCCCGAAGCGTGAATTCCGTGTTGTCCTTGTACCCGACGATGTTCATCGCCGTCTTTAAGGCTTTGCGGTAAGCCTCTTCCGGATCGTCGGGTATCCTGACCTTCTTCTTTTTACGGAAGGTCATTCCTCATCGAACTCCCCGTCATCATCGCCGTCGAGGTCGTCATCGTCAAGATCCTCCTCAAGCTTGTCTCCGAGCTGATCGCGCTTTTCCCTGACCTTCTTTTCGATATCCTCAAGCACGTCGGGATTGTCCTCAAGGAACTTCTTTGCATTTTCCCTTCCCTGTCCGAGACGGCTTCCGGCATAAGAGAACCATGAGCCGCCCTTTTCGACGATTCCGAGCTCGGTTCCGAGGTCAAGCACCTCTCCCGACTTGCAGATACCCTTGCCGTAGATTATGTCGAACTCCGCAATTCTGAAGGGCGGTGCCACCTTGTTCTTGACGACCTTGCATTTGGTGTGGCTTCCGTAGGATTCGGTTCCGGTCTTGAGCGTCTCTGTGCGGCGGATATCTATCCTGACGGAGGCATAGAATTTCAGCGCGCGACCGCCTGTCGTGGTCTCCGGGTTGCCGTACATAACGCCGACCTTTTCGCGGAGCTGGTTGATGAATATGACCACCGCATTCGACTTTGATATCGAACCGGACAGCTTGCGCAGTGCCTGCGACATAAGCCTTGCCTGAACGCCGACGTGAGACGAACCCATGTCTCCGTCGATCTCCTGCTGAGGAACCAGCGCCGCGACCGAGTCAACGACAAGCACATCCACAGCCCCCGACCTGACAAGCGCCTCTGTTATCTCAAGCGCCTGCTCACCGCTGTCAGGCTGGGAGACAAGCAGATTGTCAATGTCCACTCCGAGAGCCTTTGCGTAAACCGGGTCAAGCGCGTGCTCCGCATCGATAAACGCCGCAACCCCGCCGGCTTTCTGAGCCTCCGCGGCAATGTGGAGCGCGATCGTTGTCTTTCCTGACGATTCCGGACCGAAGACCTCAACTATCCTCCCCCTCGGAACTCCGCCGATTCCGAGCGCAAGGTCAAGGGTAAGCGACCCTGTCGGTATCGCGCTTACATTCATCGCGGTGTTCTGACCGAGCTTCATTATAGAGCCCTTGCCGTAGCTTTTCGTGATATACGATATAGCGGCATCAAGCGCCTTCTGTTTTTCTTCGTTTGTCTCCGGCGCTTCGACCGCCGATTTCTTTGCTTTCATTGCTTTCATCCCGGTATATTTCCTTCCTTTTAATTATATATGATAATACATCAGTACGTCGGCGCGTCAAGCAGCCACGTCCCGGACTGTTTCGTCAGATATGCGTCAAATGTGACCTCCCCGTCGTCTCCGCGGCACACCACCGACACAACAACATATCTGTGCGTCCTCTTTCCGACGGCCGAGGACACAAGCTCAAGCCGTCCGCGGATCTTCCTCACGGGAGATGAGGCATTGATCATCAGCTCCC
>FR891177.1:0-826 GCA_000433515.1 Candidatus Colimorpha enterica | reverse complement strand
ACCCCCTCAAAAGCGGCAACATACACACCGGCAAGATAGCTCTTCGAGTATACCTTTTCGGCTGCATTCTTTATGTCCTTCACCGAAAGGTACTCCTTCGAGTCAACCTTTACATATGAAGTCTTCCCGTCACCTCCGGAACCGCCCCCGTGCGGCAGTCCCTCGCCGAAAAATATGACGTTGATGTCATATGACGCCGGTATCAGCGTTTTCAGCGCCTCATATGCCTCCTCTTCGCTGATCTTCAGCGGAGCCTTGCAGGAAACAAGCGACAGCACCGACGCCGCAAGCAGCAGAACCGCCGCCAGTTTTGTAATCCTTCTCATAATTCCCCCGTTCCCGGTCCGGTCAGAACCCGAACCCGATTTGTTCACAGCCGGAGTAAAGGTTGATTATCTCAAGCCCCATTCTCCCGGCATATCTGACGGTATAATACGTCCCCCCGGTCTCCGAGGAGAGCCAGCACACGCACACCGAGCTTCTGTCAGCCATATACCGGTTGCGCTTCTGCATACATCCCGGCGCATATCCGTCGCTGACATACACGACCGAATCCGCCCTTGCCGCCATTCTCCCGAACATCAGCCTGTCGGCTTCGCTCCAGTTTTTCGTATGCCCCCGGCAGGGAAGCGCAAGATTCAGCGTCAGCTCCGGATAGAGCCTCTTGCTGTTGATAACCGTCACAGACGCCGCATAGTCAAACCCAAGCGCGCCGCCGGCATAAAAATCTGTTATCCCCCTGTCGATAAGCCTCGGTAGCAGCTTCCCGATCTCCCCCGCCGCACGGACCATCTCGTCCCGCGTAAGATTCCTGTGTCCGGTAAAA
>FR891176.1:25928-30127 GCA_000433515.1 Candidatus Colimorpha enterica | reverse complement strand
GAAAGACCTTCTTTGCCCATGCCTTGCCCGGAACGGCGGCGATGACCCACTGATACTTGTTTTCCATTCTGTCGCGGATCGGCTTGATTATCTTCATCCGCGCCTGCATTGCCTTTGCATATTTGCTCTGATTGATGCCGGCAAGCCCGTCGGGGTCGGAGGATTCAAGGTAGATCACAGCCGGAAGCCTTTCCGCTCTGTACTCCCACTTTTCGACCTCCCACTTTTCAAGCCTTGAAAGCACCGTCTGAGAGCGCTTCTGTATGTTCAGCTTTTCAAGCGGCTGGTATGACCATTCGACAGAGACCTTCGCAGCTCCTGCACGGTATGCCTCCTCAACGACCATGCGGACGAACTCCGGCTGGTCAAGGTCGGCAAAGACCATGACATCCTGACCCCTGACAATGTTTGCGCCCTTTTTCACTATAAGCGCGGCATATTTTCTGAGAACTGTTTTTTTCATTTCTTTCCCCTTTTTCCGAATAACCGATTTTATATCTATTGCCCGACTTCGGGAACCTACACGCACCGCGTGTACCGAAATATAATTATAACCGTATTTCCGGGGTTTGTCAAGATTAATTCCGGAACGCCGGGGTATAAACGGCTGACCTCAGATCAGCACGTTTTCGCCCTTTTTCAGGCAGTATGCTCTCCCGTTCACAACAATCTCCCGCGGTTCGGGCGATGTTATGATAAGTCCGGTTATCTCCGAATTACGGGCTTTCGCCGATACCGTCAGCCCGCCGCGCGACCGCAGCTTTTCAAATGAAACGGTGCGGTTTCTCCATTCCTCCGGTATCGCAGGGAACAGCTCGATACACCCGTTATGGTCCTGCAGCAGCATTTCGTGAAGCGCATCGCAGAAGCCGAACAGCCCCTCCAGTGTAAACGGACGGTAATGAAACCGCGTGTAACCGTAATGCCTGAAATCGCCGTTCAGGTGGAACCCGTTTTCGCCGACGAACCCGACGCAGAACTGACGCAGTCTTTCATATGCCGCATTCCCGTGCTTTGCCATTGCATAGATATGCGCCGACATCGCAAAGGAGAACCCCGTCCACAACCCGGTCCCGAGTCTCTCAAGATCGCTTATCGTCTGCTCATATATCTGCCTGTGCTCATCGGTATCATAATTGATCAGGTGAAGCGGGTACATACACATAAGATGCGAAAAATGCCTGTGCGTTTCGTTCAGCCTCTGCGTTCTGTCCAGCATAACCACGCCGTCCCCGTCAACAGCAATTCCGTCGAGCTTTGAGAGGATCAGCTCATACTGCTCCGCGCTTTCACCGAGGATTTCCGCATATCCGGCAAGAGTTCCGAACAGATACCGTATCAGCGCAAGGTCGAAATTTGAATTCGGCTGAAGATATGACCTCCTTGTGTCGTCAAATATCTCCGGCGACGACGAAAGAGGAAGAAACAGCCGCCCGTCCTTTTCCTCCATTATCCCGGAAATCGCCTTCCCGACACCGCGGAAAAACGGATACTTCGCATAATGTTGCTTTACGCGTCTGACAACATAGTCTCATTCCGCCGCTCGGCAGACAAAAAACACGCGGCACCCCTCCCGATTCCGGAAAAGCACCGCGTATTTTCCATATTGATTTTTCAGTGACCGCTGCCGTTGAGGTTTCCGCCGTTCCCGTTGTCGGGGACCTGAACGTCGGCTGTTGCGTCCCCGCCGTCGGTCGCCTCTGCCGGAGGATGGTTGATGTTATCGCCCGTCGTGCCGCCCCCGACATTTCCGCCGTCAACACAGCCGGCAAACATCGACATCACCGCCGCCGCAATAACCGCCGCGGCAATCTTTTTTATTATCATGCGTTTTTCGCCTTTCGGTGAGATTTCGGGTATTGCCCGGAATTAAGTATGTACGCATTTCGTCTGAATTATTAGCGGACTCTTATTTTTCCTCTGCCTCGGCTTCATGTATGACCGGTTCTCCGAGTCTCGCTTCATCAAACATTTTTCTTACAGATGGAGCATTTTGTGTGAGTTTTTTGATGCTGAGATCTTCAACCTTGTCATTTGCACGCTGTAACTGCGTGCATGAGGTTGTAAGTGCCTGTTTGATTTTATTAAGATGAGTTATTGATTTGTCTATCTCTTCAATTGCCTCATCAAATCTGTCTTTTGCCCACTTGAAATTCTGCCCGAAGCCTTTTTTGAAATCATTCATTTCTTTTTCGAAATTATTTACGTCGATTTGCTGACTGCTGATTTTTTCATATTTTCGGCGATATTCAAGTGATGATAATGCTGCATTTCTGAGAAAAGATATGATTGCAAGGAAAAACTGCGGCCTTACAACATACATTTTCGGATATTTATATGATACATCAACAATTCCGTCGTTGTACAAATCGTTTTCAGGTTCGAGAAGCGACACAAGCACTGCGTATTCGCAGTTTTTTTCATGTCTGTCCTTATCAAGCTCCTTGAAAAAGTCCTCATTTTTGTGCTTGGTAGCCGTTGTTTCGCTTTCATTTTTCATTTCAAACATGATTGAAAGCAATTCGATATTATCTTCCGTATTCTCGCGGAAAATGAAGTCTCCTTTGCTTCCTGTTCTTATGTCATTATCTTTCTCAAAGTATGCCTTTGGAAAGGCCATGGCTCTGTTTTTGTTAAAGATATATTGGCAGTGCTGCTCCAAACTTTCTCCGATCATTTTTGTTGACTGTTTGGCACGAAAATCTCTCAGCTGATTAATCTGGTCATCCTTTAATTTCAGTTCAAGGACATATTTTTCCGTAATGCTTTTTTCTTTAAGAGCAATTTCATTATCCTTGTTGGCAAGCTTTCCTTCAAGCTCTGTAATTGCCCTCTCCTTTTCTGAAATCTCAATATCTTTTTTGCTGACCGCATTTTGAATTTCAATTTCTTTTTTACTGGCGTTAGCCTCAAGCTCGCCCCTCAATTTAATTATTTCAGCCTCTTTGCCGGATACAGCATTGAAAACGGAAAGCTCCTTCTCTTTGTCTTTGTTTTTAAGCTGCCCATCAAATTCTGCTCTCAGTTTTGAAATCTCAAGTTCCTTTTCGCTGTCCTTCACTTCCAATTTGGTTTCAAGCTCTGTAATCTGCCTGTTCCGGTCAGCCAATTCTTTGTTCTGTTTTTCTCTCGCCTCTTCCAGAGCCTTGATGACCGCCATATCCTTTTCGGAATCTTTTCTTTTGATCTGACCTTTAAGATCGTTAATGGTGTTGTCCTTTTCACTTAATTTCTTTGAAATATCCGTCAATTCATCAATGTGCTTCTTTTCCAATTGACTGATTTGCAATTTATTTTTGCTCTCTGACGATTCCTGCAATTCCCTGATTCTTTTTTCAAGCTCTTCATTGAACTCCTTGTCATGCACCTGTCTGACGATAGCTGCATAGTATGACTCGTCAACTTTAAAAATTACTCCACAATTTGGGCATTTGATTTCGTTGCTTTCCATTTATTTTCGACCTTCCTATTTATTTTTTAACATTATTCGTACTGATAATGCCAATTAGATATATCCATATATAATATTATACAGCACAATAACCAATCGGTCAATGTGCTGTATGGATGTATATAAAAACATCAGTTAAAATTGATTGTAAAAAATAAATAACGAACTATTATCGATTCTGATTTCACCCCTTCACGCAAAAGCACCCGAACATCCTTGCAAGCAGTCCCCCGAAGCCGATCCGCGCCACGTTCTCCGCCGCCATGATATCAACACTGCCGATAACGGTGTCTCCGGCTTTGTAATCGATCGTACCGACAACATCCCCGGCTTTCACCGGAGCGTCAATGCTTTCGGGAAGATTGACGACCTCCTCTATCCCGTTCGCGGCTTCTCCTTTTTCAAGAACCGTGCCGAACTCACCGTGTGTCAGCTTCACATTGTCCGAAACACCGCCGAGAACCTTCATTTCGCCGGAATCGCCCGCCTCGCGGAAAACGTAGCGGTAATTGGCAAACCCGTAGTCAAGCAGTCTCTTTGCCGTCACATTCCGGCTGTCGCGGTTCGGAGCGCCCATTATGACCGCAATAAGCTGCATCCCGTCGCGTTTTGCCGCCGCGCTGATGCAGAAGCCCGCCTGATGAGTAGAGCCGGTTTTAAGCCCGTTTGCGCCGCTGTAAAAGCGTATCAGCCGGTTGGTGTTCGTCAGCCCGAACGCTCCGTTCCGTATCGTGTCCATCCATATCGT
>FR891176.1:20357-25840 GCA_000433515.1 Candidatus Colimorpha enterica | reverse complement strand
CGAGCAGTCGTTTTGTGGTCAACGGTGCTGTCGTCAAGCCCGGTCGGATTCTCGAAAACGGTATTCTCCATTCCAAGCTCCTTCGCGCGCTGATTCATGCGTATGACGAATTCCTCAACGCTCCCCGCCGCCTGCTCGGCAAGCGCGGTCGCCGCATCGTTCGCAGAGGCTATTATCACCGATTTCAGAAGATCCTCCACGCTCATTTCCTCGCCCGCCTTCAGATAGACCTGAGAACCGCCCATGTGTGAGGCATTGTCGCTGACCTGAACGGTATCGGTCAGCTTCATCGTCCCCCTGTCAATCTCCTCGGCGATAAGCAGGAGCGTCATCACCTTCGTGACCGATGCAGGCGGAAGACGGACATCGGCTTCATGCTCATAAAGCACCCTCCCCGTCGCCGCCTCAATAAGAATAACGCTCTTCGCCTCGCCGTAAAGCGCGGTGCTGTCAGCCGCTGACCGTCCGGCATTATTTTCCGCGGATATTCCGGTCGGCAGGAGAAACAGCAGCACCGCGGCAAGCAGAACCGAAACAAATGTTGCTTTTCTTTTCATTTCAGTATCCCCTTTTTATCAGATTCTATCCGGATTATATTCGCCCGCGCGCAAAGATATGACCGGCGGCAAAATGTTAACAATATGTAAATCCAGCGCCGCCTTCATTGACAACCGCCCGGTTTTTTCATACAATAAAGGTGTTCCGGACGGCAGTCCGATAAATTTTGCCGCATATTCCGGAACCAGTCCGCATATACGGAATAAATAAAGAAAGGCAGAAAAACGCGTGAACAACTCGGCAAAAAGGGTGCTCGATATCCTCGGGCTGATAGCCTCCTCCGAAACGCCGCTCACCGCAAGCGAGATAGGGAAAGAGCTTTCGATACCGAAAAGCAGTGTTTTCGATATCGTGAACATCCTCTCCGAGCGGGGCTACATCACAACAGTCTCACCGTACGGAAAAGCCTACCGCATCGGAATCTCAGCCTATCGCACAGGAATGGCATTTGTCCGGCGCGACGGTCTTTTCAATTCGGCTCATCCGATTCTACGTAACCTCTCCGACGCGACCGGAGAGACCTGCTATCTTGCCGTTGAGGCTGACGGAAAGATAGTCTACCTTGACAAAGCCGAAAGCAGTGCGCCGATACGCTCAAGCCTGAACGTCGGCTCCCAGAACGGTATGCACTGCACCGGGCTCGGAAAAGCACTCCTTGCGGCATATCCGGAGGAGCGCGCAATTTCCGCAATAGGCAAAAATCCGGAAAGGCACACCGAAAACACACTCTGTGACCTGCCGTCAATCATGGCGGAGCTTGAAAAGACAAGAGAGCGCGGCTATGCGATCGACAACGGCGAGGACAACACATTTCTCCGCTGTGTCGCCGCCCCGGTACGCGACGCAGACGGAAACGCCGTCGCCGCAATAAGCGTTACAATGCTCGAAAGCAATTTCCGCAGGGAACACGTAACCGACGTTGTCCGGAAACTTACCGAAGCCGCACTTGCCATATCTCACATAAACGGCTATATCGGGAACAATCTGTACTGACAAATAATTAATACAGGAGAATATCATGAAAAACGAGATCACCGCAAAAATCAAAGAGGAAAAAATCATCGCCATAATCCGTCACCTCGGCGCAAAAGACGCGGAGGCACTCTGCGGGGCACTTTATAAAGGCGGGATACGGCTTGCCGAGATAACCTTCGACCCTGCAGGCACCATCCCGGCAGAAGAGACCGCAAAGACGATATCCGTCCTGCGCGATAAATTCGCCGGAAAAATGCTTATCGGCGCGGGAACCGTCCTCGACATGGATTACGCGCGAATCGCCATAGGTGCCGGAGCGGAGTTCATCATCTCCCCGAACACCGATCCGGACGTGATACGCTATACAAAAGAGTGCGGAAGGGTGTCGATCCCCGGCGCAATGACCCCGACAGAGGTCGTTTCCGCATACCGCGCCGGTGCCGACTTTGTCAAGGTATTCCCCTCAGATACCCTCGGGCTGAAGTTCATAAAGGCTCTCCGCGCACCGCTCCCGCACATCCCGCTCATACCCACCGGAGGAATAAACACCGGAAACATCGCCGATTTTCTCTCGGCAGGTGCTGCGGCTGTCGGGATCGGCTCGAACCTTTCAAGAAACGACCTTGTGAAGGCGGGAAGGCTTGACGAAATCACCGCGCTTGCGGAAGAATACCTCCGCGCGGCAAACGGAGGCGCGGCAAAATGCTGATAACCGAGCCCTCCCTGCTTGAAAAATACAGTACCGCAAACCGCAGATGGCAGGGAATCCCCGGAATTGAAGTAACCCCGAAGGGTCGGATGTTCTGCACCTTTTACAGCGGCATGGACACCGAAACAATGGGCAACTATGCGGTGCTTATAAAGAGCGACGACGGCGGAAACAGCTGGAGCGAACCGATAGCCGCCGTCGATGTCGGAGAATCCGCGCGGGCATTCGACCCGTGCCTGTGGATATCCCCGGACGGAAAGCTGCGCTTCTTCTGGGGTGTCATGCCGGACACACACATAGAATATGCCGTCTGCGCCGACCCGGATGCCGATATCCTCTTATGGAGCGGAACAGGAACCATTCCCGGAGAGGTCATGCTGAACAAGCCGACCGTGCTTGCCGACGGGACATGGATATTCCCCTGCGCCGTTTGGAAATACGGACTTTTCCCGGAATGCCCCGGAGAGAAGGGCAAAAAAACCGCATCCCTCTGCGTCGCCAGCCGCGACATGGGAAAGACATATGAGGTGCTCGGAGCAGCCGATGCCGAGAACAAACAGTTCGACGAGCATATGTTCCTTCAGAAAAAGAACGGCGATATTTCGGTATTCATACGCACATTCTACGGTATTGCCGAATGCACCTCCTCCGACGGAGGCAGGACATGGAGCCGTGACACCGACAGCCGCCTCGGCGGTCCCTGCTCAAGATTCTTTATAAGACGTCTGCCCTCCGGCAATATCCTGCTTGTCAACCACTACAAATACCGCGGCAGAAATAACCTGACCGCCATGATATCCCGCGACGACGGCGCGACCTACGAGGGCTTTCTGAGGCTCGACGGACGCCCCGAGGTCTCATATCCCGACGCCGCCTTCCATGACGGAAAGATATATATCGTCTACGACAGAGAGCGCGGCGCACATTACAGCAAAACCCGCGATTACAGTATGTCAGCCCGCGAGATCCTGATGGCAACGGTAACCGAAGAGGATATCCTCGCCGGAAAGCCCGTCACCCCCGTCTGCCGCCTGAGACAGATAATAAGCAAGCTGTCGCACATGATCCCGCAGACAGAAGAAGGAGAAAACAAAGCATGAAATACGTGACCTTCGGAGAAATAATGCTCCGCCTTACAGTCCCCGACAACACAAGAATACTGAACACCGACCTTTTCACGGTCTCATACGCCGGTGCCGAGGCAAACGTTGCCGTTGCGCTTGCACTTTACGGCTGTGACGCTTCCTTTGTCACAAAGCTCCCGGAGGGTCAGCTCGGACAGGCTGCACGCAATCAGGTAAGACGCTACGGCGTTGACACCTCGGATATCGTGACCGGCGGCAGGCGTCTCGGAATCTATTTCTACGAAAAGGGCGTCTGCCACCGGCCGGCAAGCGTTGTATACGACAGGGAAAACTCCGCGATCGCCGCGGCTGACCCGTCGGAATTCAACTGGAACAGGATATTTGACGGCGCAGGCTGGTATCACTGCACCGGCATCACTCCGGCGCTCTCGGAAAATGCCGCGAAAATGACGCTCGACTCGGTCATTGCGGCAAAAAAGCTCGGGCTGACCGTCAGCTGCGACCTCAATTACCGCTCGCGCCTCTGGAGCAAGGAGGACGCGCGCCGTGTAATGACAAAGGTCAGCCGCTATACCGACGTTATGATAACAAACATGGATCAGGCATTCGACGTCCTCGGAATAAAGCCCGGCGACGGCTTTGAGCCGGAATCCGACGAAGCCTACCTCGACCTCTCCCGCAGAATAGTATCGGAATACGGCTGTTCACACGTCGCCTATACCACAAGACAGAGCCTCTCCGCCTCGCATAACATCATCTCCGGAATACTCTACGAAAAAAGCACCGACCTCCTTGTCAGGGCAAGAAAATACGACCTCACCGAAATTGCCGACAGAGTTGGCGGTGGCGACAGCTTCGGCGCGGGACTTATCTATACCCTCTCGCGCGGCTGCACGGCAGAATACTGCGTCAATTTCGCCGTCGCCGCAGAGTGTCTGAAGCACACGATCGACGGCGACTTCAACCTCACCACCGAGGAGGAGACCCTCCGCATCATGAGCGGAGACGGAAGCGCAAAAATTCAGAGATAAAATAAATAAACATAAGGTGTTAAAAAAACCAGACCGGTTTTTTAACACCTTAATTATTTTATGAGAGTTCAATAACGTTCCACGAAAGCGGCTTAAGGGTTATCCTTGCCCTGCCGTCGCAGACAGGATTGTCCGAAACAAACATCTCCGTCACGCAGTCCGGCTTCTCCGGAGAATTGCCCTCCTCGGGATCGCCGTATATCGCGGTGTGGGACGCTTTTCCGTACCCGCAGAATTCAAGCGACAGATCAAGCTCAAGCGGCTGATCGGTGCTTCTGTTTACCGCGAATATCACAGCCGTTCCGTCGTCCCGCAGCGCCGTAACGCTGTCAAGCGCGGGGATCTCCCCGAATTTTGCGCAGCTGCAGGTATCCGACTCGCAAAGCGTGTGAAGCACCGTCGAATCCTTAAGCCCCGCAAAGCTGCGGAACGGATAGTATATCGTCTGCTTCCACACGCCGCCGCCTCTCACCGTCATTATCGGTGCTATGACGTTGACAAGCTGGGCAAGACAGCCGATCTTTACCCTGTCGCAGTGCCTCAGCAGCGATATCAGGATCCCGCCGACACAGACAGCGTCCTCAACGTTGTACCGGTCTTCAAGTATCGGCGGAGCCACCGTAAACCGCTCATACTTCTCGCCCCTTGAGTGATACCACACGTTGTATTCATCAAACGACAGCATCATCGTCTTGTTCGAGCGCTTCTTGGCTTTGACATAATCGCAGGCGCTGATAACCTCGTTTATGTACCTGTCTATGACACATCCCGACGCAATAAACGATGCGGTATCGCGGCAGGCATTCGAGAAGTACTGGTGCATCGAAATGTAATCGACCTGTCCGTAGCACTCGTCAAGCACGGTATTTTCCCACATCGGAAAGGTCCTTGCCACACCCGACGAGCTCCCGCAGGCAACAAGCTTTATGTCCGGATCGACAAGACGCATGGTCTTTGCCGTCTCGTGAGCAAGCCGCCCGTACTCCGCCGCGGTCTTGTGCCCGATCTGCCATTCCCCGTCCATCTCGTTGCCGAGACACCAGTACTTTACGCCGTGCGGCTCGGGATAACCGTTTTTCCGCCGCAGATCGCTGTACTTCGTTCCCCCGGGAAGGTTGCAGTATT
>FR891176.1:18008-20262 GCA_000433515.1 Candidatus Colimorpha enterica | reverse complement strand
TCCTGCGGCAATAGCTTAAAAACTCATCGGTGCCGACCTCATTCGTCTCTATCGACTTCCACGCAAGGTCGGTCATCCTCGGTCTTGAAGCCCGGTCGCCGATCCCGTCCTCCCAGTTGTAGCCGGATACGAAATTTCCTCCCGGATATCTTATCCCGGTGACGCCGATGTCCTTTATCAGCGCGGCAACGTCCTTTCTGAAGCCGTATTCGTCGGCCTCAGGATGTCCCGGCTCGTAAATGCCGCTGTACACCGCCCTGCCGATATGCTCGATAAACGAGCCGAACAGCATCCTGTCGGGTCTTGCGACCGTATAATGCGGATTGACGGTCAGTTTTGCTTTCATATTGTCCTGTCCTTTATTCAGTCTTCTTTTTCTTCAGTACGATCGGCAGAATAACCGCCGCCGCTATTACCGCACATCCGGCGGCTATGACCGGAACGATCGGGAAACCGCCGTTCTCTCCGGTTTCGGTTCCTGACGTGTCAGGCATACGGGTATCGGATGATCCGGGTCTGTTCAGAGTATCGGAACCCGTTCCGGAAGGCTCTGTCGTTACTGTCGGCTCGGTTTCCTTCGGTACTGTGGTAACCGGTTCCGACGTTACCGGCACGGTAGTCATCGGTTCGGCGGCGGTGATCTTTATGTTGTCGGCATAAAACTCTCCGCTTCCGACCGAAACGAGGCATATCGCGCCCTTGTCACTGTATGTATTGACCACATTCATGACCGGCTTTTCGGCATCACCGAAATACACGTCGACATTTTCGCCCCTGACAACGAGCTTTATCTTATACCACTCGCCGAATCCGGAGGATATGTCATCGATAATGCGGTTTACACTGCCGCCCCCCGCCTTGCCGGATTCCCTTCTGTACCGTCCGAACGAAAGCACGCCGTCCATGTTGTAATCTCTGAACACATACTCGTCATATGACCTCATGTTGTCCTTGTTCGGCTCGACGCCCTCAGCCGGGAATCCGGGGTGAAGCGCAATGCCGACTCCGTAGGAAGCCGCATCGACCTTCACGGGCTTCATGTCAAGCTCGATTACGTATCCGTCTCTTCCGGCAAGAAGATCGCTTCCGACAAGCGGGAGGAAATTGATCTGGGTGTTTTCCTCTTTGTTGAATACGTGCAGAACGCCGTCCTTTACCTCATAGTCAAGGCACTGCTTTCCGTCGCTCTCCGGGATAGCATGATAGTGACTGAGGTCGTACTTTATGTCGGCAGTGCTTTTCCCGTCGAAATTCTCCGAATAAATCACGTCTTCCGCCGCCGAAACGGGCACCGCGCAGACCGCAGAGGGTATCAGCGCAAGCGCAAGAAGAATCGCCGCTGCTCTTGATTTTTTCATCGGTTCCACCTCTTCTTTCAGTTGTATTCAGTTCAGGCGTCTGCGTCTCTTTCCGAGAGATACCGCCGCGAATGTCACGGCAAGCACCGCAGGGACAACAGCCGCAGCGCAGATTCCGTCGCCTGTTGCCGGATTGAGCCCGACACCGGCTCTTATATGTACGTTGTCAACAGAAAACTCTCCGCTTCCGACCGAAACAAGGCAGATCGGACCGTTTGTGACCGTTGAATCGGAAACGTCAAGTATCAGCTCGCCGTCGAGCCACATTTTCAGCCTGCTTCCCGACACCTCAAGCTTCAGTCTGTACCATTTCCCGAAGCCGTCCGGAATATCGGGACGGAGTCTGGTGTTCGAGCCCTCCGCCGCTTTTCCGTTTTCCCGTCTGAATCTGCCGACCGAAAGCGTACCGTCGGCATTGTAGTCGCGGAATACTATCTCGTCATAGGTTCTTTTCGCCCCGGGATCAGCGGGAAACGCGGGATGTACGGCAAGACCGACACCGTATGACTTTGAATCGACCTTTTCGGGTCTGAAATCAAGCTCTATCGTGTAATCGGTAAGTCCCTTCAGCCTTTCACTGCTGACAAGCTCAAGGAAGTTTATCTGCGCATTGACTATCGCATTGCGTACGTGCAGTACGCCGCCGTCAGCACTGTAACGCAGAGGGTTCGTGCTTCCGGTGAACCAGTCGGTGCCGAGCTTTATCTCCGTGCTTCCGTCAAAATTCTCTCTGTAGATCGTGTCGCCTTTTCTGTATCCCTTGGGCTTTTCCGGTTTGGGATCAGGATCGGGGTCAGGATCAGGATCGGGATTGGGATCGGGATTGGGATCGGGATCGGGATCGGGATCGGGATCGGGATCGGGATCGGGATCGGGATCGGGATCGGGATTATTCG
>FR891176.1:5136-17933 GCA_000433515.1 Candidatus Colimorpha enterica | reverse complement strand
ACACCGACACCCGCCCAAATTCTGATATTGTCAACCGAGAACTCCGATGCCCCGACCGAAACGAGGCAGACCGGGCTTTTGTTTTCGTAGGAATCGCTTATTACAACGGGAGTTTCGCTTCCGTTGAAGTAAGCCGTAACGGTTTTGCCGTTGACCTCAAGCCTGACGGAATACCATTCTCCGTAACCGCCGGCTTTACCCTTTTCCGTGATGTCCTTCATACCGGCATTCTTGCCCTCGTTCCGCTTGTAGCGTGAAAAGGTCAGATTCCCGTCGCCGTTATAGTCTCGGAAAATAAAGGAATCGTAGGTGTTCGTGAGGTTTCTGTCTCCGGGGAACGCCGAGTGAAGGGCAATTCCGCAGCCGTAGCTCTTCGGTACAGCCCCGAGACCGACCGGCCTTATATCCATCGTAACGGTGTATGCCGTCCTGTCGCCCAGAAGCTCCGCAGGGACGATCTCAAGATAGCTGATGTCACCGGTTTTATCGGTGTCACTCTTAACGGTAAGAATACCGTCGGTAACGTCGTAGGAAAGGCGGTTTGAAGCGCCCGTATACCACTTTCTGCTGTATTTTATGTCCCCTGCGGTCTTTCCGTCGAATTTTTCCTCATATATGATGTCTCCGTCGGCATATACCCCGGGTGTGACCGGAGCGATCGGCTCGGCTCCTATGCCGGCTCTGACCTCGATATTGTCCACGCGGTATTCCGCAGACCCGA
Organism: Candidatus Colimorpha enterica; assembly: GCA_000433515.1. Lineage (GTDB taxonomy): Bacteria > Bacillota > Clostridia > Oscillospirales > CAG-272 > Colimorpha_A. The sequence goes on along the minus strand of FR891176.1, from coordinate 17,212 downwards.
GCGAAACAAGGCAGAGCGGGCTTTTGTTGTCATACGAGTTGTCAAACGAGACCGGCGTTTCACTTCCGTTGAAGTACGCGCTGACGTTCTTCCCGTCGATCTCAAGCTTAATCCTGTACCAGCTTCCGTATTCTCCCGCCGCACCTCTTGCGGTGATGTCCTTCGCGGTTCCCGCAACGGCTTTCCCGTCCTTCCGGAGATAGCGCGAGAAGGTCAGCCTGCCGTCTGCGTTATAGTCCCGGAAAATGTACGAATCGTAATCGTTTGTCTTTGACGCATCTGCCGGAAATGCCGAGTGTATCGCAACGCCCATTGCAAAGCTCTTCGGGGCGGAGCCGAGACCGATAGGCATGATGTCAAGCGTGACGGTATACTTCGTCTGACCGGCAAACACTCCCGCAGGCACTATCTCAAGATAACTGATGCGGGCGTTTTCCTTTGTCGCTGTGACATGGAGAGAGTTCTCCGACACTTCATATCCGATGAAGTTCTCCTCTCCCGTATACCACTGTCTGCCGTAGTCAATGTCCTCTGTTCTCTTTCCGTCGAAATTTTCGGAATAGATAAGCTCGCCGTCATCGTAGCTTGCGCCGACCGGGGCTGACATAAGCACAAGGGAAGAAACCGCGACCGAAAATGTCAGGAAAGCCGATAATATCTTCCTGCCGTTCATTTTTTCCTTTCTCCTTTCTGGTTTTCCGTGTATGACCGTTTTATTGTTTTTTCAGATTCGCAAGCATTTTGTCAAGCTCCGCCTGAGCCTTGCTTCTGTACGTCTCGTAGGAGCTTGCCGCCGTGCCTCCCGTGTATGCGTTATGCGCAAACTTCATGAGAAGCGGTCCGCCGAACTGATAAACCGTGTCGATGTCCATAACCTCTCCGGCAATGACAAGATCAAGCATTTTTCTGTCGTTTACAAGGTCGTCTATGTATCTTGCACCGAGCATCTTCTCATAGAATGCGGGGCGGAGATACTTCTGTGACAGCATTCCGTATGCCTCGATAATGTCGGCGGACATTTTCTTGTTCTTTGCGTTTTCGGGAATCGTAAGAACGGTCGTGCCGTTCCAGCCGGCGCGGGAGATGTAATGCCTCTGAGCCTCATCGTATTTCGGCACGGGAAGCACGCCTATCGGGGATTCGTAGGTCGAAGTGAAGAACTGGAGCATATTCACGGAACGGTTGAGGAACAGCGATTTTTTGTCGAAAAGCTCCTGCATATGCCCGTCCCCGCGCGCCATGTAGTTCCACACGTCGTAGGGATTTGTCGTCTGCAGCTTGTTGAGCCAGTCGTAAATGCCGGCAATCTTTTCCGAGAACTGCGTGATCACCGGAAGCCCCGTTTCGGGATCAAGCGATGCACCGACGATCCCGGAGCCGACAAAGAACACGTCGTTTATCGAGGTGATAAGACCGAAGCGGTCGGCAATGGTGGCCTCGTTGTCGCCGTCAATCTCTCCCCCGAAGCCCATTATCATCTTGCCGAAAACGTCAAGCGTCCACTTGCCGTCATAAACAAGGTCATAGGGATATGCGATTTCGTTGTTGTCCATGACCTCCTTGTTGAAGTAGATGGCAAAGGTGTCACGCACATCGTTGAGCAGCAGATCGTGGATAGCCATATACTGCTTCCCGGCAAGCGTAAGGCTTGCATTGATGTTCGAACGCCACCAGCTTCTGTCGAAATTGATCTCGTCAAGCGTGTTCAGGTCGGTGAAAAAGCCGAAATAAACAAGACTGCTGGCATCCATTACTCCGGGGATGCAAAGATCGCAGATCGTGTCGCCCGACAGATACGAGTCATTCATCTGATTGTAGAAATCCGTCTTCCAGACACCCGTGTCGTTGACATGGTTGTATTTCAGCTTTATCTTCCAGGTATCTTCAAGCTCTGCGTTTCTTCTGTAAACCGCCGAGGCTATGACCGTGCCGTCATCGGATTCGGTATAAACGCCCCATTCGCCCCAGCCCTTGGAGCCGTTTATGTCGCGGTACATGACCGTGAAATCCGCGTTATTGTAGTCGCCCGGCTCAAGTACGTCAATTGAGGATGTGGACTCCCCGCTGCTTCCGGTTCCGCCGCCCGACGATCCGGGCTCCTTTCCCGTACCGCCCGACGGTTTTCCTCCGCCGCCGGCGCACGATACCGCTGCCGCCGCCATCATCAGCATGGCAAGAAGAGCTGCAATTTTCTTTTTCATTTTCTGATTCCTTTCCTTAAATTATTGATTCAGTCACCGGAACCCCTGATCCCGGCTGTTTTTTTCAGAGTTACAGAGTTTTTTCGAGGGCACAGGAAAGACCGCTTCAAAAGGCTTTTCTGCGCCGCAGGAAGGTGCCGGCGGGAGCATCACCCGATAAGCCCTGCACCGTAATATCCGCCCGAATCGCCGTCGGTGCCGGACGAGAGCCAGAAGGAGTAGAACTCCGCATTCCCGGTTATGAAACGTATGCTGAATTCGCTCCCGTCAAGGAAGGAAAGATCATCCCCGCCCTTCCATTTCAGCATAGCCCTGCAGGAATCCCCCGAAAAAGGAACACAGTCGTCGGCGGAATAACCGGGGATCACCTTTCCGTCACTGCCGATAAGCTCAGCTTTCAGCGAATCGGCCTTCGCGTTGATAAACAGATATTTTCCGCCCTTCACCGTGAGCCTGCAGGTCGTCACCTCACCGCTTCCGTCAAGCGATGCAAAACCGTCGCGCCTCATGACCGCCCTGCCTATCGACGGGAAGGAATACTCCGGTGCCGGCGCGTAATCCTGCTTTTCCCCGCCGCGGTAGCCTGAATAATAGAACCACAGCTCGTCGTCGGTCGTCAGAAGAAGCGACGAAACACTGTGCAGATAGCCGTAATCCCATGTTCCTTCTTTTCGCGAGCAGGCAATCGCCGGCACCTCCCTTTCGGGACGCGAGAAATGGAACCCGTCGCGGGAATACCCGAGCTGAATGTCCGTTATCTTCGGCAGCCCGGTCTTGTTTATCTCCTCGTTCGTCGGTCCCAGCCAGTACTGGAATGCGCCGAGCTGAATGCTTTCATATGAAACCGTGCAGAGATTGTAAAACTCCGGCTCACACCCGATCGCGGGGTCGGGTTTGTCGAGATTGTCGGTTCTCTGCCATTCAACCGCCTGCCACATCCCGAATTTTCCGTTCTTCAGGATATCGGAACACTCGTAATACCGCACCGCACGCTTCACATTTTTTGAAAAGTGCGAATAATCACGCAGACAGAACACCCATTTGTTCCGGAACCTGTTGTAGGAAAGTGTCGTTGCGTCGCCGCACAGTCCGGCCTCGGAAACATACTTCCATTTCATCCCGTCGGAGGAGCAGTACAGCTGAGAGGCATATCTCGCCGTCTCATAGTGCTTCTCCCACCCGAAGGAATTGTCGCTCCGGCGGACAAGCATGACATACCTGTCGCTCCCGTCAGGCGAAGGCTTCGGGTTTTCGATGACAGTCACATAGCTTGCGTCACTGTCAAGCGCCTCTGAATCTCCGGCTTTCACCCATGTAATCCCGTCCCGGCTTTCCATGCACCGCAGAAACCGCGTTTTCCCGAACATCAGGAACCACATCCGCACGACCCCGGCTTTTTCGTCGTAAGCCATACCTCCGTGCGACAGACAGAGCAGTCCGTCTTCCGCGGTTATCAGCGGATTTTTGTCCGGCACCGCCTGATGATATGTGGTCTTGAGGTTTGTTTTCCCGACAAGAAAGCTGTCAACAAAAAGCTGTCTCCCGACGCTGATGTCAACCGTGCCGGGATGCGTTCCGCCGTCCTTTTCCGGTCTGAGATACGGAATGTCAATGACCGAGCTGTCCGCAAGATCAACGTCTCTCGGCGGCCACGTCCCGTCAATAACGATATTGTTGTACAGCCGCTCAGCCGTCTTTTCACCGCCGTCAATATAGCTTATCTTCTCACTCTCAACCGGCGAAAAGTCCGGCTTGCCGCTTCTCTGCCCCGTCACACTGTCGTAGCCGAGAACGGTGTTTACAAAATAATCGCACGCCGCATCGACCGTATAGTCGGTCGCACCGAATATCACGATCCTGCTGCCGATCCGTCCGTACCCTCCGCCGGAGGAAAGACCCGAATAAACCTGCCCGGACTCCGCACGCCTTGTCCTTCCGATCAGGATCTCCTTTTCATTCTCCTCATAATCGTCCGTCACCGTCAGCCTGAGCCCCGTCGTCTGCTCGATCCTGTCGCGCAGCAGCTTCGCCGCGACGAATTCCCTGCCGTTGTACTTTTTATAGGGATATACGATCGTATACCCGGTAAGCGGGGATGACCACTCCGAAATATAATTCAGCCCCTTCGGCACCGTCAGCTTTTCCGTCTTCACTCTGAATCCCCCCGAAACCGTGTCGTATCCCAGAACTGTATCAATAAAGTAGTCCGCCGCCAGACCGACAAGATTGGCACTCCTGCCGCAGATAACGGTCTTTCCGTTCCTGACCGTCACCGCATAGCCGTTTTCCGGAAGCTCCGCCATGACATCGGCAGTCTCCCTACGGTTTGTCGCACCGATAAGTATTTCGTTCGCTTCCGGCTCCTCTCCGTGAAGAAGATAGTCGTCGCTGACCCTTACGGTGACTCCGGCGAACTGCCCGAGCACCGCCGCAACAGCCTCGGCACCCTTTTTCTCGTCCTCATTCGCGTTCATCGGTCTTACCACCGTGAAAAGCACGTCGCCCTCACCGGCAATAACTATACCCTCGGTTGTCTCAGGATGTGTCCCGCTGTCCGGAGGCTCCGGTTTTCCCCCGCCGCCGCAGGATGCAAGCAGCGGCAAAAGTGCAAGAAGCACCGCCGCAAATCTCCCGGCTGATTTCATCATTACATCTCCCAAACCTGTATTTTCTGCTCGTTGCGTTTTGCGCCGTTCCCGGAAGAATGGCGAAAACGGACAAGTATTTTGTCGTTGTACCGCATTTACAAGTTAATTATAACAAGAAATTTACACCGTGTACATAGACATTATGGTTAAATACCTGTATAATATGGTCAGAGTCATTTCGGTATTCCGCAAATACGGCATACCCCGGAAAGGAGCGGAAAAATGCTTCACCTCGACCCTTCTCAGAAAAGGAACGTCCTGTTTACCTCCGCCAGAACGGTTTCGGAGGAGATACACTGCCCCTGTATCGCCGTGATACTCTGTACCGGCGACGGCGCGGAAATTATATGCGGCGGAAGAAGGATCAGCCTCGGCGAGAACGACGTTCTCACTGTCGCTCTTCGTTCCGGAAGCGTCACCGGGACAGGCGAAACCGTTTCGGTATTCCTGTCTCCCGACGCGGAAACACCGGCTCTTCCGGAGCTGACGGTAGCGATACCGGAAATCATCCACTGCGGCGAGCACAGAGGGATAAAGCAGCTTGCCGAGGCGATCCCGGAGGCTTTCTACGGTGACCCTGCCGTGAGGGACGCAAAGCTGCACGCGCTTGCGGGGCTTCTTGTGATAAGGCTCTCGGAATATGCCGACACAACCCCCGACGGCAGCACGGTCAGTGCCTGCGCCGTCTATATCCGCTCCCACATCGACCAGTCCCTGACTCCCGGAGAAATTGCGGAAAAGCTGAATGTCCCCGAGAAAAAGCTCCGCAGTGAATTCGCCGCCGTCTACGGCTGCACTCCTGCCGAATTCCAGCGTCGGGCAAAAATGAACCACGCAATTTCCCTGATGAAGGAATCGCCGGATATGCTGATAAAGGAGATCGCCGCCGCTGTCGGATACAGAGACGAGCTGTGGTTCACAAAAACCTTCGGCAAATACACCGGCGTCTCTCCGAGAGAATACCGGAAAAGGCTTCTGCTCGGCGAAAACGCTCCGGCACAGTCCTACAGAGACATCTACAAAAAAGGCTTTCCGGTCGGAAATGTCACCGACGGACTCTGCATAGAACAAAAAAAGGACGGTGACGGCACACAGTGATCCACATCGACCCCGAAGCGGCAAGAGAAATACATATAGCCACCCGCAACAACCACCCCGACGGACTTATTCACCCCAAACGGATCATGAACGTCCACGTCATACTCTACTGTCTCGGCGGAAGCATGGAGATATACGAGGACGGCATTCCGTATACCATGACCGAAAACGACGTTCTCTTTCTCTGCGCCGGAATAATCCATTACGGTGAAAAAATGTGCACCCCCGGCACAAAGCTCTACGCCCTTCACCTCACCACTGCAGAAAACGACAGCTTCACCCCGGACGGAATCCCCGGAGCATCAGGAACCGTTGCCATCCCGCCGCTTGTGAAATGCGGGAGCGACCCGGATATCCGCTCGCTGTTCCGCGAAATACTTGACACCTTCTGGGGCATATCACCGGTAAAGGACATAAAGCTCTCGCTCCTCACAAGCCTTATGCTGACCCGCCTCTCCGAATGTGCCGGAAGAGGCTCCCCGGAGGATTTTGCCGCAAAACGCTGTGCCGCATTCCTCAGAAGCCGCACCGACACGTTTTTCTCCCCAGCCGACCTCGCCGCGCGCTTCTCTGTTCCGGAAAAGAAGCTGCGGTCGGCATTCCTGTCGCTCTACGGCTGTACCCCCTACTCCTATCAGCGCGACGCAAAAATGACCCGCGCCGCCGAGCTGCTTGTACAGCGTCCGGAAATGCCGGTGAGCGAAATTGCCTTCTCCCTCGGCTATTCCGACGAATTCTATTTCACAAAGGTCTTTCACAGCCGTTACGGCACCTCACCGAGAGAATTCAGAAAGAATCAGAAGCTCTGAGCATAACAAAAGCCAACCCCCTCTTCCGTTCGGAAAAAGAAGGTTGGCTTTATTCAATCAATGCATATCACATCGAGGACTGAGGTCCTGCCTTCGTGTACCATGCGTTGTACTGCGAATAAGGCGAATCCTCATTCTTTGCATCGGTAAAGAGCTGATAATACTCGTTTGCCTCAAACTCCTTGCGGAGCTGCTTGATGTAGTCCTTTATCGTAACGGTATCGCCGGACTCGTCGGTGTACTCCTCAAAGGCCTCGATCTTCTTCATATACTCTTCGCTGAGTTTGACAAGCTCGCTGAGAATAACATCGGTATAGGTTCCGGAATACGGCTCGTCATACACGAACTTGCTCTCGTCAAAGCCCTTGCCCTGCTCCTCCTTGGCAGCCGCAAGAGCGGCGGCATAATTCTTCAGGTACGTGGGAGAGGTGGTCTTGTAGTTCTTCTCGGTAACGACCCTGAAATCAAACATTGCATAGGGGCTTGTGACGGTGTCGCGGAGCTGCTGCTTTCCGAGAGCCCAATCATTCTCCGCCAGTTTGAGCACAGTTTCGCTCATTCCGGTATTCGGAGTGAGAATAAAGAGGTTTCCGGTATCGGCAGGATCCATCGAATAGGTGTCATTCATGTATGTGATCATGCCGGTATACTCGTCATAGGTATAGTTGACGTTCTCAACACCGTACTGGAAGGTGTTTCTGAACGACGGAACCGTCTGAAGCGCGGTGATGATCTCCATGCATCTGTCAACATTGCTTGTGTAGGTGCCGACGCAGAACATTGTTCCGGGGCGCTCGCCTGCCGGCATCATGGGGTTCGCGTAATTGATCACGAAATAATCCTTCTCGTAATCGGCAGGAAGAGCGGCATTTCCCTTGATGAACGCCGCCGCGACCTTTTTCGGGTTGCCTTCCCCGTCAACAGGCATTGCGTAGTAATCGCCGTCGGTTATGTAGCCGGCTTTTCTGAAGTTATAGACATTCTGCCAGTAGTTCTGGAAGCCGGGAATGCTGAGCATATCCTTCGGAATGATTCTGGAGAACCCGTTTGTGGCATTGGAAACAACTCCGCCGATAAGCGAGGGAGTGTCGGTAAGATAAGCCACCGCAAGCGTGGGAGCATTGTAAAGGGTGATGTAATCCTTGTCGTTCTTTGAAACGTCATCAAGATAGTTCGCAAGGGTCGGAAGAGTCCCGACATCAGCCGCGGAATAATAATACTTCGCCGCAAGCTCCCGGTTTATAAGCAGGTAGGTGTATTCGCCGCTTACATAATTGTTCGGGATTCCGTAGACGGTTCCCTTGTCAACCATTCCGGCGGAATTTCCGGTGCCGTCAAGAGTAGCCGTGGCAAGAAGCGACGCCGAGATATAACGGGTCAGTATCTTGGAGGTGTTGGCAAGCGAATCGCTGAGCGCGCTGACATAGCCCGCATCCTTGTATTTGTTGAGATTAGCCGCGCCCTGAACCATGAAAATATCAAGCTGGGTGGTCTTTTCATCGGGATAAACGGTCTTTGTGACTCCGTGATCCTCATATGTGTCGGCAGCGGTCTCGGCAGTGGTGCCGTCGGCTTTCTGAGTCTGACCGTTCTGCTTGAGTGCATTCTGTTCAGCCTTCTTGCGCCTTGCCTCCGCCTCTTCCTCTGCCTTGATCTTCTTGATCTCGGCAAACTTCGCGTCAAGTACGGAATAATACTCCGCCTCGGGATAGAGATGAAGCACGATATGGGTGTTGAATTTACCCTCGGTATACTCGTTCATCTTTTCCTGAACCTTGAGTATCGCCTCTTCGGTGGTGGACTCGCCCGTAATTCCGTAAATATTGAGCGTCATCGGCTTCGTGCCGGTGTCTGTCGTGTCATCGCCGCCGCCGCATCCCGTCAGAGCAAAGGGAAGGACGCAGGTGACCGCAAGAAGAAAGCATAACAGTTTCTTTTTCATTGGTTCCTCCTGAAAACGGGCGCAAAGCCCCGTGTCTGTATAATATGACAAACTATATTTTACTACATAACCGTGAATAAGTCAAGAAGATTTTGTTGCCCGAATGCATCTGTTTTTTCCGGTGCGGAATGTACCACGGGCTCCGGTTGTGATTTATGCACAAAAATCAGATTCTGTTTTTGGTGATATGTCACAATCAAAATGTCATCCTGCACAAATTCAGCTCCTCATTTCCGGAGCATTACTACAAAGGAAAATCAGTCAAGATAGTCCTTAAGTCTCTTTGAGCGGCTCGGATGGCGCAGTTTGCGAAGCGCTTTCGCCTCGATCTGACGGATACGCTCCCTTGTGATGTGAAATTCCTTTCCGACCTCCTCAAGAGTGCGCGGCCTGCCGTCCATAAGCCCGAAGCGGAGCTTCAGCACCTGCTCCTCTCTCGGTGTCAGCGTGTGAAGCACCTCGTTCAGCTGCTCGTGAAGAAGTCTCTGTGCCGCCGCATCAGCCGGAGCGGGTGTTGTGTCGTCCTCTATGAAATCTCCGAGGTGGCTGTCCTCCTCCTCTCCGATAGGCATTTCAAGCGAGACGGGATCCTGTGATATCTTCATGATCTCGCGGACCTTGTCCGCGCTCATGTTCATCTGCTCGGCAACCTCCTCCACGGTGGGCTCCCTTCCGTTCTCCTGAAGCAGTTGACGCTGAATGCGCGACACCTTGTGTATCGTCTCAACCATGTGTACCGGGATTCTGATCGTCCTTGCCTGATCGGCAATCGCACGCGTAATCGCCTGTCTTATCCACCATGTGGCGTAGGTGGAGAATTTGTAGCCCTTGCGGTAGTCAAACTTGTCCACCGCCTTCATCAGCCCGAGGTTGCCCTCCTGAATCAGGTCAAGGAAGAACATCCCCTTTCCGACATACCTCTTCGCGATGCTGACGACAAGCCTCAGGTTAGCCTTGACAAGCTCGTCCTTCGCTTCCTTGTCACCGTGGTTCATTCTCTCGGCAAGCAGAAGCTCCCTGTCCGAGTCAAGCAGCGGCACCGTGCCGATCTCCTTGAGGTACATCCTGACCGGGTCGTCGATCGCCAGCCCTTCCTGTGCCAGCATACGCTCCATGTCCTCGGCGCTCTCGTATCTCTCGACATCGTTCTCGATCTGCTCGAATTCCGGTGTGTCAAGATAGCCCGTTATCTCGATACCCATTCCCTCAAGCGTATCATAGAGCTTTTCTATCTGCTCTATATCGTAATCAATGTCCTCGATAGCCTCCATTATCTCACTGTTGGAAAGCGACCCCTTCGCCTTTCCCCTCTCAATGAGATCGTGCACCTCGAATTTTTTCTCTCCGTTCATCTGAACACCCGTGCCGCATCCCGCGGCGCCTTTCTTTGAGTGGAATTGAATTTATATTATATGGGGCTCTGCCCCAAACCCCGCCTCTTTCTTGAGAAGAAAGAGGGGAAAGAAGAAACAATAATAATTGCCTTCCCCTTGAGGGGAATGTGTCCGGTAGTTCCGCAAGCGGAACTACGACGGATGAGGTGTTGCCGCAGCAACTCGCCCCTCTCACTGCTTATCCCTCTGTCTCTTTTTCGCGATCAGATCCTCAAGCGACAGTCCCTCTTTTTCGCGGCTCTTTTTCAGCTTTTCAACGCACTGTGCAACGACATTCATGCCGTTGTCGGTAAGCCCCTGACGGGAAACCGTGTACTTTATGACCCTCGACACCTCGTCAGCCGAAAAATCCTCGCCGAGAAGGCCGATATCGAACCCTTTGCCGAGCGAAAGCATCTTTTCATACACCCTGCGGTTGAAATCGGTGACGAAATCGTCGGGAGCAAGCCCGGTTTTCTCCGCCGTCTGCGGTATCAGCTCAGGATACATCGCAAGAATTCCGATTATGGTATCCTCAGCTCCCGCCGCGCCGACGTTTTTGATCCTGTCGGGATTGACGCGGTCGCCGAAGCCCTCAGCCTCTCTGATGACCGCGGAATTGCGCTCCGCCTTCTCTTTTTTATTCCGTTTTGCAATCAACCGCGCAACATCGTTCTTCATCCCGTCGTAGGAAAGCCCCAGCTTCCCGCAGACCTGACGCGTATACACGTCGCGCTCGACCTCCGACCATATCCCGGCGATGACCTCCGCCGCCTGCCCCGCCGCCTTGATCCGGCCGTCGGGGGTATTCAAGTCGTTCGCCGCAAGGATGGAGGAGAACTTGAAATCAAACCGGCTCCGGCTTCTCGAAAGCAGTCTTGAAAAGCCGTCCTTACCGAACTTTCTGATATATTCATCGGGGTCCTTTGCGTCCTCGACCTTGAGCAGCCGCGCCTCAAGCCCCGCCTCGCCGAGAAGGGCAAACGCCTTGTCCGCCGCTCTCTGCCCCGCCTCGTCGGCATCGTAGGAGATTATCGCCGACTTTGAGTATTTCCTCATCAGCCGTGCCTGATCCGCTGTAAGCGCCGTTCCGCAGGAGGCAACGGCATTGGTGAACCCCGCGCCGTGAAGCGACACGACGTCCATATACCCCTCGCAGAGTATTATCTGCTCCGCGCAGGAATTCTTTGCGAAATTGAGCGCAAACAGATTCCGCCGCTTGTTGAACACCGGAGTGTCCGACGAATTTATGTACTTCGGCTCCTCCGGATTCTTTCCTATCGTCCTTCCGCCGAAGGCGATGATGTCGCCTCTGACATCGATGACCGGAAACATGATCCGGTTCCTGAAAATGTCGTATGAATTACCGTTTCTTTTGCTGACCGAGCAGAGGAACCCGGCGCTCATCTCCTCTTTCGTGAACCCGACCGAGGACAGATGCTTTGCAAGCGCCTGCCAGTCGTCGGGAGCATATCCGATGCCGAAATGCCGCACAAGTGCCGACGAAAGCCCGCGCTTTGCGATATACTCCTGAGCCGCCGGACTTTTTCCGAGCTCCGAGAAAAAAAACTTCGCCGCCTCGCGGTTCATGGCAAGTATCCTCTCGCGGTTCACTCCCCCGGTCTGACCCGTGCCGTCGTCAGGAAGCTCTATTCCGGCGCGCTTTGCAAGATACCGGAGAGCATCCATGTAGTCAAGGTTCTCCGCCCGCATGACGAAGCTGATGACATCGCCCCCCGCCCCGCATCCGAAGCAGTAAAACGACCGCGTCCCGGTGAAAACGGTGAACGAAGGCGACCTTTCGCTGTGGAAAGGACACAGCCCGACAAGATTCGACCCCGCGCGCTTGAGCGTCACATAGCCGGAAATAACATCCTCGATGTCGTTTCTGTACTTGAGTTCTTCAATTATCTGCGGAGAGATCAAATCCTCTCACATCCCTTCGCTCAGCCCCTCCACGGATCGGGAATAAAGAGCTGTTTGTAAAGATTTATCGCATACCTGT
>FR891176.1:0-5024 GCA_000433515.1 Candidatus Colimorpha enterica | reverse complement strand
GGGTGATTCCCGAAATAGTCAAACAGCATCTCAAGCATCGCCTCCGCTTTGCCCTCCTCGCCCTTTGCTATCGGGTTTTTGTAGACGTTTTCAAAAAGGAAGGAGTGAAGCCTGTCGGTCATTTCCCGCACGTCGGGCTCCATGATTATATCATTCTTCCCCTCGCTCGCGCGGATTATGCTTGTGACCATCGTGTTTATACGGTCGCCGTGCGTGTTGCCGAGCCCCTCGCGCAGGTCGGCAGGAATATCCTCCGGACGGAGGATCCCGGCACGGCAGGCATCGTCGATATCGTGATTTATGTATGCAATATGGTCGGCTTCAAGAATCACCCGACCCTCAAGAGTCGATGCACCGCCGGTCGTATGGTGAAGTATCCCGTCCCGCACCTCATAGGTCAGGTTGAGCTTTTCGAGCTTTTCCACCACCCGTATGCTCTGATTGTAATGGGCAAACGAGGGATCGTAGCACTTTCTCAGCACCCGCTCCCCCGCGTGACCGAACGGCGTGTGACCGAGATCATGCCCCAGCGCAACAGCCTCCGCAAGGTCCTCATTCAGCCGCAGAGCCCGCGCAATCGTCCGTGCGACCTGACTTACCTCAAGCGTGTGGGTGAGCCGCGTCCGGTAATGGTCAGCCTCCGGCGAAAGAAAGACCTGTGTCTTGTGCATCAGCCGCCGGAAGGATTTCGAGTGAATGATCCTGTCCCTGTCGCGCTGAAACTCTCCGCGGAGGTCGCATTTGTTTATCGGATAATCGCGTCCCCTCGTGTTCTCGGTGAGAAAAGCGAATTCCGAAAGGGTATTCCGCTCTCTTTCGTAAATCAACTCACAGACCGTCATAACCGCCCTCCCGCGCATACAAATAACAACATTAATATACGCAAAAACCGAAAATACTCCTCTTTTTGAGAGCGCACAATTACCATATAAGGGCTGCGGTTCAAGAAAAGGGCATGGTTATAGATTTCCGGGCAGCATCAGGAAGGCTTTCCGGTTCCGCGCTGAGCCTTTCTGTCCCGCCTCGTTCCGTTATCCTTCAAAACGGCTCTTCCGGCAGTGATCTCGGCGCAGGACGACACAAAAGCGGAATAATCCTCCTCCGGGATCGCAAGAGAAAGCGTCACGTTCCCGGCAAAATCTATCCCGTCCTGAATAATGCACCCGGACGCAAGAAGCGGCGACAGCTTTCCGTAATCCTGATACGAGCATTTCAGCGTGAACACCCTGAAAACATCGTAAACAACTATCCCCGCCACGTCAACCGCCAGCTTAGCCGCCGCTGAATAGGCTCTGACAAGCCCGCCCGCACCGAGAAGAATCCCGCCGAAATACCTTGTGACGACAATGACCGCGTCGGAAAAACCGCCTTTTCTGATAATGTCAAGCACCGGTATCCCCGCCGTGCCCTGAGGCTCGCCGTCGTCGGAATACCTTGCGCACGCGCCCTCGTTCAGCATATACGCATAAGCATTGTGCCGCGCATCGGCGTGCTTTTTCTTTATTTTCGCAACGAAATCAAGCGCCTCCGCCTCGTCCGAAACCGGAGAGGCATAGCCGATGAAAACCGATTTTTTCTCAACAAGCTCCGCCGACGCGGATTTTCCGAGGGTAACAAGCCGTTTGTCCATGTCAGCCCCCCATGATGCCCGGAAGCGCTTCGATTATCCTCTCGCAGACAAAAACCGCCGCACAGCTGCTTGCGGCAACCACCACAAGGCTCTTTTCGAGATAAGCAAGCAGAAACGCCACACCGAATCCGACCGCCGCGCTGATTATCGACCCGGTCGCTCCGAGTATCGCCGGGAATGTCATTGCGGCAAGGCAGGCGCAGGGGATGTAATACAGAAACGAGCTTAAAAACCGGCTCTTTATCTTCCCCCGGATGACCGTGAGCGGCAGAACGCGGAGCAGATACGTCGTCACCGCCATAAGGATTATGTAGATGTATATCTTCATGACTTTTCAGCCTCCTCCGATATCGGGAACAGAACCGCGCAGACCGCCGAGGCAATGACCGCACAGATAACGACCGCTATGCCCTCCGTCACGTTTTTCAGATACGGCACCCACCTGAAGGCACAGGCAAGTCCCACCGAAATAAGCGACGCTGCAAGCAGCGGATGACTCTTTTTCGCCTGCGGGACAACGATAGCCACGAACATACCGTAAAGCGCCACTCCGAGCGCCGTCCGCACCGACTGCGGCAGAAAAGTTCCCGCAACCGCCCCGAAAAGCGTCCCCAACGTCCATCCGGCTATCGGAAGTATCCCCAGTCCCATCAGAAACGGCACGGTGAGCGGCTTGTCGTACTCCATCGCCAGAGCAAATATCTCGTCGGTGTTGTGGAAGGCAATGAACAGCCGCGGAAAGAAACCGATCCTGTCACCCATCTTCTGGCTCAGCGCAAGGCTCATAAGCGAATACCGGCTGTTTATGACAAGCTGTGTTATCACCATGTCGATAAGCGGCGCGCCGGCTGATATCACCGCAAGCCCGGCAAACTGCCCCGCCCCGGCAAGCGTCGTTATCGAAATAAGCACCGACTGAAGCGCGGTAAGCCCCTTCGTGACCGCCAGCGCCCCGAACCCGAAGCTGACCGAAAAATATCCCACAAATACCGGAATGCTCAGCTTCATTCCGGTGAGGTAATCGCTGAATTTTGATTTGTCCTTCATCACAAGATCTCCGAAAAGCAGACAGCTCCCCGCAATGCGGAAAGCCGTCAGAGTCATCAGTCGTTTTTGGGTACCTGCCCGAGCATCTTCTTTCCGACATCGATAAGCCGCAGGATGACCGGTGCCAGTACAAGGTTGAAAACAAGTTCAAATATGAAATTCCCGCCGATAAGCACAATGATTATATAGGCAAGCAGAGTCTGACCCCCAGACGCTGCGGCAGAGGTCAGCCCCTCAAAGAAAAACAGATAACATCCGCAGAAAAACAGTGCGGTATTGATTATCGGACAAAGCGCGGCTGACGTGAACATAGCCGCCGTACGGTTCTTTTTCTCAATAAGCCGGTAAACCGCTCCGGAAACAAATCCCGCAACAGTTCCCTTGAGAAGCACGGTTATAACCGTTCCGGGAAGATTCATTCCCATAAACCACGCCGCGTCTCCGGAAATCAGCACCACCGCACCGAACACAAGGCCGAGCCATCCGCCCGCCCACGGTCCGAGAAGCGCCGCACCGAGTACGATCGGAACAAGAACAAGAGAGACAGAGAAGGTGCCGATCCTGATAAACCCGCCGAGAATCTGAAGAATTACAACAAGCGCGGTCAGAAGCGCGATCAGTGTCAGCTTCTGCACCTTTTTCAAATTATTTGTGTTTTGATTCATGCCGAAACCCTTCCTTTCCGTCCCGGACGGAAAACGGATCATTACAGTCGGTACAATACCGCGTCTGAGACGCAGACCGAGTATTGCCCGATGCTGTCATTACAGTTTATCACATTCCCACGCGTTTTTCAAGAGGCGAAAAAAGCGAAAAAACACGTCGCACGGGCGATTTTCGCGGTCACAATAGTCAACCCGGACAATCACCGGGTAAAAAATGAGAAATATATATCTCACCCTATCAAAAACATCTTTTTTTCAAAAGTTCTTGAGGTTCCAAGGGACTTCTTTCAAGAAGTCCCTTGGCGGGTCCGGGCAGCGCCCGCGCTTTTCGGTTTTTCAATACTTCCTCCACACCATCCTGTCAACCACGCGGGTGTATGACTGAATGAGCTTTACCACCTTGACCGAGACGTTTTCCTCGACATAGTCCGGTACGGGAATGCCGTAATCACCGTTCCGGTTCATCTCAACAGCCGTGTCGACCGCCTGAAGCAGCGAATCGCCGTCGATCCCGGCAAGAACGAAGCAGCCCTTGTCAAGAGCCTCCGGACGCTCGGTCGATGTCCGTATGCAGACCGCCGGGAAGGGCTTTCCGACAGAGGTGAAAAAGCTCGATTCCTCCGGAAGCGTTCCGCTGTCGGAAACCACCGCGAAGGCGTTCATCTGAAGATTGTTGTAGTCGTGAAAACCGAGAGGCTCGTGACGTATCACGCGGGGATCAAGCGCAAAGCCGCTTGTCTCAAGCCTTTTTCTGCTTCTCGGGTGGCAGGAATAAAGCACCGGCATATCGTATTTCTCCGCCATGCGGTTTATCGCGCCGAACAGACTTTCAAAGTTCTTTTCGGTGTCGATGTTCTCCTCGCGGTGAGCCGAGAGAAGGATGTACCTTCCGCGCTCAAGCCCGAGGCGGGAGAGAATGTCGCTCTTTTCGATGTCGGGAAGGTTCGCGTGAAGCACCTCCGCCATCGGAGAACCGGTGACATAGGTCCGCTCCTTCGGCAGACCGCACTCGGCAAGATACCGCCGCGCGTGCTCGGAATATGCCATATTGACGTCGGAGATTATATCGACGATCCGGCGGTTTGTTTCCTCCGGAAGGCACTCGTCCTTGCAGCGGTTGCCGGCTTCCATGTGGAAGATCGGAATATGCAGCCGCTTTGCCGGGATAGCAGACAGGCAGGAGTTCGTGTCACCGAGGATAAGCACAGCGTCCGGCTTTATCTGCGCCATCAGCTTGTATGAGCAGTTTATGATGTTTCCGACCGTCGCCCCGAGGTCGTCCCCGACGGCGTTCATGTACACCTCCGGCTCTCCGAGCTTAAGGTCGCGGAAGAATATGCCGTTGAGGTTGTAGTCGTAATTCTGCCCCGTGTGCGCAAGCAGGCAGTCGAAATACTCCCGGCACTTTGTTATCACCGCCGAAAGCCGGATAATCTCCGGCCGCGTGCCGACGATTATCAGCAGCTTCAGCCTGCCGTCGTTTTTGAAATGAATGTCGGAATAGTCAAGTTTCATGTCCATTGTGGTTACGCTTTCTTGTTTTTTTGTTGCGGGGGTGGGTTTGGTGACGGAGATTTTATGACTGAGTCGCCGTCAGCCCGTTTGTCAGTCGGATTTTGTTTTTGCAACAGAGATTTTCCGACAGCGTCGGAGCCTGTCCGTTTTTCTTTCTCCGGAGAAAG
>FR891175.1 GCA_000433515.1 Candidatus Colimorpha enterica | reverse complement strand
CAGGGAACAGGCACGGACGGGAAAGATGATAGTCTATACCTCCGCCGACAGCGTCTATCAGGCGGCGGCTCACACCGATGTCATCCCGCTTGAAAAGCTGTATGACTACTGCCGGACGGCAAGACGCATCCTCACAGGGAAAAATGCCGTCGGAAGGGTCATAGCCCGCCCGTTTGTCGGTGAATATCCGGATTATCGGCGCACGTCCGACCGGCACGATTTTGCGCTTGAGCCGACAGGGACGACAATGCTTGATATCCTGAAATCCGCCGGTCTTGAAACGGTTGCGATAGGGAAAATATCCGACATTTTCGCCGGACGCGGAGTGACGGAGCGCATTCCGACCGTCTCGAACGACGACGGGATGAAAAAGACCGACGAGGTCGCAGAACGCGATTTCACCGGGCTTTGCTTTGTGAATCTCGTCGATTTCGACTCGAAATACGGCCACAGAAACGACATCGACGGCTACGCCCGGGCGATTTCGGAATTCGATCTCTGGCTCGGCGGCTTAATGAAGAAAATGCGCGACAGCGATCTTCTGATAATCACCGCCGACCACGGCTGCGACCCGGCGACCGCAAGCACCGACCATTCGCGCGAGTATATCCCGGTGCTCGCCTGCGCAAACGGCATAATTCCGAAAAACATCGGCACGCGCGGCACATATGCCGATATAGGAAAAACGGTACTGTCGCTGTTCGGGCTTGAAAACACGCTCCCCGGCAGGGATTTTTCCGGCGATATCGTGACCGTGCCGTATAGATCGCTGGTTTCCTCGGCGGAGGGCGCGATGAAGATGTCGTACTCGCCCTACTCGCGTTTCCGCGTCGGAGCCGCGCTGCTCTGCCGCGACGGAAAGGTGTATACCGGCTGCAACATCGAAAGCGCCGCGTTTTCGCCGACGGTCTGCGCCGAAAGAACCGCTCTTGTAAAGGCTGTCAGCGAGGGCGAGCGTGAATTTCTTGCAATTGCCGTTGCCGGCGGGAAAAACGGCGTGATAAACGGCATATGCACCCCCTGCGGAGTCTGCCGTCAGTTCCTTTCGGAGCTTTGCGGTGACATTGACGTTGTGCTTTCGGACGGGAACGGAGAATTTACCGTAAAGCGGCTCTCCGAACTTCTGCCCGACAGCTTCAGTGACGCGGGATTTATCGATGACGGAGGAAAAACAGAATGATCGTTGACGGAAAATGCTATCACATCGCCTGCGCGCCGGGCGATGTCGGAAAATATGTGATACTTCCCGGAGACCCCGGAAGGTGCGAAAAGATCGCCGCGCATTTCGATTCGCCGGTAAAGGTCGCGTCGAACCGTGAATATACGACCTAC
>FR891174.1:19741-21455 GCA_000433515.1 Candidatus Colimorpha enterica | reverse complement strand
GATCTCGATCGCGGCGGGGACTGCAACGGCAATAAGGAAGACGTTCTTTCCGTTCACTTTACCCGAAACGAACGGCAGGAAGAAGCCGAACGGGACGAACATGAGGAAATTGAAAAGCAGCATCGTATAAATCCATCGTCCGGCTGTCAGAGTTCCGGAGATCAGCCCGAAAACCGTTGGGACAAAATTGAATCCCCCCGAGAAAAAAGCCGGTCTTTCGTAGCTGTATCCGACAACGATCCTCGCCCACACCGATGTCCACAGATTCGGCGGAACAAGGGTAAGGTTTGCAAGCCCGGTCAGGTAAAGAACGAAAAGAAGCTTTATGATCTCCTTGCCCCATGCTGTCGGCGCATCGTTTTTCTTTGATTTTGCGATCCGGTATACCGTATATATAAGTCCGACGGCAAGGGTTACCGGGACTATCGCAATAAACGATCCCACAACCGAACCGGAGCTTACGATCCCGTATAGTTTTCTCAGCATATCACTACTCCTTCAGATTTTCTGACGCAATTCCGAGATACTTCTTGATTTCGCTGACATACAGCTCACCTATCCGGCTGAGCATGGAGTCCTTTCTGACGATGTACCCGACCTCCATGATGCTCTCGTGCGGGTCTCCGTCCGGGACAAAGCGGACAGCCGCGTAGTCGGTGCCGTTCAGCTCCTCGCAGATGATGCCGGAGCAGATGGTATATCCGTTCAGCCCGACCATCAGGTTGAGCATTGTAGCCCTGTCGTTAACCTTTACCGTCCTTGCATATTCTGCGGTGTTGAAGACCTCCTCGGTGAGATAGAACGAGCTGTTCTCACCCTGCTCAAAGGTCATGCAGGGATATTCCGAAAGCTGTTCACGTGTGACCGATTTCTCGTTCGCCAGCGGATGTCCGCGCCACAGATAGGCATAGACGTCACAGTCGATAAGATGTCGGAACTCAAGATTTGCGTTGGCAAGCATTTTGAGGATCGCGCGTCGGTTGAAGTCGCTGAGATAAAGAATTCCGATCTCGCTTCGCAGCGTTGCCACATCGGTTATGACGTCGCGGGTCCTTGTCTCTCTTATCGCGAAATCATATTCAAGTATGTCGAAGTTTTTTGCCATCTCAACAAAAGCCCTGACCGCAAAGGAATAGTGCTGGGCTGATACTCCGAATTTCTTTCTGACGTTCCCGCCTTTTCCGAATTTCTCAAGCAGGTTGCGGTACTGACCGTATACCTGATTTGCATAGAGAATGAATTCCTGTCCCTCCGGAGTCAGAGTCACTCCTCTGCCGCCGCGGTTGAAAATCGATATCCCCAGCTCCTTCTCAAGCTCCTGCATCGAAGCGCTGAGTGAGGGCTGAGCGATGTACAGCTTTTCAGCCGCCCTGTTCATAGAGCCGGTTTCGGCTATTGTGATTGCGTAATTCAACTGCTGAAGCGTCATTTTTCTGGTTCCTTTCCTGTTAAAAATCGTTCCGGGGCTTGAAAACCTATAAAATATATGTTATTATAGTAATATATCCGATCCGCACCGGACATGGGTGCGTTTTTGCGGAATGGGGGTTGAAACATGAAGGTATCGACAAAGGGAAGATATGCGCTGAGATTGCTTGCCGATCTCGCCGCTCACTGTGATTGTGGGTGTATCGCGCTCAAGGACATTGCCGCGCGGCAGTCGATATCAAAAAAATATCTCGAGCAGATAGTTCCGCTTCTTAACAATGCCGGG
>FR891174.1:17676-19696 GCA_000433515.1 Candidatus Colimorpha enterica | reverse complement strand
AGCCGCGGATTTCAGGGCGGTTACAGCCTTGCGGTTCCCGCGGACAGGATCACCGTCGGTGACGTGCTCCGGATAACCGAGGGGAGCCTTGCGCCGATCCCGTGCCTTGAGTCTGACCCGCCGGGGTGTGAGAGGAGCGCACACTGCGAAACTCTTCCCGTCTGGCAGGGGCTTTATGATGTTGTGAACAACTACCTTGACGGCATCACGGTTCAGGACATCGTTGACAGCGCAAGGACCAACGGCGCGGATGATTACGTGATATAGGCTTATCTCATTATTGTCCCGCCGCCGAGAACCGTGTCGCCGTCGTAGAACACCGCCGCCTGACCGGGTGTCACGGCGCGCTGGGGCTCGTCGGAGACAAGAGTTGCCGTCCCGTCAGGGTTTACCGTGACTGTACAGGGCTTTTCCGGCTGACGGTAACGGAGCTTTGCCGAGCATCTGAAATTATCCGCCGGAGGCGTGCCGGCGATCCAGTTTATATTTCCGACCTTTACGGTACAGCCGTAGAGGTCTTTTTCTTCGCCGAGAACCACCTCGTTCGACTCCGGGCGTATCTCGCAGACATACCGCGCGCCGGGGAGGGGAATGCCGAGCTTTTTGTGCTGTCCCACCGTGTAGCGGATGATCCCGTTGTGCCTGCCGAGAATTTTTCCGTCGCGGTCAACGAAATTGCCGGGGAGCGTCGGTTTTCCGGTGTGAAGCTCAATTACCTTTGCATAGTCTCCGTCGGGGACGAAACAGATATCCTGGCTGTCGGGCTTGTCGGCGTTGAGAAAGCCGTGAGAAGCCGCGATCCCGCGCACATCGGATTTTCTTAACTCTCCGAGTGGGAAGAGAGTGCGCGAAAGCTGTTTCTGGGTCATGGAATAGAGAACATAGCTCTGATCCTTCGACGGGTCAAGGGCTTTTTTCAGAAGGTATTTCCCGTTTTCGTTTACTGCACGCGCGTAGTGTCCCGTTGCGATATGATCGCATTCAAGCACGTCGGCGCGGTCGAAAAGCCGGTCGAATTTCATGAACCTGTTGCAGTCTATGCACGGGTTCGGAGTCTCTCCGGCAAGATAACCGGCAACAAAACGGTCGATGATCTTTTCTCTGAAATCGGAGGTGAAGTTGAAAACGAAATACGGCATTCCGAGGTGCATCGCAACCGAGCGCGCGTCCTCGACGTCGTCAAGCGAACAGCAGGTGTGCTCCTTCGGCACTCCGGCGTCCTCATTATCGTACAGCTTCATCGTGCATCCGATGCATTCGTAACCCTTTTCGGTAAGGAGCGCGGCGCAGACGCTTGAATCCACGCCGCCGCTCATTGCTACAAGTATCTTCATTTATCTGTCTCCGCGGATCATGTCAAGAAAACAGCCGTGAACCCGCGTATCGGAGGTCAGCTCCGGATGGAATGCGGTCACAAGCATCTTTCCCTGACGCGCCGCAACAATGCGTCCGTCAACCGACGACAGTATTTTCGCGTCACCCCATACCTCCGAGATATACGGCGCGCGGATAAAGACTTCTTCGATCTCGCCGATGCCGTCGAAAACCGCTTTTGTGCGGAAACTGCCGAGCTGTCTGCCGTAGGCATTCCGTTCGGCTTTTATGTCCATGGCGTCAAGGTATACCGCGCCGTCGCCGGTCTTTTTTGCAAGCAGAATAAGCCCGGCACAGGTTCCGAACACCGGAAGCCCGGACGATATCATCGACTTTATCGGAGAAAGAAGGTCAAGCTCGCGGAGCAGCTTTCCCTGAACGGTGCTTTCGCCGCCGGGGATGATAAGCCCGTCAAAGCTGTCGGGAAGGGAAGCTCTCTTCCGTATCTCAAATGCTTCTGCGCCGAGCATTGAGAGCATTTTTTCATGCTCCGCAAAAGCACCCTGAAGCGCAAGAACGCCGATACGCATTATTTGCCCCTCTCAGCCATGAGCAGCTCGATCTCCTGCTCGTTTATGCCGACCATCGCTTCGCCGAGGTCATAGGAAAGCTCTGCAAGCATCTTCGGGTCGTTGTAGTTTGTAAC
>FR891174.1:15765-17577 GCA_000433515.1 Candidatus Colimorpha enterica | reverse complement strand
GCACCGAGCTGCATCATAAGCGCCGCGTCAGCCGGGGTCGCAACACCGCCCGCCGCAAAGTTGACGACCGGGAGCTTTTTGTTTTCGTGAACATAGAGAACCAGGTCATAGGGAACCTGAAGCAGCTTTGCCGCGTCGTAAAGCTCGTCCTCTGACATTGAGCCGATGCGGCGTATCTCTGACTGCATCATTCTCATGTGACGCACCGCCTGAACAACGTCTCCGGTGCCGGGTTCACCCTTTGTGCGGATCATCGATGCACCTTCGTTAATGCGGCGGAGAGCCTCGCCGAGGTCCTTTGCTCCGCAGACGAACGGAACGTCAAACGCTGTTTTGTCGATGTGATACCTGTCATCGGCAGGGGAGAGAACCTCGCTCTCGTCGATGTAGTCTATATCGATCGCCTGAAGTATCTGCGCCTCGGCAAAGTGACCGATACGGCATTTTGCCATTACCGGGATCGAAACCGCCTTCTGAATGCCCTTTATCATTTTCGGGTCGCTCATTCTCGACACACCGCCGGCAGCTCTTATGTCAGCCGGAATACGCTCAAGCGCCATGACCGCGCAGGCTCCCGCAGCCTCGGCTATTTTTGCCTGCTCCGGGGTCGTGACGTCCATAATAACGCCGCCCTTCAGCATCTGTGCGAGGTTCTTGTTGAGTTCCCATCTTTCGTTTTTCATAGTGATTTTCTTTCCTTCCGACCCGGAAAAGGTCTTTCTTTTTTGTTCCTTAATAACCAAAACCACTCCGGCGCCGTTTTGTCGGTGCCGGAGGACGGATTTTGAGTGAATAATCAGCAGAATATCCAAGCGGTCAGCAGTTTACAAATGCAATATCATTTTTGCCGCTCAAACATTCGATTTTCTGTTTTTGTTCTTCTTTCTCCCTTCTTTCTTCTCAAGAAAGAAGGCGGGGTAAGGGGCAGAGCCCCTTCGTTCTCCCTCCACATCAGTCAGCAAACATAGGGGTTGAGAGATAACGGTCGCCGGTATCGGGGAGAAGAACAACGATGGTTTTTCCTGCGTTTTCGGGGCGCTTTGCAAGCTCGATCGCAGCCCACACAGCCGCACCGGAGGAGATGCCGACAAGCACGCCTTCCTTGCGTCCTATCAGCTTTCCGGTGGCAAAGGCATCCTCGTTCGTGACCGTAATGATCTCGTCGTATACCGCCGTGTCAAGAACCTCCGGTACAAATCCGGCGCCTATGCCCTGAATCCTATGCGGTCCCGACTCACCCTTTGAAAGAACAGGGGAGGAAGCGGGTTCGACCGCCACAACCTTAACACCGGGCTTTTTAGATTTCAGATACCCGCCCACACCGGTGACCGTTCCGCCGGTTCCGACTCCGGCAACGAAAATGTCAACCTCGCCGTCGGTGTCCTCGTATATCTCCGGACCTGTCGTTGTGCGGTGAGCCTCCGGGTTTGCCGGGTTGACGAACTGACCGGGAATGAAGCTTTCGGGGATCTCCTTTGCAAGCTCTTCAGCCTTTGCAATTGCGCCCTTCATGCCCTTTGTCCCGTCGGTCAGGACGATCTCCGCACCGTATGCCTTTATCAGCTGACGGCGCTCGACGCTCATGGTCTCCGGCATAACGATAATGATCCTGTACCCGCGGGCGGCGGCAACCGATGCAAGCCCGATGCCGGTATTTCCGGAGGTCGGCTCGATTATCACGGAATCCTTCTTCAGAACTCCGCGCTTTTCGGCGTCGTCGATCATTGCCTTTGCAACTCTGTCCTTCACCGATCCCGCCGGATTGAAGTATTCGAGCTTGGCAACGATCTTTGCACCCGCTCCGGTCTCTTT
>FR891174.1:0-15730 GCA_000433515.1 Candidatus Colimorpha enterica | reverse complement strand
ATGTGTAAGCTCAAGCAGGGGGGTGTGACCTATGAGCTGATCTGCTGAAACGTATACCTTTGACATTATATTTTCTCCTTTTCCCGGTCCGGGGGCTATTGTTTCCCGTACCGTGAGATGAGTATATCACACAATGCCTACAATGTCAATAGGCTTTTAGAAATTTATTCTTATCAATGCTTGATTCTTCTGTCCAGCTTTACCGACAGGAAGGTCCCGAGGCTCTGGAATACCTGCACGACCACTATCAGTATGACCACCGCGAACACGATGACCGGATAATTGTACCGCTGATAGCCGTACATTATCGCAATGTTGCCGAGTCCGCCGCCGCCTACCGCGCCGCTCATTGCGGTGTAGCCGAGGATCGTCGTAAAGGCTATTGTCAGATTGGAGATAAGCGACGGAACGCACTCCGGGATAAGAACCTTCGCGATTATCTGAAACGGCGATGCACCCATGCTCTGCGCTGCTTCGATTATGTTCGGGTTGACCTCGCGGATGCTGCTTTCGACAAGCCGCGCAACGAACGGGAACGCCGCGATCACAAGCGGAACTATCGATGCTTCGGTTCCGATCGACGTGCCGACGATAAGCCTTGTCAGCGGGATCACTATCACCATAAGAATGATGAACGGAACCGAACGGAGCAGGTTTATAAGTACGCCGAGAAGCGAGAGAACCCATTTCGGGACCCGTATGATCCCGTCCTTTCCTCCGACGGCAAGCAGAATACCGAGCGGAAGTCCGATGATCACCGCGAAAAGCGTCGCAAGAACCGTTGCATAAAGCGTCTCCCACAGCGCATACGGCATATCGTTTTTCAGCATATCAAGCGCAATGCTTAATCTTTCCGGGGAAAAATCGTAATTCATCTGTTTTCCGCCTCCTCTGCAAAGACATTTTCACATTTTGTCAGGTATTTTATCGCCCGCGCAACGATATCGTCGTCATCGGGAAGCCCGAGAAGCATTTTGCCGTACAGCTTTGAGCCGATGCTCTTTGTCGAGGCATAGAGGATGCTTGCCGCAATGCGCTCATCGATTGCCATTTTTGCAATGATCGGCTGCCCGGCCGCCTCCGCGCCGTTGAATACGAGACGTATGACCCGCTCGCCGCCTTCGGCTGAAAGAAGCTCGTTGTCGGAATCCGGGAAAACCATTCTCCGTGCCGCAGACGATTTCGGACGCGAGAAAACCTCGGATACCTCGCCCTCCTCGACGACCTCGCCGTTTTCAAGTATCGCAACGCGGTTGCATATGTCCTCGACGACGTTCATCTGATGGGTGATGATTATAACCGTTATCCCGAGACGCCTGTTTATGTCGCGGATAAGCTCAAGTATCGACGCCGTCGTTTTGGGGTCAAGCGCGCTTGTCGCCTCGTCGCAGAGAAGCACCTTCGGGTCTGTTGCAAGAGCGCGGGCTATCGCGATCCTCTGCTGCTGACCGCCGGAAAGCTGGGCGGGATATGCCTTTGCCTTGACGGGAAGCCCGACAAGCTCAAGCAGATCCTTTGCACGCTTTTTTGCCTCGGAGCGTTTTACACCGGCAAGCTCAAGCGGAAAGCAGATGTTTGCAAGGCAGTTTCTCTGCATAAGGAGATTGAAGCCCTGAAATATCATTGTGATGTCACGCCTTGCCCTGCGCAGCTCCGCCGGAGAGAGCTTTGCCATGTCGGTGCCGTCGATAAGCACCTGCCCGGAAGTCGGGCGCTCAAGCATATTTATGCACCTCACAAGCGTGCTTTTTCCGGCACCGCTCATGCCGATTATGCCGTAAATGTCGCCGTCGTCAATTGTCAGGCTGATGTTTTTCAGCGCATCGACGGTGTTGTCGGAGCCGGCAAAGCTCTTCGACAGATTCCGTATTTCTATCATTTTTGCTCCGTTTCTTTTGCAGAGAATTTGTCCCGTTACATCAAGCGTCCCGGAGGTGAGTAAAACACCTCCGGGTAAATATTATTACTTTTTCAGAAGTTTTTGAGATTCTCAAGGACTTTTTTCAAAAAGTCCTTGAGCGGGGTCAGGGGCAGCGCCCCTGCTTATCAATCTTATTTCGCGTTCTTTATAGCGTCAAGGCTTGACTGCTTGCCGCCGTACAGACCCATCGGCTCGACATGGACAGCACCGACGGAGACGATGTGAGTACCGTTCTGCTTGTTGAAGTCGTCAAGGTAGGGGGTGTGCTGGAAGTAGTTTGCATCAACCTCTCCGTTCTCGGTAACTACGTTCGGCTGAACATAGTCGGAGAATTCGACGATCTCAAGTGTGACTTCCTTCACAGCGAGGATATCCTTTGCAACCGCAAGGATCTCGGCGTGCGGCGTGGGGGAGGCGGCGACCTTTACCGTCTGTCCCTTGAGTGCATCATAATCGACAGAGCTGTCAAAGCCGTCTCCGGGGTTCTCAACGGTGCTGACAACCGCGCCATCGTATTTTGATGCGATAAAGTCTGCGACCTTCTTGCTTTCAAGAGCTGCTTTGAGAGCCTTTATCTTATCGGTGTTCTCGTTTCCTTCCTTTACGGCAAGGATGTTGCCGTATGCGGAGTAGGAGCCTTCAATTGCAAGCGAATCCTTGACGGGATTGAGCTTTGCGGAAATTGCATAGTTGGAATTGATGACCGCGTAATCAACGTCCTTGAGGAAATTGGGGAGCTGAGCTGCTTCGACTTCCTTAAAGCTGAGGTTGTAGGGGTTCTCAACGATATCGCGGACGGTGGCAGTGATGCCGGCGCCTTCCTTCAGCTTGATGTAGCCCTGCTTTTCAAGAAGCAGAAGCGCACGGGCTTCGTTTGTTGCATCGTTCGGGACGGCAACGACAAGTTTGTCGTTTTTCTTCGAGCAGGATGCAAATGCGGTGAGTGCTAGAAGCACTGCGGCGATAAGTGACAGTATTTTTTTCATTTTTCTTTCTCCTTTGCGGGTGTCCTTGTTTTGATGGAAAGATTATATCACAGCCCGACGCATTTGTCCAATACATGAAAATAATACTGAGATATAGGCTTAAACTATATCTCGCGTTCTTCATTTTCTTTGAAGAATGGTTATTATGAAGTCAAGCTCCGTTTCGAACCCGTCGTGCGAAAGGTATTTTTCCGTGTCCTCACGAGAGGTTTTCCAGCAGTACGGGGTCATGAGAAACAGGTTCTCCGTGTCACGCTTTTCGATAAAAACACCGTAACCGCAGCGGTATTCGCCGATCTTATCAAAACCGGGATAAGAAAGATCCTTTTCGATGTTGTCATACGGTGTGTCGTATATCAGCCTCCTGAAGCCCGACAGATGCTTTTCTCCGGGATGAGCCACCGCAAGAATTCCGCGGTCGGACAGGATCCTGTGCGCCTCTTCAGCCGGCACCGGCGCAAATACCGATGTCACCGCGGCGCACGACAGGTCGGCAAGCGGCATATCAAATATCCCGGCAACGGCAAAGACCGCCGGTTTTTCCGCGCTCTTTTCAGCCTTTGCCGCAAAGCGGACGGAATCCTTTGCAAGGTCAAAGCCGACAAAATCTCTTTCCGGAAGCCGCTTCTTCATCTCCCTGATATAATATCCCTCACCGCAGCCGGCATCGCAGATGACAGCAGGCGATTCCGGGATGTGTCTTTTCACCGCATCGGCCAGTGCCTCCGCAAAGCGGCTGTAATATCCGGCCGAAAGAAAATCCCGTCTTGCACGGCACATTTCCCGGCTGTCTCCCGAGCCTGAGCGTCCGGGAGCAAGGTTTACGTACCCCTCTTTTGCAATGTCGAAAGAGTGCCGGTTCTCGCAGCGGAAGCATTTCCCGTCGGAAGAAAGGGGCTTTCCGCATATGGGGCAGAGAAGTGTCGGCATCAGCTTTTTCCCCCGTGCATCTTTGCGTATCTTTTAAGAACCGGAACCTCAAGCGCACGCTTGAAACGGAACAGCGGGGTCAGCTTGTCTTTTATCGGCTTAACAAGGTATGCGCGGAGTCCCAGCCTCTTTGCCGACCACACGTCGGTGAAGATTTGGTCGCCGATGACTGCGGTGTTGCTTCTGTCTGTACCGAGGTGCTTCATAGCGGCGATATAGTTCTTTCCGGACGGCTTTTTGCTGTCCCATGAGGCGAAATAGCCGAGCCGGGAATTGAACCTCTCCACCCGCTCTCTGTGGTTGTTAGAGATGAACGCCGCCGAAATGCCGTTTTCCGCAAGGGAATTCAGCCATTTTATGACCGGCTCCGTCGGCTCCGGGTCATCGTAGGTAACAAGTGTGTTGTCTATGTCAAGAAGCACCGCGCGGATACCTTCGGCAAGAAGGAATTCCGGGGTTATCATGTAAATATCGTCAAAGCATCTGTCCGGCATGAAGTATCTGTCTGTCAGCAATTTTCGGTCTCCTTTTCTTTATTACAGTAAAGTATATCATATCTTGCCCGTCATTTCAATACTGTTTACAAATATAGCTTGCAATATCGCCGGAAATAATGTATAATTGAACGGATAAATATCTGACGGCGCGTTTTTCCGGTAAAATCAGCTGCCGTCCGCACGAAAGGTTCTGCCCGATATGGGATATCCGAGTTTATTATACAAATCCGCACCGAAGCTGAGCCCGATGGAGCTTACCGTTTTCGAGGATCTTCAGCTTCTCAATTTCATACCTAAAAGCGTGGCAAAGACCGTGAAGATCCCCTGTGAGGCAGAGAACATCACGGCGCGTCAGGAGCTTTTCCGTTCGCTTTCGGGCTCTGATGCACGGGAGAAGTTCAGCCGGCTGCTTGATATTTCAGCCGAGCTCAATTCTCTTGATTCCATATATTCCTCAGCCCGCTGCGATGCCGAGAAGAGCGCCGTGTTCCTTGCCCTGATGCGCACCGAGCGCGAGTTTGCCGTGAACGCTGCCGCCTCCGGCTTCGGGGACGCACTTTCCGACTGCTTTGCCGCGGCATTTTCCCGTGAAATAAAGGGTGAGAGCTACCGCAGTATGTCGGCGGAGATCGACAGCCTTTACCCGGAGTACGAAAAACAGCTTGACATCTCTCTGAAAAGCCACGGTCAGGAAATAAAGGTCGGTGCGGCGTCTGACGTTACGTATTTCGACCGTATCGTAAAGTGCGCCGGCACCCTCGGAATCGAGCCTCCGAAGGTCAGGGAAACCAAGAAAAGAAGGCTTTCGCCCGACATAATCACGGCAGTTTCGTCGCTTTCTCCGGAGCTTTCGGAGAAGCTTGCGGCTTTTTCGAAAAAGTATTCGTCCCTGTACGTAAGACCGGTGATATACTATCATTCGGAACTGCGGTTCTATGTCACAATGCTCGGTTTCCTTGACATGATCGCCGAAGCCGGTATACCGCTTACCTATCCGGAGCTTTCCGATGAGCACGGGATACACGTTACCGAGGCTTATGACGTGTCTCTCCTTGCAAAGAACGAGAAGCACATCGTCCCGAACGACATAGAATTCACCGATGCCGAGCCGTTTTATTATCTCACCGGAGCAAACGGCGGCGGAAAGACCACATACCTCCGCACCGTCGGAATTTCGGCTGTTCTCTTCATGAACGGCTGTCCCGTCCCGGCAAGACACGCGAAATTCGGCAGACTAAGCTCTGTTTTCACCCACTTCCCGCGCGACGAGCGCTTCGACGGAAGCGGAAGATTCGTGGAGGAGAACGGGCGCGTCAATAAAATACTTGAGAGGATGGACGGTAATTCTCTTGTCCTCCTTAACGAGACTTACTCGGCAACAAACGAGGAAAACGCCGTCATCATGACCGAAAAGCTGGCGAATCTGCTCTACGGAAAAAAGATCTTCGGGCTTTATATAACCCATCAGCATTCCCTTGCCGAATCTGAAATACCGTACCTCAATGTGCTTATCGACAGAAATGACAGCAACCGACGCACCTTCCGGATAGCGAAGCAGAAAAGCACGGGAGGATCTTTCGCGCGGGATATTCTTGAAAGATACGGACTTACCCCGGAGGCACTTACCGCAAGGTTCGGAAGCCCCGACGGCAAAGCAAAGGAGGAGTGACGGTGAAATTCAGCCTGCTTCAGAAAAAAGAAGACAGACCGGCGGTCTGCGAGGTCATTTATGACCTGTCGGTTGACCGCGCGGCTCATAATATTATCGAGGACACACGGCGTGCCGATTATTTCGTGTCGGTTCTTTCAAAGCCGCTGACCGACAGGGACAATATCATATTCAGACAGCAGATCTTCAGCGATTTTCAGAACATTCCCGGCCTTTTTGACTCCCTCAGACTGCTCTTCGCGCGGTATGACAGAATAAAGAGCGACTGGCAGGAGATGAAACTCGGCACCGCGACCGGAAGAGGCGCGGAAATAAACCCCGAGGCACTTCTCGAGTACACCTTTTCGTCGCTCAAGGTCACCGCGATATTCCCGTCAACGATAGCGTCTTTCTTTTCCTCGATAGGCGATCCCCTCTCCGGGTACCCGATAACGGCGGAGGGGCTTGTCGCAATGCGCGACTGGTGCCGCGGAATGGCTGACAATGCCGCACTTGATGAGATCGTTGAAATATCCCAGCTTTTCAGGTATCAGACGCCCGACTGCTTTGACTTCACCGTTGCGGCAAAGCTCGACGGCGCACTCCGGCTCTGTCTCTGCGACATATCGGGGATTTCAGAGCATAAACCGGAGGGCGGCGCGCTCAGCCGCATCTTCTCAAAGAAAAAAGCCGACGACGGATTCAGAGCCGTCACTGCGGAAATATCGGAGGCGGGGGAAGACCCGTATTCCGATTCGGTGTTCATGCTTAACGAGGCGCTTTGCAGAATAGATTCAGCGCTTACGCAGGTGACTGACGAGGTCTACGGCGCGTTTTTCGGAATGTCGAATGAAATGATGTTCTATGAAGCCGCGCTTGCCTATGCAGACGTTGCAAAAGAGAGCGGCGTCCCGCTGACAATGCCGGATATCCTTCCCGCAGAAGCCGACTGCATGAACGCAAAGGGGCTGCGAGAACTTGTGCTTTTGTCAAACGGTGCCGGCGCAAAGACCGTGCCGAACGATGTTTCTCTGACCGCGTCGGAATCAGGTCTTCTCGTAAAAGGACTGACCGACAGCGGAAAGACCGTCTATCTACGCGCGATAGGCTCGGCACAACTGTTCGCGCAGGCGGGGCTTCCCGTCCTTGCCGAGTCGGCACGCATGAGCATAAGGCACGGGTTCTTCTCGCACTTCTCGTCAGCCGAGGAGGAATTTCTCTCCGGCGATGCGGCGGGGCGCTTCGATCAGGAGGCAAAGGAGATCGCGCGGATAATAAGCGGGCTTACCCCTCACTCCCTACTGCTCCTCAACGAGACCTTCCAGACCACCTCATACCGCGAGGGCACCGAGAGTATGTACAACATCCTCCGCTTCATGCCCGGTCTCGGAACGAAATATATCTTCGTCACTCACCTCACCCGCCTCTTCGGATATATGCAGAATGAAAACGCTGTCCTTGCAAACACCTCCGACGACCCGGCGAAAAAGTATAAAATAGAAATACCGGAGCGGTGAAAAGAGAACGTCTTCTTTCTTTGAAAGAAAGAAGCAAAGAAGCGTACAGTAAAGAATAATTCTTTTTTCAGTATGCTCTTCGCTTCCTTCTCTCAGAGAAGGAAGACGTTCCTTTCCCGTCACAGCACCAGATCATCCTCCGACAGCTTTGGAAGCGGAGGAAGAGGCTTGGGAACGCGCTTGAGGGGGTCGTAGACGAATTTTCTGCATTTGTACTCGCGGCTGACGATTCCGCGGCGCTCGCAAAGAACGTTTTCTTCGTCGTTGATGATTGCGGCGTGCTCGCAGAATTCGCAGACGCAGGGCAGGTCGCGAGAAATGTCGTGTTTCATGATAATATCCTTTACGGAAGTGTGATTTTATGTTTTACTGAAATATATTATACAGCATAAACCTTGAAATTTCAAGAGCCGTGCGCGAATCCGTCATGAAAAACCGCGTCGGGGCTGAATAAAAAATCTTACGCAGCATGAAACGGCCTGCGTTGTCAGACAAAAACCGCGGATTCTCAAAGTAAATTCAACTCCGAATCGCATAGCTGCATTTACTTTGAGAATTTACAACAAAAAAGCTGCGGCAATTTCGCGGAATTGTTCGGTTTTCGGTATTGCAAAAACACGGATAATGTGTTATACTGTAGCCGATAAAAAATAGATATGAGAAAATACGGTTTGAAAAGTTGTTAACTGAGTAGATGTAAAAGGAAATCCGGTTCGAGTCCGGAACAACCGCCATTACTGTATTTGACGAGATGAAAGCACGAAATGTCCGCGGGAAAGTCATGCCCGGGGTCTGACTGCTTTTTTGCGGATTTTTCCGCGGCATCATAAGTCAGGAAACCTGCCGTATTTTCCGGTTCAACACAGCTTTGGTGTGAAGAGTGCAGCCGATCTGCAGCCGCGTTGCGGTTTTTGGTTCAGCATTCTTTTTGCGAAAATCACGCGGCTGCTCTGAATCTGCTGTACTCCCTTGACCTTAACGGCAAAGGAGTTTTTTCGTTCCGCGCGAAGGGTACACGGCAGAGTAACGGCGGCGGATGAACCGCGTATCGGAAGGAGTATCAGTGAGATTCAATACCAACAGGCTGATTGCCGGATTTGCCGCATTTGTCATGTTCATATCGGTACTGCCGATGGCTGCATTTGCGGCAGAACCGGACATTCAGATCGGCACACTTTCCGAGCTGCTTGATTTTTCGGCAGAGGTGAACGGAGGTAATACATACGAGGGAAAGACTGTCGTTCTGACCGCCGATATTGCCCTCGGCGGCGAGGTAAGTCCGTGGACACCGATCGGAACCTCCGCAAACCCTTTCAAAGGGACATTTGACGGCGGAAATCACGTCGTGAGCGGGCTGTATATTGCGTCCGGCCCGGATGTCGGTTTTTTCGGATTTGTCAGCGGAGGGAATATCAGAAACCTTGTCGTTGACGGAAGCGTCAGCGGTTCATCTAATGTTGCCGGAATCGTCGGAAAACTTACCGCCGGAAACATCACAGACTGCGGAAACAGGGCTGACGTGAGGGGCGGCAGTGCCGTCGGCGGTGTTGCCGGTTATCTGAACGGAGCCTGCACGGTAAGCGGGTGCTATAATTCGGGCAATATTACAGGTACGACCGGTTATATCGGCGGCGTCACCGGTCAGCACTGGCGTGCCGGTGAGGTGACAAACTGCTATAATGTCGGAACGGTTACCGGTCCCGGAACCGTTGGAGGAATCTCCGGAGGGCATAAAGCCGCTTCGGGAACGGTGCTTACCAACTGCTACAATGCAGGTGAGGTGATAAATTCCGCAGCGTCGGTGAACAATCACGGTTCGGTTCTCGGAGGAAAGGGAACGGCTGAAAACTGCTACGACCTTTCCGGATCGGAATTCCGCGGTGTCGGTTACCTGGGAACAGACGTAAATTCGGTGACAAGCCTTGAAGCCACGGCGCTCGGTTCTGCGTTTGCCGATGACATCGACGGGCTTAACAGCGGGTACCCGGTGCTTAAATGGCAGACAAGGGTACCGGATCTTATCATAACCACGTATGAACAGTTCAAGGCCTTTGCCGATGAGGTCAACGGCGGAAACACGTTTGAGGGTAAGCTTGTCAGACTTGATGTCAATCTGTATCTCGGCGGCAGGAACAATCCGTGGACGCCGGTCGGAACAAAGTCGAATAAGTTCTGCGGAACCTTTGACGGCGGGTATCATGTCATAAGCGGGCTTTATATTGCCTCCGGCTCGGATGTCGGACTATTCGGATATGTAAGCGGCGGAACCGTCAGAAACCTTGTCGCGGAAGGCAGTGTTTCCGGTTCGTCGAATGCTGCCGGTATCGTCGGATATCTTGATGGCGGAAAGATCAGCAGCTGCGGAAACAGAGCCGATGTCAGGGGCGGCAGCGCTGTCGGCGGTGTTGCCGGTTATCTGAACGGAGCCTGCACGGTAAGCGGGTGCTATAACTCGGGCAGTATTTCAGGCACAACCGGTTATATCGGCGGCGTTACCGGTCAGCATTGGCGCGCAGGCGAGGTGACCGACTGCTATAATGTCGGGACGGTTGAAGGTCCCGCAACCGTCGGCGGTGTGTCCGGAGGGCATAAGGCCGCTTCAGCCGTGCTTGCCAACTGCTATAATGCAGGATCGGTTGTTGATTCAAAAAACAGCAACAACAACATCGGTGCCGTTGTCGGGGCAAGCAGAGGCAAAAATACAAACTGCTTCTACATCAAGGGAACCGGAACCGACAGCAAGGCGGGAATAACCGAGGTTGAAGCGTTATCCGCGTCCGACCTTTCATCAGCTTTTGCTGACGGAGAGACATATCCGGTTCTTGCATGGGAGGGCTATGTCTGCACAGATGCTCCTGTGCGGCCGGCTTTTGTCGAGAGCAGTGAGCTTTCCGCGCGCCTTGCCGGGTATATCAGGGCGGCAGTGAACAGCACAAAAGCTCATTCGGAAATTACCGGATCCCTTCTCGGAAACGAGGGATATATGGCAGGCGCAAGCTCCACCGCGACCGACTGGATGGCTCTTGCAATGGGACGTTTCGGATATTTCGATGAGGGAGATTATAGTTTCCTTGTCGACGACGGCACGGGATATGAAGATTATCTTGCCGCCATGAAGGCATACATCGAAAAGACCTATGCGGCAAACAGAGGGATCCTTCACAGCGCGAAAGCCACCGAATGGCACAGAGCCGTTGTCGCAATAGCGGCGCTCTGCGGTGATCCGACGGATTCCGGCAGATACAACGGTAAGCCGATCGACCTTATTGCCGACGGAAGCTATAACAATGCGCTCAAGGCGGGACCCGGAACACAGGGCATAAACGGCTGGATCTGGGGACTTATTTCGATGGACACGGGTATGTACGAGGTGCCCGCCGATGCGAAATATACCCGTGAAAGATTCATCACGGAGATCCTTAAAATGCAGCTCACAGACGGTGTGAACGGCAGCGGGTACGGCGGCTGGGTTCTCGGCGGCTACGGAAGCAGGTCGGATGTCGATATCACCGCAATGGCTGTACAGGCACTTGCTCCGTATTACAATGACGAAACCGTATATACATATACAAACGGGAACAGCAAAAAAGAAGTCTCGAAGACAGTCCGTCAGTGCGTTGACGAGGCGCTTGACCGTCTCGGCTCGATGCTGAACGGCAATGCGGGATTTTCTTCCTGGAACACAAACAATGCGGAGAGCATTTCTCAGGTCATTGTCGCTCTCTGCTCGCTCGGAATCGATCCGGCGAAGGACGGACGCTTTATCACGTCAGACGGCAAGACACTGCTTGACGGTTTGCTCCTGTTCAGGCTCCCCGACGGAGGCTTCTGCCATGTGCTGAACGGCGGCTGGAACTCTATGGCGAACGACCAGGCTGCATATGCTCTTGTCTCCTACTGGCGGCTTGAAAACGGGATGCGTGCGCTTTACGATATGCGCGGCGACTGGACGGCGGAGGAAAAGAGTGCAATTCAGGCGGCAATCGCGGCTATCGGCTCGGTGTCAGACCCGTCGGCTCCCGATTACAAGGCACGGCTGAAGGCGGCGCTTGCGGCTTTCCGGGCGGTTGATACAGACGAGCGCAGATATGTGAGCAACTACTCTGTCCTTGCGTCGGCGATCGACTTTGTCGGCGGGGAGAGTGCGCTTGATACCGATGCGCCTTACATCACCTCGATCTCGGTTACAAAGAAGCCTGACAGGACAAGGTATTTCGTCGGAGACAGATTCGACCCGGCCGGAATGGTCATAACCGCCGTTTACAGCGACGGCAGAACCGAAACGATTACCGGATACCGGGTTTCCGCCACCGGAGAGCTCGGGCTGTCAGACGATACCGTCTTTATCACATACGGCGTACTCAGAACCTCTGTATCTGTTGAGGTCAGGGAGAAAATGCCGTGGGACGGCGAGGGAACGAAGGACGACCCGTATCTTATAAAGACACCGGACGACCTTGTTGACCTCAGGTACTATATTGCCTCAAAGAACCTGAAGACTGCGGATGTTTACTTCAGAATGACACGTGACATCAACATGAAGAACATCACCGACTGGAAGGCTATCGCTGATAATGCCGCAGGCGGCTTCAGAGGACATTTCGACGGCAGCGGATATTCGATATGGAACCTCAACGGTTCGACCTATAACTGCTGCGGACTGTTCGGAAGACTCGGCGACGGAGCGGTTATCGAGAACCTGACAATCGCAAGCGGAAACCTTGGCGGAAGCTATAATTTCAGCATCGGTGCAATTGCCGGAGAGGTGGTTGCAGACGCGACGGTGACGATAAGAAACTGCCGCAGCTTTGCGACCGTGACGGGCAATTTCGGTATCGGCGGCATTCTCGGTCAGATTGAGGAGCGTGCGACCGCTATTGTTGAGAACTGCTCCAACCACGGAACGGTCATCGCCTCGCGAACCGGCGGCAGTATAATCGGGCAGGTAGGTCCCAACCGTTGGAAGAACAACGGTGCAAAGGCTGAGGTGACAAATTGCTACAATGCCGGAAAGATAACCGGAAGCGGGACATGGGGGCTCGGCGGGATCGTCGGCAGTTATCGTCTCGGCGGAGCCGATGTCGTAAATTCGATAACAAACTGCTATAACGCAGGCACGGTTGCCGCTTCAGCCGCCTCCGGAGCGATCTTCGGAAGTGCCGCGGAAAGCGCGGTGAAGCTTGACAACGTGTATTACCTTGATTCGACTAATCAGAATGTCAGCGGCATCTTTACCGACGACGGAGACGACAAAGAGGGAACGCTTGTCGGTACTGCAGCGGCAAAGACCGACGCGGAAATGAAGGCTGATGCTTTTGTGACTCTGCTCGGAAATGCTTTTGAAAAAGATGCGGAAAACATAAACTGCGGCTTTCCGATCCTTGACGGTCAGAAGTCCCGCGGAGAAGAGGCACTTGTACACGCCGGGCTTGAGATCGGCACGGCAGAGGAGCTGAAGAACTTTGCCGTCCGCGTCAATGCCGGCGAGAGCTTCAAAAACAAAACCGTACTGCTCACCGCGCACATCGATGTCAGTAAATATCCCGACTGGACACCCATCGGACGGTACGAGTCGCGTCAGTTTGACGGCATTTTCGACGGTCAGGGTTATGTGATCGACAACCTGTATTCAAAATCCGGCGGTCTGTTCGGATATGTCGGCACAAATGCCGTCATTAAGAATGTCGGAGTGGCAAGCGGAGAGATCGGTGCATCCAACCTCAGCTTCATGGGCGGTATTGCAAAGTGGAGCAACGGAGCTGACTTTATAAACTGCTGGAACGGTGCTGACATCTATTGCAGCGGATGGAGCGGCGGAATCGTCGGCACCGTCCGTGACGGCGGAGAGAGTATTATCCGGGGATGCTTCAACATCGGTTCCGTCAGCGCCTCCGACGGAGCGGTCGGCGGAATCGTCGGTCATCTCTCGGCTTCGGGAAACGGAACGGATGTCAGCGTGCTTGTTGCCGACTGCTACAATGCAGGCGCGATAACCGCCGCCGACAATGCCGGAGGTATCGTTGGCAGGGTTCAGGCAGGTCACACAATAAAGAACTGCTATAATGCCGGCGCCGTCACCGTGAACGGAGTCAACATTCTTGACGGTGCGGGAGCGATTGCAAGCCTTGTCACGGGCAGGGATGTGATCATCAACTGCTATTATGATTCCGGAATCGTTCCGTGCGGCGTTTCAAACGGTGAAGATGCGGCAACAGGCAAGAAAACGGCAGAAATGAAGTCGGATGAATTCCTTGCTCTCCTCGGAGCCGGCTTCAGGGCTGACAGATATTCGCTTGTCAATAACGGTTATCCGCTTCTTGTGTGGCAGAAAACCGAGGACGCGGATGAGACAGATGATGTTATCGCAAAGATCGACTCGATCGGAACTGTCACACTTGAGAGCGAAAGTACGATAAAAGAAGCGCGTTTGGCATATGACGGGCTTTCCGATGAGCTGAAGGAGCTTGTTGAAAACTACGACAGGCTCGTGAAGGCGGAAAAAGACCTTGCCGGACTGAAAAAGGCGGGTGAGATCGTGACACCGGACACCGGGGACAACGCTCATGTTCCTGTTTATGTGCTTCTTTCCGTCGGCTGTATCTGCGCGGCTGCGGCTTTCAGGGGAAAGAACAAACGCAGAGTGTAATTATTCTGACAGGAATGCGGTTTTTTGCCGCATTCCCTGTCTTGTCTGAAAGGAGTATTCCCAAATGAACATAAAAGTCCGGTTATCGGTCATACTGTGTGTTCTTTTGGTGCTGATTCCGGTAATTCTGCCGGCAATAACGGCAGGGGCGGCTTCCGGTCCGAGTCTCAGGACTACGCTTACCGACAATGCGGTTCAGCGCGGGAGTAAGAAGACCTTTGACGTGTGGGCGAGAAACGCCGCGGGCGAGAAAATCATTGCAACCGTAAAGCTGAACGGTCGGAAGATCGACCCGACGTGGGATGACAGCGAAAAGGCGAGCTATACGCTTGTATTTACCACGGAAGGGCAGAATACCGTAACGGTGTCCGCCTCCTCCGACGGCGGAAAGAAAAAGACTCTGACTTATCACATAAGCTATCAGAAGGCAAAGGAAGGCGAAAAAATCGGCACCGCCGTCTGGAGCGTCGAGGCATTTACCGTCGGATGCGGGTATATTATCGCGCCGGTGGAGATGCCGATATACGAGGGCGAGACCTCGGCGGAACAGCTGATACGGCTGCTGCACGAAAACGGTCTTGTCGGCTATTATGGTGGAACGGTGAAATCCTCGTTTTATCTTGCATATATTGCCGACGGAACAGCCGCAGGAGAAAAATACAACAACTATATGAAAAGCGGGACGGCAAAAAAACCGCGTAAACTGAACCTGTCGCCGTCGATACCGTCATTGCTTGTACCGTACCTTGAGGATACGATGACGTTTTTCGATGCGGATGATTATATTAAAAACTGGAGAGGCTATCTCGGCGAATTTGCATTCACGAACGGGTCGGGATGGATGTACTGCGTCAACAACGTTTTTCCGAACGTAGGATTTGCCGACAGCTATCTCTCCGACGGTGATATTGTCCGCGTACAGTTCACGCTCGGCTACGGCGCGGATATCGGCGGGTTCGGTGCTGTAGGAACAGAGATACCGGATGCCGACACTCAGCCGGAATCGGGATATTTTGCCGTTTCGGATAAGGACAGGCTCACGCTTGCCATATGCAGGGCAATTGCGTCCGGGCATATCGACCGTTCAAACGTCAGATCGGCTTACAACGCGGCGCTGACCGTTATGGCATCGCTGAACGCTACGCAGGGTGCGGTGGACTCGGCGGCTGAAAAGCTGAACCGTGCCGTTGAAAATCCGTCCTCCGATTCCTCATCGGAGACAAAGACCGATCCGCCCCGCGAAAACGACCCTCCGGCAACAACAGACGGTTCTCCGGAATCTTCCGATACCGTAAGCACGACCGAAGCACCGGTTACCGAACCGGTCACCTCAGACGGCGTCAGCACTTATGAGAAAACCGAAACCTCCGGAAGCGTCACTCAACCCGCGGACACAACCGGCAGCACAGGAACAGCTTCCGCCGTAATTACCGGTATAGATGACGGCAAAGAAGAGGCATCAAAAGCCGCAATTTACGTTATAATCGCCGTGATATTTGCGTCTGTCGCCGTGACTGCGGTTCTGTGCCTGAAAAAACGGCGCTCCGACCGTACGGAAAGGAAGCCGTAAAGATGAAAAAGAGGC
>FR891173.1 GCA_000433515.1 Candidatus Colimorpha enterica | reverse complement strand
CAACGGCGCGTGAGTTCGAATCTCACACTCTCCGCCACTTTTTTTGGGTCAGGATGACAGTCCTGACCCTTTTTCGGTTGTGCTTATCATGACAGGTTCAAAATGAACACTTTGCACAACCGGACACCGATATACAGGCAGACAGAAATCAAAAATCCGTCTGCCTTTTTTACTGCGGAAGGAGAAAACAGATATGCTGCCGAAAAAACGGACAAACGGCTCGGAAACCGGGCGGCAGCGGCGGGAAGAAAAAGAGCTGACAGGTGCAGAATATGAGTTGCCGCCGGAGGGCTGCCCACGCAATCTTTTTTGTTCGTTGACGCAGTCTCCGGCGGTTTTCTAAAAAATCAAAAGAGTCATCCGTTCACAAAATATTTACGTTTTTCCCCGCGTCTGTCCTCACTTTTGAGGACAGACGGTGCCTTGTTTTTTTGATATAATCAAGTATAGTGATACAATGCGGTTAATGTATCGCAAAACTGCGTTATCTGCGTTCGGCGGAAAGAAACGCACGGCTTATGCACCGAACAAAACGCACAGAAAAATCTTCAGGATGATTTTGAGGGAGGAAATAATAGTATGATAAAAACGAACACACGAAGTCGTATCGTCAGTGTCCTGCTGGTGCTTATGATACTGCTCTCGCTGATGCCGGGCACGGCGGTTCCCGTCCATGCCTTCTGGGACGACTACGACAACGGCTTCGATTGTCCTAACTGCGACCACTACCATTTTGGCAACGATTATATGTGCGAATGCCTGTTCTGCACCATTGACTGCAACTACGAGTGCTGGGTCGAGACCCATTGCAACGACTGCGGCGTGTGCTTTGGAGACACGCCCTATTGGTGCGAGGAGTGCTACAAATGCGCGGAGTGCATGGAGGAAAAGCACTGCTCGACCTGCGCCAAGTGCTACATCGGCGAGGATGACCAGCTGTGCGGCGAATGCCATAAGGGTCCCTGCTGCTCCATCACCATCTGCGACTCCTGCGGCTTCTGTGACGACTGCGCAAACGATGACAGCGATCCGATGCACTGCTCGCTGTGCAACAACTGCTTCGGCGCAGTGGACGAGTGCGTGGACGACGATGATACCGGCGTCATCCACTGCGTCGATTGTCACACGGCCTGCGAGCAGTGCGAGGAATGCCTGCTGGCCAAGGAGAGCTGCGAGGAGTGCGGTCTGTGCATCGACTGCTGCAGGGAGAACTCCGAGGACGGCGGCTGCCCGGACGGCGAGACCTGCGTGGAAAGCGCCGAATGGGATGAGCACATCTGCCCGGGCTGCGACGGTTGGGTCACGGATAAGGACGACGAGGACGAGTTCTGCGATATCTGCGAGCTGTGCAGGGAGTGCTGCGAGGGCAACTCCGACTGCTCCGAGGGAATGTGCGCAGAGGATCCGGACTACGCGGATCACTTCTGCGAGGACTGCGGCCTGTGCTTCCACGACAGCGATCCCTGCGAGAAAGACTGCAACGGGCAGCGCTGCGAGGTCTGCTGCCGGGACGCCGTGAGAGCTATGGGCTGCGAGCATGACGAATGGTGCTTCAGCGACCTTGAGTTTGAAGACCATCTGAAGGCAGAGCATTTCGATACCGGGCATACCCACATCGCTTCCTCGTCCTGGTCAGCCGACGGAACGCAGCACTGGCACCCCTGCCGCTATTGCGACGGTGAAAAGCTGGCTGCCGCCAACCATGAATTTGACGCCAAGGGCGTGTGCAAGGTCTGCGGCTACATCAGCGGCAGCTCCATCGTCATCACCCGCCAGCCCAAGAGCGTCAGGTGCAGGACCTCCATCTACAGCGGCGGCGATTATAAGGAAGAGCCGGAAAACGGCCTGCTGTTCAGTGAAAATAACTGGGTCACCTTCTCCGTCTCGGCAAGAAGCCTGAAGGGCGATGAGCTGACCTATCAGTGGTATCTGAAGAATAATGCGACGGGTAAGTACTACAAGATGGAGGAGACATCGTATTATGTGGGCGTGAATACCCCCACGCTGAGGCTGTCGGTTTCCGCCGAGTCCTGCCAGGATGACTACTCCTACTTCTGCATCATCGGCAGAAAGGGCGACCCTTCGGACACCATGAAAACGGCGGAGGCAAAGCTGACTGCCACCCATGCCTACAGCCACAAGCAGGCGGGTGTGCCTGTGCCCACGGACGACAGCGAGAGAACGCCGAAATACAAGATTTGGCATAAAAACCCGGATGGGAGCATGACGGAAGCTTACGTGGG
>FR891172.1:3033-4260 GCA_000433515.1 Candidatus Colimorpha enterica | reverse complement strand
GACGTGACAAGCGCATCCTCCGGTACCTCCGGATCTTCAGACCCGCCGACTGCCGTATCTTCTCCTTCGGTTGCCGGTGCCTCGGTGTCCGGGGGCTCTGTCTCTTTTTCCGGAGCCAGCTTTTCCTTCACGGCTGACAGCGCATTATCGGCAGATGCGGCATCGGAAAACTGCCCCGCCATTATATACGTTTTCCCGTCGTAATATCCGGGAAAAACATTGTATTCCGGAAACGCCTGAGCCACATAAGCCAGCCTGTCGTCAAAATCGTCTCCGGAGTAAGCGATCTTTACATGATACGCACCGACATTCACCGCCCCCTCCGACGAGGTCTGATACCGCCCTGAGGCATCGGCGGTAAGATTTGCGTCGATACTGAACCTGACAAGAGTCACCGGAGTGGCAGTGACGGCAGTAAACTCGTTTCCTGTGTTGAAGCCGAGGGTGAACCCGTTGTCAGCCCTTGACCTGAAGTCGGTCTGCATACTGTCACCGTATATAAGGGCAACGCGGAAGCGGAGATCGTCTGTCGTGATCTCCGATACCGCGTTGACTCTTGAGCTGCCTACGGAAAAAATGAGAATGTAATAAAATGTTCCCGCAAGCATTGCAAGCGTCAGAATTATTACAAGAATCCTCGTCCAGAACTTTGCGTCGGGGCGGAATTTTTTCTTTTTCGCATTTTTGGATTTAGCCTGTGATATTGTACTCACCCCTTACCAGTATGTTTGCCGTGTCGGAGGTGACGGTGAAGCCCCTGCCGTCACCCTTCGGTATCACAAGGTAGTGATTTGTCGGAAGCACATTGCCGTTCGTCACGACAGAACCTGCGGTAAGATCGGATATTCCGGCTCCCGCCTTCAGGTTTGCCGCGGAGGTAACGACAGTAACCGCGTTTCCGTCAAGCACAACGGCCTCACAGCACGACACCGCCATAAGCGTCTGCCCCTTTTTCACGGCAAGAACGGTGTACGAGCCCGCCGAGGCTTTGCTTATATCCGAAAGCTTTATGTACTCCTTCTCGACCCTGGCCATGACCTGCGCCATGATCTCCGGT
This sequence comes from Candidatus Colimorpha enterica, assembly GCA_000433515.1. Taxonomy (GTDB): domain Bacteria; phylum Bacillota; class Clostridia; order Oscillospirales; family CAG-272; genus Colimorpha_A. The sequence continues at coordinate 3,203 of FR891172.1, read as the reverse complement.
CCGAGAACGTCGTTCACATAGCTGAGGGAAACAAGCGGGTCATCCTTCGACGAATACGCCCCGTCTGCCGATACACAGAGTGTAAGCGCGGCAAGGAGCAGCAAAAAGGCTGAGGTTAATTTCGGAAATTTTTTCATGTTCTGTTCCGTCCTTTCGGGCAGTTTTGTTTC
>FR891172.1:0-2996 GCA_000433515.1 Candidatus Colimorpha enterica | reverse complement strand
TTACGCGAATATTATAACACAGCATTCCCGCAATAATCAATAATCAAATTGTTAACAGAGAAACAAGTCACAAAAGAATTGCTCCGGCATCCGCCTCCGAAAGCGCAGTCCCGGCTGCCGGCAGCTTGTTTTTGCGGTATTTCTTCGCATCGGAAAGCAGAGCCGCCCCGTCCGCCGAGGCAGAGATAAGCCTGCCGCCCTTTTTCAGAGTCATAAGCTGAACCCCCTGCGACGTTCTCGTTGCCTTCTCCGGAACAAGCCCGGATCGGATCAGTATCGCCTTGTTCTGGTCGCTGACAAGCAGTATCTCGCTGTCATCGCTGTCGGTAAAGACAACTCCGACGGGAGCGCTTGCGCCGGAATATGCATTCGTCAGCTTCTTCCTGTTGGTCTTTGTCTCGTACATCGAAACCGGTATGCGCACACCCTTGCCGTTCTCAAAGAACACCGCCGCATATCCGGATTTTTCATAGTCAGGCACCGGCTTCATGGCAATTGCTCTCTCATCATCATCAAATCCCAGCTTTGCCGGAATGTAATCACCGAGCTGAGAAGCCTTGACGGTGTCGAAATCGCTGACCTTAGCCTTATACACCTGCGCCCTGTCGGAGAAGAACAAAAGCTCGTCGTTATTTGAGGCATCGCCGCAGAAAATGACCCGGTCTCCCTCCTTCAGCTTCTGCTCGTCGTTCCCGCGGTAGGAAAGCAGCGTTATCTTCTTGAAATACCCCTCTTTCGTGAAGATCAGCTTGACATTGTAGTTCTCGACAAACTCTTCCTCGCGGTATTTCGTTATCTCCTCCGCCCCGATAAGCTGCGTAAGCCTCGGCTTGCCGTATTTTGTCCTGATGGTCTTAAGCTGCGACGCGATAAGATTCTTTATCCGCGTGTCGGAGCCGATCGTCAGCTCAAGGTCGGCAATTTCCTCCTGAAGCGACTGAATATCCTTGATCCGGTTTATAATGTACTCGCGGTTGAGGTTCCGGAGCTTTATCTCGGCAATATACTCAGCCTGAATCCTGTCAATCCCGAAGCCCTCCATCAGGTTCGGCACAACATCCTTTTCAAGCTCCGTCTCACGGACGATCTTTATCGCCTTGTCGATATCGAGAAGTATCTTTCCGAGCCCGAGAAGAAGATGCAGCTTCTCCTGCTTCTTTCCAAGCTCGAATTTCAGCTCCCTCCTGACCGAACCGGTCCTGAAGCGTATCCACTCAAGCAGAATTTCCCTGATCCCCAGCACCCTCGGTGTTCCGTCAACAAGAATGTTGAAATTGCACTCAAACGAATCCTCAAGCGGCGTCATGCTGTACAGCTTGGTCATCAGCTTGTCCGGATCCGTCCCGCGCCGGAGGTCGATGGTCATCCTGAAGCCGTTTAGGTCTATCTCGTCGCGGACATCGGTGACCTCCTTCAGCTTGCCGTCCTTGATGTACTGCACCATCTTTTTCATGATCGCTTCGATTGTGGTCGAGTACGGGATCTGAAGAACATCAATGCAGTTTGCGCTTCTGTCATAGGAATATCTCGCCCTGACCCTGACCGAACCGCGCCCGGTGGCAAATATCTCCCTGAACTTTTCCCGGTCGTATATCATGTTTCCGCCGCTCGGAAAATCGGGAGCGCGGATTATATCGATAAGCCGGTCAATGTCGGTGTCGGGATTCTTTAAAAGCTGTATCGTCCCGTCACATATCTCGGCAAGATTGAAGGAACAGATGGAGCACGCCATTCCGACCGCCACGCCGAGGTTCGGCGAGACAAGAATGTTCGGAAACGCCGTCGGAAGAAGCGAAGGCTCCTTCATCGTGTTGTCGTAGTTGTCAACCATGTCCACCGCATCACGGTCAATGCCGGTGAAAATCTCATTGCACAGTCTGTCAAGCCGACATTCGGTATAACGCGCCGCCGAATAGTCCATATCCGAGCTGTAATGCTTTCCGAACGCACCCTTGGAGTCGATGAACGGGTGCAGAAGAGCCTCGTTTCCGCGTGTCAGACGGACAAGCGTCGCATAAATAGCCTGATCCCCGTGCGGATTCAGGCGCATCGTCTGACCGACGACGTTCGCCGACTTTGTCCTGTCCCCGCCGAGCAGCCCCATTTTGTACATGGTATAAAGCAGCTTGCGATGCGACGGCTTGAAGCCGTCAATGGCGGGAAGCGCTCTCGATACAATGACGCTCATTGCATAAGGCATGAAATTTTTTTCGATAGTCTCGGTGATCGGCTGTCTTACTATCTCCGCCGTCGCCGCGGTTCCGGCTGCTGTCTTGCTGTCGTTTTTCTTCCTTGCCATTTTTCGTTCCTCAAATCCTGAATTCTGTGTCTTTTTCTCAGAGCTTCACAACGTGAAAGCCGGCAGCCTTTATAAGCCGGTTGAACACCGCAAGCCCTATCCCGTTCCTTGACGGCATCCTCGCATAAATCATGACAATGTCACAGACACCGTCAAAGCTGCGCAGGCAGGAGAAAAGCGTCTGCGCCTGCCGCAGCTGATCATGCTCCGGTCCGCAGGAAACCGTCAGCTGACAGGTTATATACGGCAGATCCTCGTCAAAACAGATGACGCCGAACCGCTCCCTGCCCTCTTTTTCCGCAATGAACCGCCTGAAATCCATGTCTGATCCGTCAATGACGGTAAGCGGACAGTCCGGCGCATAATGCCGGTATTTCATCCCCGGAGCCATCGGCACACCGTCGAATTTCTCGGTGACCGCCCTGTCAACAGTGACCCTGTCGCAGAACAGCGACAGCATCTCAACCGTTACCGCCCCCGGACGCAGGAGCAGTATCCCGCTCCCGTTTATCTTGATTATCGTCGATTCAACGCCGAAATCGCAGTCCCCGCCGTCTACAAGCGCATCGACCCGCCCGTCAAGGTCGTGTTCGATATGCTCAAACCGCGTCGGGCTTGGCTTTCCCGAAATATTTGCAGACGGCGCGGCGATCGGCACCCCGGACAGCCGGATAAGCTGATTTGCCGCCCTGTGCGA
>FR891171.1 GCA_000433515.1 Candidatus Colimorpha enterica | reverse complement strand
CAAGAAAGAGGTGGGGTTTGGGGCAAAGCCCCAATTAAATAATTAAATCACCACAGGAGAAAACCGAAATGGAATTCAAAGTATATCAGAAAGAGCTTGAGCTTCAGTCGAGGGGATGGATACCGACGTTCCACGACGTGTCGAAGGAAGTTATCGAGATAGTACAGGCGTCGGGGATAAAGAACGGAACGGTGTGCATAGCATCGCACCATACGACCTGCTCCGTCATGATACAGGAGTGCTCGCATGACCTTGACAAGTACGACCTTGAGTACCTTCAGCACGATATCCTTGATATCATGAAGAAGATAGTCCCGTCGTTCGACGAGGAGCATGAGTACCGCCATCCGGGACCGATACATACCCAGTTCGGCAGATACGTCAACGAGCCGGGAGACTTCACGTCTCTCAATACCGACGGACACCTGAGATCGGTGTTCTTCGGACGGAGCGAGACCATGACGATAAAAGACGGAGTCCTTGACGGCGGGGAGTTTGCGCATATCTATTTCGTTGACTGGGACTGCGTAAGAGCCCGTCACCGCCAGCTGAACATCACCGTCATGGGAACGGCCGACGAGGTTGAGGACAGAAAGTGGAACAACGGCGAGGTCATCAATACCCTCCGCAAGTACACCGACGAGGAAAAGGCTTACGACGT
>FR891170.1:10121-24679 GCA_000433515.1 Candidatus Colimorpha enterica | reverse complement strand
ATGCGCTGCCGAATTAATCAGCGATTCCCAAAGGGGAAGCCGGAATTACTCCCCGATAACCCCGCCGAAACCGGCTCCGTAAGGCGCGGCAAATATCGCGGCATACGCATCAGTCACCTCGACCGACAAACCGAAGATCGCGGCGGCATCGCGGACGGTTATCGACAGCTTGCCTCCCGACATCGCGGCTTTGTCCTGCATTCCGATATCTCCGCAGAAATCCGCGCCTTCGGTGAATTTCCACACCGAAGAACCGAGGGTGATTTTCCCTCCGGCATACTCGCCCTTTATCAGATCGGCAATATATTCAAGCGGGATAAGCGTTCTGTTCCCCTCGAATTTCCCGCCGTCATACCGCTTTTCTCCCGCGGAGATCACTCCGTCGCGCGCGATAACCGAATTGCCGAGCACCTCGGAATAGTAATCCGAGCGGAAGGTTCCGGCAGTCAGCGAATGAAGCGGCGTGAACCGCGGCAGTGCTGTCAGTTTTTCCCGTTCGTATCTCATGATATACCCGTGATTGACCCACGATCTGCCCTCCGGGACGGCGCGTATCACCGTCACGAAAACGTACTTTTCTGTCACGTTCACACCGATGTTGAAGTGATAGATGGCGGCGGCATTGCTGTAATCGTCGACGTCCGCGAGATATTCCCAGCTTTGACCCTTGTCGCGGCTGACGGCAAGAGCGACCCTTGTTCTCGGATACTGTATCTGACCGTGGTCGTTGGTACAGTTGTACTCCCACGCCATGAAAAGCTCCCCCGTCTTCCTGTCGCGCTCGACATTGAATGCGGAGCAGACCGCCGCAAACGGTGCGGGACGGAAATCGGTGTCAAATGTCATTCCGTTGTCAGTGGAATCCGAATAGTAAAGGAATCCGCGGTCGCTTCTTGCATAGAACCTGAGAGTTCCGTTCCCGAGATCGACGATGACTCCCTCCTGAAGGTTCATTCCGGTCGTTTCGTAATTTATCTCGGTCTCTATCTTCTTCCACGTCATTCCGTCGTTGTCGGAATAGTATATGCCCATGACCGCCGCGTGTTCCACTCCGTGTCCCGATTCTCCGGTGACAAAGAATACGCGCCCGCTTTCGGCCTGAGTCAGCTTACAGTTCATCGCGATCCGGTAGCTTGCTTTGCCCTGAAGCTGGAAGGGACCCTTAAATGTCTTACCGCCGTCATCGGAGAGATAAGCGAGGTCGATCGTCATGCCCTCCGCGCTGACATTTGAGCGCTTGACAGTAAGGAGCCTGCCGCTTGAAAGCACGATGGAGTTCTTTCCGAAGGTGTCCCCGGAGAGCTTTTCCCACGTTGTGCCGCCGTCGTCGGAATAAAGTGCATAACCCTCCTCGGTCATGAGCAGCCTGCCGCCCTCAAGTTCCACAATGTCGGGGTATTCGGATTTTCCCCGGTCTGTGAAGAACCTCGACGCCTGCGGGAAACCGTCTCCGCGGTAGGACATCGATGTAACTGCCGCCTCACCGTCGACCTTCACTCCGCACGCGCCCCATTTCGTCGGGACAGCGTCGTCATGAAGCACCGCTTTTCCGTCAACCGACAGTGTTATGCCGTTCTCCGAAACCGAAAGCGTCATTTCGGTTTCGGCGGCAGGCGCGTCTCCGGTAACGGAGGCAAGGAGCTTCCCGTCAAGATACAGCGAATACTTCCCGGACGACAGATCATACCCTCCGCGCACGCCGTATAGCTCCGACCAGCCGGACAGGAGCCAGAAGCCCCCGGTCTTTTTGCCGCCGAGATCGGCTTTCACCGTGAAATCACAGAATCTCGCAAACTGCGTCCCAACGGCCGTGCAGTCAGAAAGCGACAGCCTGCCGTTTTCCGCGCCGCAGCTGCCGGTAAAGGTCAGATAATCCTTATAATCCTCCGTGACAAAGTCAAGGTCAAGATAATATCTGTCGGCATACCCGCGTATCTCGCACTCAGCCCCGGATATCTCCGCATACGGTCTTTCCGCAGTCGCCGGCAGACGGAGCGAACCGAGCCACTTCCCGCCGGAGTATATAAGCGCAATGCCGTTTACGCACCGTACCTCAAGCACGTTCTTTCCCGCAGGAAGGACCGCAAGCTCACGGAGCTCCGCTTTGTTTTTCGGAGCATCCCCGCCGTACAGCTTCCCTCCGGAAACCGTAAGACGGCACTTGTAAAATCCGTCGGAGAGTATCACCGAGGAATCCTTTCCCGCATCGGTCATGACCGAGAGCACCCAGCTCTTCCCGAAGGAATCAAGTGCCGTGTACCCGCCGGCGGGAGTGTAATATGTCGGGTTGAACCCGCGCACCGATACCCCGGATACCCCGCCGTCATATGAGACCCCGGCTTTCCCGGAGGATATCGGGCAGATAAACCCGGCAATAAGCCTTCCTCCGCGATAGAGCCATCCGGTCTCGCCGTCGGCAAGCAGAATGTAATTTCCGTCGCCCGCCGCAGTCCTGCTCCCGTCGGGAAGCGTTACCTCTCCGCCGGAAAAAGCAAGCTCCGCGCGGTTCATGCCGCTGTCAGAGGTCAGCTTTCCGTCGCCCTTCACGTCAAACACGAGCTCATAGCTGCCGTACAGCCTGTCGGAGGTACTTGTTACGCCCTCCGCAGTCCCGACGGATACCGCTTCCGGTTTTCCTAACGTCACCGCTACCGGATATGACACATTTTCTCCGAGCTCCGCGGTGATATAATATTTGCCCGGCTTTATGTTCTCCCAGTCAAAGGGATATCCGATGTTTTTCCTGTCCGACGAGCCGATCTTAACGCCGTTCGCACGGTAAACAACCTCTCCTGCCGGAATGTCGCGGTCAACATTCACCGAAAGCGACAGTCTTGCGGAGTCTGGGTATTCCGCGCCGTTTTCAATGTCGCTTATCGATATCCTGCCCTTCAGCGACGAGTATCTCACATAATCGACAAGAAATTCCGTGTCCGTCCCGGCAATCGGCGAGGCAAAAAAGCGCATCTTCCCGGAATACGACCCGTTCTGGGGCGCTGCCGAAATGACATATTTCCCGTCAACATAATAATGCACGTTCTCCCCGTCGGAGACCATGCGGTATTCGTGCCATTCATTCCCGATGTCAAGCGGAAGGTCGTCGTATACCGCTCCGTCAGCCCCCCTGAGGAATATCGAATCGGGATAGATGTACATGAATATCCGCGAGCCGCCGAATTCATGCACAAACCCGCCCGGAGAACGGGCAAGCCGGGAGCGGTAACTGACAGAAATGTTATGCACGGCGGAAAAAGTTGCCGTGTTCGGGGCAAAGCCCGTTCGCTCAGCGCCCCGCGGCACGATCCCGCCGCGCTATTCTTCGGATTTTGCGCCAGTCGTACGGTTATACTGCCAATAAATTTTTTCCAGTACCTTTATTCTGACGGTCATAGCCCCGTCCTTCGCGGATACAGTCCCGCCGTTGCCGTTTACTGCCCACTTTGCGTCCCCGGTCGGAAACGCATCGTAAAACGTCCCGTCCGCGCCGTCGGCCTTTGTGTCAAGGTCAAGATCAGCCTTCGGATCGACGGTCTCCTTCGGCTCTTCGGTTCCGGGTGTAGTTGTCACGGTGTTATCATCTCCCGTTGTTTCTTTTCCGTTCCCGCCCCCGCCGCAGGCAGAAAGCAGCATCGCGGCGGCAAGAAGAAACGGTATCATTCTTTTCGTTTTTTTCATTTTCTCTCCGTTCGTGAGGGGATCAGCGCGGACGCCGTTTTCTTCCGGTGTCCGCGCTGCCCGGTTGCCCGGTTATCTGTTTCAGCCGAGAACAGCGACCTTTATATAGTCGATGTATGCGGTGATGGGATCTCCGTCTTCGGTCGAGGCAACAAGCACCTTGAGAAGCGCGGGGGAGTTGTTGTCATTCATGTCGCAGGAGTAGGAGTAAACGCCGTCAAGAAACACTCTGCACTCCGCGCCCGCGTCGGTGATCTTCACCTCATAGCGGACAGTGTGGAAGTTGCCGTCGTTTGCCTCAAGCGGACCGGTGATCCAGCCCTTTCCGGCAGCAACAGAGACCTGCATGTTGACCGATGTCTCCTTGAACTGCGAATGGATTCTCCATCCGTTGCCCATGAAGTTGAATATTGATACACGGGAGTTTCCCGCCGCGCAGAAATCAGCCTTCAGCTTCAGCTCGTAAACATAGGAATTGCACTTCGTGATCCTCGGATCGTTCCTTATCGACCAGATGTACTCGCCCTTGTTTGAAGTGCTGAGTACAAAACAGCCGTCCTTTACCGAAGCCTCTCCCTCAACACCGGCATTTTCCTTTGCCCAGCCTGCGGGGATAGTATCGCCGTCAAAGTTCTCCTCGTATGTCCACGAGGTCACTTCGGTCATTCTCGCCTCGGGACGCTGCCAGCTTTCGTCGGTGGTCTTCAGCTTGACATAGTTCACGTCATAGGAGAGCGCCGAACCGTCGGCTGATTTGCCCGAGAAGGACAGAAGGCCACCCGACTTGTTCTCCGGAAGCGTGAACTCACCCTTAAGCTCTCCGTCGATCCAGAGCTTTGCCTTGTTGTCGGTGACGGAGAAACGGTAAATGTGCCAGTCGGAGCCCGCGGCAAACGCAATGTCGGCACTGCTTCCGCCGTTGTTGACGGTTATTTTGTCGGCATATACCGACGCGGAAAGCAGATTTGTCTCGGTGTCAAGCAGAATGTTGACGCAGGAGCCGGCAAAGGAGTTCACCCTCAGCTTTGTTTCGTACTCAAACGATTTTCCCGCACAGACACCCGCCCATGTGACGGCTTTTTCGTCGGAAGCGGAGTTCGTGACACTCATTATCTGATCCTTGACGCTTCTCTCGCCTTCCCATTTGCCCTCGTCGCGGAAAAGATCGCCGAAGTCACCCTCGGTGACCGCAAACTGAAGATAATCAGGCTCGGGCGTGGAGGGAGTCGTCGTGCTGTCCCCGCCGGGCACAGTGGTCACGACAGAGTCCGACCCCTCGGGCTTGTTCCCACTCGAGGATGCCGGATTTTCGGACGGAGTCTTGCAGGAAGCAAGCACCATCATCAGCGCCAGCGCAATAATTACGGGAGTAGATTTTTTCATTTTCATTTCATCCTTTCGTAATGTGTATATCGGCTTTTCAATGAAAACCAAATTGTCCTTTCAGTACGCTTCTTTGCTACTGTTCTTCAGCAGTAAATCCCTTCGGGATTAACTGCACAGAAAGTAGTCGTTTCTCCTCTTCTTCACTCCAATCACAACCCCAGCGGCTGCGACTGCGATAACGGAGACCGTAAGTATGGCGGAACCGGTGTCGGGAGCAGGCGGAAGGGGCTTGCCCGGCTCAGGCTGAGCGCCGGTCTTCAGCTTTGAGAAGTCAACAGCGGCAGAGCGGATGTAATCCACCTCAAGCTTTGCCTCCTCTCCGTCAGCCGGAGTGTTGAGAACCAGCTTGTGAATGGAATTGCCGTCGTTCGGGTTCATTTCGGAGGTAAAGAGATACTCGCCGTCGACAAAAACGTTGCAGACAGCCTTTCCGCCGGCGATAGTCACCTCATAGCGGTAGAGATGAAACTTTCCGTCGTTATTCGCAAAATTGCCGGAAGACCAGCTGTCCGTGTTCTGAGCGGAAACAATGCCTTCCTTTATCTGCGAATGTATCCTGAAGCCCTCTCCCATGAAGGAGATAAGTGAAACACGCGAACCGGCAGTGGGAGTAAAGGTTGGACGCGCCTTCATCTCAAGCGCAAACGAACCGGTCTTGGCAATTTTCTCATTCTGAATGTTGATAACGACCTCGCCCTTTTTGCTGTTCTTTATGACAAGAATTCCGTCGGAAATCTCGGCGCTCCTGCCCTCCTCAGCCGGAAGATTCCAGCCGGTAAGAGAATCGATCGCACCGTCAAAGGTCTCCTCAAAGCTCCACTCGGGAACAATGTGCTGCTCCGGGACGATCTTCTTTACCTTTACATAATCGATTGAGAGAACTCCCTCCTCTCCGGCCTTGTTTGCCTTTGTGACGATCTGAACAAATGCGTCCTTTGTGCCGTTCGCCTGAAGATCGCAGGTGACCATATGCTTCCCGTCAAGGAACACGGAGCCGGTTGCCTTGCCTTCGCCTGCCTTAACCTCGTATCGGAGGGTGTGATATTCCCCATCCTGCGGGGTGACGCCCTTGGTTTCCTCAAAGGTGCCGTCCGGCTTTCTCAGTCGGATAAGGTCCTTCCCGATCTGGGAATGAATGCGGAAGCCGTTCGAGAGATATCCGAACACCTGAAACGCAGTGTTCGCGGCAGCGGTCGCCGTCAGCTTGTATTTCACCTCAATGATGTAATTGTCGCACTTCACGACCTTGTCGTCGAACAGCTTCACCGCGTACTCGACAGCCTCGGAATTCTTCATCACAAGATGTCCCGACTCGACAGAAGTGCTTATATCTTCTGCCTGACACGGCTTGTTTGCCTTGTTGAAAACAATACTGCCCGGCATTTTGTCGAAATTCTCGATGTAGTCCCATTTTTTCACGTTTGTGGGTTTGGGGTCGGCAGCGGACGTCGGCGCACAGAGACAGAGCGACAGCGTTAGTGCAGCCATTATTGCAGATATCAGCTTTTTCATGGTTTTTTTCCTTTCGGTTTTTTATATTATCCGGTTTCCCGGATTGTTTCGGTTGTCAGTCGGTAAATCAATAGTCAAGAATCGCGTCAAGCGTCTTCTGAAGTGCCTCATTGGCTTTCGGGAGCATGGACGCATAGAGCGACGATACCGCGGGATTGCGGTCGCGGATATTTTCCTCCATCTTTCTGCCCATGTAGCCCCACATGAACACGCTGTCAAGGTCGATCATCTCGCTGTCAATTATCAGCGATATCATCTTCTTTGACTCCTCGTCCTGCGCATAACGGTCGGTAAGAAGCGTCTTGTAGAACGCCGGAGAGGTAATGTTCTTAGCCTCCGCACCGAGCACCTCGGCAACGATCCCCGCGCGTTCCTTGTCGGGGGTGGAGTTGAGGATGGTTATCGCGGTGCAGCCCGAAACACCGGCGCGGCCGTAATATTCCTCCTGCGATGAGGTCAGCTTCGGATTCGGAACAACGCCGATCGTGTTTTCGACCCGCGGGATGACGTCAAGATAATGCGAAAGCGGACCGCAGACGAACAGGCAGTTGGGATAGAGCCTGAGATAGGTGGTAAGCACATCGTCAGCATGACCGTCGTCCCAATATCCCCACTCATTCCACGTATAATTGTTGCGGAGCGCGTACATCTTGTCGTATCCGTCCTGAACTCTTTCCGAGAATCCGTTCATGTACGGCATTCCGTCGCTGTCAAGTGACGCGCCGAAGATCCCGAAGCCGGTGAAGAAGTTGTCGACCCTCTGGTATGCCATGCCGAACTGATCCTCAATATCCTTCTTCCCGTTCCTGTTGAGGTCGTAGCCGAAATCGGTTATCAGCTTTTTCAGCTCATCAATCGTCCAGTCGCCGCTCTCGACAAGCGCATAAGGCTCGGCAAGACCGTTGTTGGCAAAAAGCTCCTTGTTGAAGAAGAGCGCATATGTGTCAAGCTTGTCGTTGAGCAGCATATCGTTTATTGCAAAGAACTGCTTGTTGGCGATCCTGATACTTGCGTTCAGCTTCTGGCTCCACCACGGCTGGGATAGGTCAATCGCGTCGATGTTGTCAAGATTTTCGATTATCCCCGTCGTGATGAGGTTCATCGCATCGTAAACCCCCTGAACGCAGATATCACAGATATAATCCTGTGAGCGCGAATTTTCAAGAACGAGATTGTAAAAAGTGCCCTTTGTGACTGTGGTATTGATCTCCTCGAATTTCAGAGTGATGCCGAGCATATCGGAAACCTTTTCGTTCCGGTACCACGTTGTCGCACCGAGAACGGTCGCGTCGTCCTTTTCGCCGAACACGGCGCGCTCATTCCATGAGCTGTCGCGCGAACGGCACATGATTATGAAATCGGCACCGTCGTAGTTGACCTTCGGAACGTTGGCATGATAAAGCCCATCGTCGGTTTCCGTCAGGGAATCGCCGGTGTTGTTGCTGTTGTCCGGCTTCCCGCCCGGCTTCGAGCACGATACCGTTATTCCGATAACGAACATAACGGCAAGGAGCAGAGAAATCAGTTTTTTCATTTTTTTGGTTCCTTTCTTGATTTGATTGTATTCATAGCCTTCCTCTCAGCAGTAAATCCCTTCGGGATTAACTGCACAGAAAGAAGACGTTCTCCTATTTTTTCCCCGCCGAGGCGGCTGCATTGCCCTCGTCCTGCGACAGCATGAAAGCCTTCTCGAACCTTGTGGCGACAAACACCATCACGGCATACCCCGCGACAAGCCAGACGACAAGCGTCAGATACGGTGAAAGCAGCGTGAACCACTCGTTTCTGTTGACCGGCGCGCCGTATTCTCTCAGCATCGCAATCGTATCGACCAGTTTTCCCGCCGCGGAAACGGCAAAATAGAGAACATCCGCGACAAGAAGAGTCTTAAGCACCGGATTCCCGTGCGGAAGGATGTTCCCGCCTATCGAAATGTCGGTGTTCCCGCCGCCCTTTCTTATCGCCCTTGTCCGTATGAGGTTCGCAAGCCTTGCTATCACCGTCAGGACAATAAAATCCGTCCCGAGATTGATGAACGCGTAGATGAGATTGACCGTCAGGCTCTCCGCCGAGACGACGGTCGTTGCGAAAAGTATCGCCGTCGCCCCGATATACGGTATCAGACACGACGCGAAAATTATAGTCTGGATCCCACGACAGCCCTTTGTCCATATCAGAAAAACCGTCATGACGACAGCCGCGGCAACAGGTGCTGTCACAATGCCGTAGGTAACGCTTCCGATGAAGCTGATAAGGAAGCTGTTCAGCGCAACCCCCGCGATAAGCGCGACCGTCCACTCCCCTCCTCCGGCAAGCCCGTAGAGAAAGACGAAATAAACGACCGCCGCATACCCGGAGAACACCGCGGCTCCGCCGATGAAGCCGGCGGCGGTGCTGATTACGTTTCCCCAGATCCCGAATGCGGAATTGCCCCTGACGGCGTATTCGTAAACGTAATTCATGACCGCGGCGATTACCTGAAGCGCGGTACAGGAGATCAGAGTTATGGCGGCGGCTCTTTTTCTGAACCGCTGTTCGGTAAAATACTGCATTATTGCTGTTCTCCGCGTCCGCGGAGGCTCCCTGAATGATTTTTCGGATTTTCCCGCCGCAAGACCGCGTCGGGATCAGTAAAACCGCAGGTCGGCAACGACCTTTCCGAGGATATAGACCTCGTCAACGATAATCGGCTTCATCGTCCGGTTTTCCGGCTGGAGCCTGAAATGGCCGTTTTCCCTGTAAAACGTCTTGACGGTCGCGCTGTCCTCGACAAGAGCAACGACGATGTCTCCGTTTTCGGCACAGCTGTCCTTTTTCACGACAATGATATCGCCGTCAAGGATTCCCGCCTCCGTCATGCTGTCGCCGGTGACGCGGAGCGCGAAAAGCTCGTTCGCCGGATATGAGCGGTTCATGAGCGGGTAATCGATGTACCCCTCGTAATTTTCGACCGCAAGGATCGGCATTCCCGCCCTGACGCAGCCGAGGAGCGGCACCCTTGCCGTCCGGTGCGGCGACTGGGAGCGGCTTTCGGTGTGAAGCGTGCGGCTCTTTCCGGTCTCCTTCCGGATAAGCCCCTTTTCGGCAAGCCGGTTGAGGTATGCATGAACCGTTGAGGTGCTTTTTATCCCCACCGCATTCTGGATGTCGCGTACCGACGGAGCGTAGCCTTCACTGCGTATGGTTTCGTTTATGTAGTCGAATATGGCTTTTTCCTTTTCGTTGTACTGAGATGCGCGCATGAGTCCTCCTTCCCGCCGGTCGCGGAATGTATTTTCCTCCGCAGAACGCACATCACCGGCGCCCCGCGTACAGTTATATATATGATATCATATTTTTGCCGGAATTGCAAACGGTTGTTCGGATTGTTTTTGTAAATAATTTGTTAACACAAAATGCGGCACACCTGTTTCCCTAACGGTCGGGAATCCGGTGTGCCGCATTTATCGATTGCGCTGACTTCACTGTTATTCGTGCTGAAAAATCCGCGAATTATCTCAGCTCCTGCTCCAGCCCCCGGAACAGATCGGAATCAAAGAAGTCCTGAATCGTGATATCAAGCCCGTCGCAGACCTTCTTGACGGTCGAAACCGTTGTGCTCCGGTTCCTGCCGCCGATTATATTGTTGAGAGTAGACTGAGTGATGCCGCTCATAGTCGCGAGTTTGTTGACTGTAATGCCGCGCTCACGGCAAAGCTCCAGTATTCTCTCCCTCACAGCATTTCCGACGTTCATAGGATTCCTCCGCAATGTTTTATTACATTGTAGCGTAAATGAAGAGAAAATATTAACTCTTTTGCGTTGATATCGGCGAAAGTGCGTGTTATAGCGTCGGAGGAAAAGGTCGAATCTACAGTATGCGGCGTGTTTACCGAAATATGATATAAAAACAAATAAAATATGGCGGATTAAATGAAGACTGTGTTACTCAAATGCCCGGATTGCGGAGAATCTTTTGTTTGCGAGGGCACAAGACGAATCTTTCCCTGACTGCGGATACTGCCGTGGAATCAGCATCGATTGCGACTGTGATTGCCATGACGATGATTAATAACAAAAGAAAGGAGTTATTGCCATGTGGGATTTTTTTGTTTTCCTTATAAAAGCATTGCTTTTCCTTGCAGCAGTGGGGCTGATTGCCATTGTGCTGCTCATCCTCGGGATTTTCGCGTAACCTTCCCGAAAAAATAAACCAAGACCGAAGGACTTCCGGAATTCCGGCAAGCCGTAAAACGGGCATACGATCCGATGATCGTGTGTCCGTTTTGTTGTTTCAGAGAAAAATCGGATTTACAGAAAGGAAGATATAAAAATGACTGTCTACAAAACAAAAGAGCTGTGCGGGTACCGGGAGCAGAATTACCGTTGGGTTGAATACCGCCTCGAGCGCGGCAAGGTTGCAAAATACAAATGCCGCCGCCGGGAGATTTCCGACGGAAGCGGGATCAGATTGACGGAGGACGAGACCCGGATCGCATTATGGAGCATTGACGACCCGGAAATCCCCGAATGGCTCCGCAAATACCTGTAAAGCACCGCCCCCACAAATCCAAAAAAACGCACAGCCCGCGCTGTGCGTTTTTTATTTCAGCATTCCCGGACAGACCGACGCTTGTCGCCGCGGTACCGTTTCCGGAGTTATGATCATTGAATTACTTTCTGTTCAGTCTCTCGCCGACAGCTCCTCCGGGGTGAATGACCGCGAACTGCTCGTTTTTGTAACCGGTTTCCTCGATGAGCGCTGCCTGAAGGGAGTGGAAAATGGCGCAGAGGGCCGTTGTTGAGGTCGTGCCCTGCGAATTGTACTTGTCCGTCTCGCGGTTGACGTACATTTTAAGGACTGCATCGGCGCCCTTTGCAAGCGGGGATTCGGTGTTTTCGGTTATTGAGATGACCTTTACGTTCTTTCTTTTGCAGATGTCAAGTATCGGAAGAAGCTCTCCGGTCTTGCCGCCTCTTGAGGCGAAAACCATAACGTCGCCCTCCTTGAGGAAGCCGGTCGCGCCGTGGACAGCCTCCGCCGGGGAGATGAACCGCGACGGGCGCTCTATGCAGCAGAGCAGGTGCGAAAAGTGCTGGCAGGCAATTCCCGAATGCCCGCAGCCGGAGGTTCCTATGCGCTCGGCGGTTGAGAGCATTCCGACAGCCTTTGAAAACTGTTCTTCGTCAAAAACACCCGCAAGCCCGCGCAGGCACTCTTCCTCGATTCCGTACGCCGCTTTTGCGTACTCAAGAGAGGCTTTTTTCATTTTATGATCATACCTTTCTGTCGTTTATAGTCCGTACATGATTTCCGGATAATTCCGGGTGCGCGGAGAGCGGCAATAACGCGTTCTCCGCCGGTCATGCCTATATTATAATACTTCCGCGGCGTTCCCGTCAATCGGTTAACCGGAAAATTGAGGGGAGACAGAAGAGCCGTTTTTCGTCATATTTGCTGAAAACGCCTTGACGGGGTGATAAAATCATGATATAATAACAACGACAGAAGAAGGAGGTGCCGGCTGTGACGCTATCAGGAACAATTTCCGCGCCGCAGAATTATTCCCGCAGGCGCTACGGAAAAAGCACAGGACTTAAAATAAGCAGTATAAGGGTATGACCTGCCCCGGGGTCGTACCCGTATCGGGAAAGGGGAATTCTTCATTCTGAAAGGGAAATACGTATGAAAAAGCTGATAATGCTTATACTTGCGGCAGTGATGCTGCTTGCTTCCTGCGGAGGGCGCGGGGGAAATACGAAACAGAGCCAAAATTCCGACAGCAAGGTTACGACAGGAACCGATGTTATAACCGGAACCGAGGGTACAACCGGAGCTCAGGCACCAGACATTCCGATTGAGGAGGCGCTTGTTGTGCCGGAAGAGGAACTCAGGGAAGGAATCGAGAGTGCGCTGAAAAAGAAAGATTTTATGCTTAATGAAATTAAGTGGACAAAAATAACGGAATCGGGCAAAATCGAGGACTGGTTTCGCTGCTACGGAATTTTCAACGGATGCGCAGTGATTTTTTCGGATGGTACGGCTTGCGTGATCGATATACAAACAGTTGCAGGATACGACTTTGCCAACGGATCGGCATTTGCTCTTTATGGCTACAAAGACGGAACTCTTTATGATCTTGCGGACGCATTTGACAAGGGGTTTATAACCAAAGAAAAAGTCGGGATTGCCGCAGGAAGGCACAAGGCGGTCACGGATTTCCTTCACGGAGACGGGTTTCATGACGGTTTGACAGAATCGGGAAGGTAATATATAATCGGAGTTGCTCCTGAATAGAGAATTCCCCCGCGAGGGGGATTTTTTGTAATCCGGGCACGGCAAGCGCATCATATTTACATCCCTCCCTCAAAAAATCCTCTTCGCCCGCTTGTATATTTTTCGTCTTTGTGATATAATAAACCGGTACAGTCCTGTTACGGGGCTGTACCGAAAGGAAACGCATAATTATGAAATATCTTGTTGTAATACCCGACGGCGCGGCGGATTATCCGATAGAAGCCCTCGGCGGGAAAACACCGTTTGAGGCTGCCGAAAAGCCGACTGTTGACCGGCTGGCAGCTGACTCTCTTGTCGGAACGGTTTCGAACGTGCCGTCCGACATGGTGCCGGAGAGCGACACCGCGAACCTTGCAATACTCTCCTATGACCCGAAAATATACTCAAAGGGACGTTCGCCGCTTGAGGCTATGTCGATGGGGCTTGAAATGAAGCCCGGCGACATCGCGTTCCGGTGCAACGTCGTCACCGTCTCCGAGGGGGAGGAGAATTACGACGACAAGATCATGATCGACCACAGCGCCGACGAGATCACGACCGAAGAAGCGGCAGAGCTTATCGCCGCGCTTGAAAAGGAGCTCGGCACAAGCGAGCGCACCTTCTACCCCGGCGTCAGCTACCGCCACTGCATGATATGGCACAACCCGCCGGAGTACGGTAATTTCAGCCGTCCGCATGACTTCCCCGGAAAGGGTGTCCGCGGCAATCTTCCGGTCGAGCCTTATGCTTCGCTGATAAGAAAAAGCTATGACATCCTCAACCGCCACCCGGTGAACGAGGCGCGCCGCGCACGCGGTCTGCGTCCGGCAAACTCGATATGGCTCTGGAGCCCCGGTGCGAAGCCGGCTCTGTCCTCCTTCTCGGACAAGTGGG
Organism: Candidatus Colimorpha enterica; assembly: GCA_000433515.1. Lineage (GTDB taxonomy): Bacteria > Bacillota > Clostridia > Oscillospirales > CAG-272 > Colimorpha_A. The sequence continues at coordinate 10,956 of FR891170.1, read as the reverse complement.
GGCTTGACGCGTCTGTCATCTCCGCCGTTGACCTGATAAAGGGCATCGGGATCTGCGCGGGAATGGAGTCAATTGACGTTCCCGGCGCTACCGGAAACTACAAGACCAACTACAAGGGCAAGGCTGACGCGGCGATCGACGCCTTCAGACGCGGCAAGGAGCTTGTCTACGTCCACGTGGAAGCCCCCGACGAGTGCGGACACCGCGCGGAGCTTGAAAACAAAGTTTACTCGATCGGCGCGATAAGCGAAAAGATCCTCCGTCCGGTCGTTGAATACCTCGATTCCTGCGGAGAGGAGTATTCCGTAATGCTTCTGCCCGACCACCCCACGCCGATCTGCCGCAGGACACACACCCTTGACCCGGTGCCGTTCATGATATACCGCTCCGGAAAGAAGGAGGACGGCGTGTCCTGCTTCTGCGAGAAGGAAGCCGAAGCAAAGAAGTATTACATCCCGCACGGCTACACCCTCATGTCACTCTTCACCGGCAAAAATCCGTGATTATCTGATTTCTGAAAGGAAAAAGCAACGATATGAACAACACACCCGAAACAGAGGAGCTGGAAAAGCGCGTACCGAAAAAGGCGCAGAGCACCGCCGCCGATCTTTATGACTGGCTTGAGGTGTTTGCGATGTCGGTCGCCATTGTTTTCGTGATTTTCGCGTTTGTCGCAAGGGTCGCGGTGGTTGACGGGTCATCCATGACCGACACGCTTCACGATAAGGACAAGCTGCTTGTCAGGGAGCTGTTCTACACCCCGAAGCAGGGGGACATTGTCGTCTGCCAGTCGGAATTCTTCGGCTTCAGCGAGCCGATAGTGAAGCGCGTCATC
>FR891170.1:6038-10076 GCA_000433515.1 Candidatus Colimorpha enterica | reverse complement strand
TGAAGATCGATTTTGAAAACTGGAAGGTATATGTTGACGGGACCGAGCTTGAAGAGGACTATGTAAAATACATAGCCGGCAGACCCATGAACAGCTGGTCGTACGGCGAAAGCTACACCGTTCCGGAGGGACATATCTTCGTCATGGGCGACAATCGAAACGGCTCGTGGGACTCCCGCGACGAAAAGGTCGGAGCAATCGACGTGAGATATGTCATCGGGAAGGTGATCTTCCGCTTCTCGCCGCTCTCATCGTTCGGAACGGTAAAATAACCGTCCGGGAAAGGACAATCAAGCAATGCCATCAGAACTGATACAGTGGTTTCCCGGTCATATGGCGAAAACCCGCCGGATGATGAAGGAAATGCTGCCGCAGACAGACCTGATAATCGAGCTTCTTGACGCACGCATCCCGGCAAGCTCAAAGAACCCGGAGCTTAACCGTCTGGCGGGGAACAAGCCGGTGCTTACCCTGCTTGCAAAATCGTCGCTTGCCGACCCGGCGGCATCGGAAAGGTGGAAAAAACACTTCGCCGATGAAGGAAGGACCTGCCTGTTCGTTGACAGTACGACCGGATACGGCATAAATTCAATAGCTCCCGCCGTCCGGGAGGTCATGGCTGAAAAGCTGAAGCGCTACGAGAGCAAGGGCATGACCGGAAAGAATCTCCGCGTCATGATCGCCGGGATACCGAACGTCGGAAAATCCTCTCTCATCAACCGCCTCTCCGGAGGGAAGCACGCAAAGGTAGAGGACCGTCCCGGCGTGACCCGCGACAAGCAGTGGATAAACACGAGCATCGGGCTTGAGCTTCTCGATACCCCCGGCGTCCTCTGGCCGAAATTCGAGGATCAGACGGTCGGGGAGAACCTTGCCGTCACAGGGGCTATACGCGGGGAGATACTTGACACCGAGCGCATTGCCGTCATCCTCTGCGGGCGCCTGCGGGACAGGTACCCGGAGCTTATCTCGGCAAGATACCGCCTCGGCGACGTTTCGCAGCTTGCCGGATGGGAGATATTCGAGCTTGTCGGCAGAAAACGCGGCTTTCTTATATCCGGCGGCGAGATCGATACCGAAAGAACCGCCGTCATGCTCCTTGACGAGTTCCGCGGCGGCAAGATCGGAAGGATCACGCTTGAAGAGCCGGACGCGATTTCCGGGAAAAATCCGGATGAGACCGAAAACGGAGAGGGAAGCGCCGATGCCTGATTATACATACGAGGCTCTCTGCCGCAGCGAGGGCTATAATATCGTCTGCGGGACAGACGAGGCGGGGCGAGGTCCCCTTGCCGGGTCGGTTTATGCCGCCGCAGTCATCCTTCCCGACGGGCTTGTGATCGACGGGCTTGACGACTCGAAGAAGCTGACCGAAAAGCGCCGCGAAAAGCTGTTCGACGTTATCACAAAAGAGGCTGTAAGCTACGGAATAGCCTTTTCGACCGCCGCCGAGATCGACGAATACAATATTCTCAACGCCTCGCTCCTTGCAATGCGCCGCGCGATCGGAATGCTCTCTCCGCAGCCGGACTTCGTCCTTATCGACGGAAACATGACAAGAGGCTTCACGCTCCCCTGCCGCGCGATAGTGAAGGGCGACTCGATATCAATGAGCATAGCCGCCGCCTCGGTCCTTGCCAAGGTCTCGCGGGACAGATCCTGCCTTGAGCTTGACAGAAAGTACCCGGAATACGGCTTCGCAAAGCATAAGGGCTACCCGACCGCCGAGCATTACGCCGCAATTGCGGAATACGGAGTGACGGAGGAGCATCGGAAGAGCTTCAGACTGTATAAGTAAAAACCTTCCCCTTGGGGAAGGTGGCGGGTAGTTCCGCTTGCGGAACTACTACGGATTGAGGTGCAGCGCGCTACGGAGCATAAAGTTACATTCCCGTTAGAAAAAACGGTTTCGCAAGCGAAACCTACACCTCATCACCGCCTGCGGGCGGAGCTGTCTCGCTACGGCTCGGGCAGGCGCGGGTCTTGGTTCCCACCGGGAACCAATTCAATACCGCGCCCCTGCTTCGCAGCCCTCAAGGGGAAGCCGAAAGGAGTGCCAGACATGACAACCGCATTGAACCGGGCTCTGAAAACAAAAAAGCTCTTCGTCTTCGACATGGACGGCACAGTCTTTCTCGGAGGCAGGGTATTTGATTTCGCGGTAAGGTTCATCAAAAACCTTCGCGAAAGCGGGCGGCGCGTGCTGTTCTTCACAAACAACGCGTCGCATAACCCGGAATATTACTATGACAAGCTCCGCAGGATGGGCTTCGACCCGCAGGACGGCGAGATCCTGACCTCCGGAGACGTTACGGTCGAATTTCTGAAAAGCCACCGTCCCGGAAAGCCGGTTTATCTTGTCGGGACACCGGAGCTTGAAAGACAGTTCACGGAAAGCGGCATCACGCTCTCCGACAGCGCTGATATCGTCGTCACCAGCTTCGACACGACGCTGACCTATAAAAAGCTCGACACCGCCTGCCGGCTTGTCAGGAACGGTGCGGAGTATCTCTCCACACACCCGGATTTCAACTGTCCGACCGAGGACGGCTTCATCCCCGACAGCGGGGCAATCGCGGCATTCGTCACCGCCTCCGCCGGGGTCACGCCGACGTATTTCGGCAAGCCGTACCGCACCGCGGTCACGATGATGTGCGAGATCACCGGATTCCCGACGGACGATATCTGTATCTTCGGCGACCGGCTGTATACCGACATTGCGCTCGGAAAGAAAAACGGCGTAACGGCGGTTCTCGTCCTCACCGGCGAAACGACAGAAAAGGACGTGTCAGCCGCCGCAGAAGCCGACCGCCCTGATTTTGTGATAAATTCCCTTGCCGATGCCGACAGGGCAATTTTCGGATAATTATATTTCATTTCTGAAAGGAAAGATACCGCAATGAAAAGATCTGAAGTCAACAGACTTATGAAAGAGGCTCTTGAATTCATAAACGAGAGAAACTTCAAGCTCCCTCCCTTCGTGCTCTGGACACCGGAGGAATGGGAAACCAAGGGAAGCGAGTACGACGAGATCCGCGACAATATGCTCGGCTGGGATATCACCGACTTCGGCTCCGGCGACTTTCACAAGGTCGGACTGCTCCTCATAACCCTCCGCAACGGCAACCTCTTTGACCCGAAGTATACAAAGCCGTATGCCGAAAAGCTCCTCATCGTCGAGGAAAATCAGGTGACGCCCTATCACTACCACCCCAAAAAGATGGAGGATATCATCAACCGCGGCGGCGGAAATCTTATCTGCAAGCTCTATAACTGCACCCCCGACGGAAACGGCTTTGCCGACACCGATGTCACGGTAAGCTCCGACGGACGCAATTACACCGTTCCCGCCGGCACCGAGATAAGACTCACTCCCGGCGAGAGCATAACCCTCCTCCCCGGTCAGTTCCACTCCTTCTGGGGCGAGCCCGGCTGCGGAAAGGTAATGCTCACCGAGGTCTCAAAGGTCAACGACGACAACGTCGATAACCATTTCTACAAGCCCGCAGGCAGGTTCCCGGCAGTGGAAGAGGACGAAAAGCCGCTTCACCTGCTGGCGACGGACTACAAAAAGTGATCGGCGGTCTGACAGCATGACAAAGGCGCGCCTCCCGGCATTACGGGAGACGCGCTTGTTAGCTTTTCTGCTGCGGTCTGAGGGTTACTTCCCGAGAATTTCGGCGATCTTGTTCCCCACGACCTCCGCCATGCGGTAGAACCCGAGGGCGTTCGGATGGGTGCCGTCGATGGTGCAGAGATATCTGTCGCGCTCTCCGAAGAATGTCTCTCCGTCAAGGAAAAATACCGGCTCCCCGGCGGCAAGGGCATTTTCATACGTTTTCCGGATTATCGCGCGGCGGGTTATGTTGAACTGCTCGTAGCGCTCCCTCGGCATACTCATGAAGAGGACCGGAACATCGGGACGCAGCTCGCGGTAGCGCTTATAGAACTGCTCGTGAGTTGCGGCAAGCATCTCCTCCGAGTCGGCATTGTGGTCGTAATCGTATACGAAAAGCGAGGTGTCAATGCCGGCGAAAA
>FR891170.1:2006-5932 GCA_000433515.1 Candidatus Colimorpha enterica | reverse complement strand
GTAGCTGTTCATCATAGCCGCACAGCCGCCCTCGGTGATGGAGGAGCCGTAGAATATGACCGGCTTGCCGTCGTACGGTGTGGGCGGCTCAACCTCTGCGCCGTCCTCTGTGGTGATCACAATGTCCTTCACCGTTTCGTTGCGCGGCAGGAGGATGAGAACGTCCTCCATGTCCCCGGATTTCGTGAATTCTCCGGAAAATTCCGTCGTGCTGTAGTCCGGCGGACAGCAGAAGCCGCAGTAATACGGACTGCGGCGGTCTCCGACAAGAACCTCTGCCGACTGCGCCTCGAAAACCGACATTCCGATATCAAAATTAACCTGCTCAAGCACGACCTTCACGCCGAATTTCCGGGAATCGGTTCTGAATCCGATCCTTGCACCGGGACAGCGGCGCCCAAGCCCGGAAAGCGTTTCGCGGACGCTGCTTCTTATTTCCTCCGGAAGCCGGAAAAACGGAGTCTCCGTTCCGGCAAGAGGCGCTCCGAAGAGACGCATCGGATAATCTTTATAGCTGAACTGTTTCATTGGTTTTGCCTTTCGGATATGTATTTCAGTCAATTATAGCATTGCTCCGGGGTATTGTCCATAGGTTTGCCCGAAAAACCGTTGACATTTTCTTTTCCCCGGTTTATAATTATTCCGTCGGAAAACACTGCCCGCAGGGTGCAGAATACTTTTTCCGGGAGGTCACAATGCCGGTCAGGGAATGGCAGAGCCGCGAAGCCGCGCTCATCGGTGAAGAAAATATCGAAAAGCTGGCGCGCGCGTCGGTGCTGGTGTTCGGTGCCGGAGGGGTCGGAAGCTATGTTATAGAATCCCTTGCCCGCGCCGGCATAGGAAGGATAACCGTTGTTGACGGTGACAGGGTTGCCGAGTCGAACATCAACCGCCAGCTGATTGCCGACACAACAACCGTCGGAAGATACAAGTCGGAGGTCGCCGCAGAGCGGGTGAAGAGGATAAATCCGGACTGCACCGCCGTCTCTGTCCCGCTGTTTGCCGACGCATCGAATACCGCGGAGATAATAGCCTCCGCCGCGCCGGATTTCATCGCCGACGCGATAGACTGCGTGACAACAAAGCTGCTTGTCGCAGAGTACGCCGCGGAGCACGGCATCCCGCTCATCTCGTCGATGGGCACCGGGAACAAGCTCGACCCGTCGCTCCTTGATATCTCGGATATTTCAAAAACCTCAGTCTGTCCCCTTGCCCGCGTCATGCGCCGCGAGCTGCGGCAGAGGGGCATAACCCGCCTCCCCGTCCTTTTCAGCACCGAACAGCCGGTCAGAACCGGAATGAGAACCCCGGCGTCGATCTCCTTCGTACCCTCGGTCGGCGGACTTATGATCGGCGGGTATATAGTCAGAAAGATCATCGGAAAATAAGACGCGGCGCCTGACCGTAAATTAAGAGAAAAAATTCCGCCCCTTCCGGAGCTGACCGGGGGGCGGATTTGTTGCTTGGATTTCTGTCGGGCAGCCGGTGCTCACAGCTCCGTTTTAATAACCTGTCCCAGCCTATCGCTCTCGAACGACAGCTCCATGACCTTCATGACCCTTCTCATCTGGTCGTGGGTAATGAGCTGCTTCTCCTTGCCGTCGATGGCGCGGCAGAAATTGCGGTAGAAGTCGTGGACATCGGACGGCGGCATGGGAACCTCATAGGAATAGGTCGTGTCCGCGTCGCGGGGTGCCATTGTCTTTGTAAGCCCGGATTCTGCCTTTATCGGGGTCGCGTCCTTCTCCGTGCCTGTCTTTCTGACGGTGACCTCCATCGGCATATCCCAGTTCCTGATTATCGCGGTGCCGACAGAGCCGCGCATATAGAACCTCGGCAGGCTGATGAAGTTGCAGGTGCCGACCTCAATGGTGTAATAAACTCCGTTCTCGAACCCGATGACGATGTGACAGCCGTCGTCAACCTCTTTCGTTGTGATATAGTCGAGTCTTGCGTAAACGCTTGTGATCTTCTCCGGCACGATCTGAAGCGCCTGGTCGATGAGGTGAACGCCCCAGTCAAGCACCATTCCGCCTCCGTGAGCCTTCTGCTTTCTCCAGTCGCCGGGAATTCCGCGCGAACCGTGAATGCGCGACTCGATGGAAACGACCTGCCCAAGCTCGCCTTTGTTGTAAAGCGCCTTGATCCTGAGCATATCGGTGTCCCAGCGGCGGTTCTGATGGACAGTGAACAGCTTTCCGGTGCGGTCGGATGCCGCGATCATCTCCTCAAGCTCTTCGCTGTTCAGCGCGACCGGCTTTTCGCAGATGACGTTCTTTCCCGCCTCAAGCGCGCGGATGACAATGTCCTTGTGACAGTCGTTCGGAACGGCGACCGTGACAAGGTCAACGCTCCTGTCCTCAAGCACCGCCTCAAGGGTCGGATATGCCTTTATTCCGTTTGCCTCGGCTTTCGCACGCTTCTCCGGGTCGATATCATATATGCCGGCAAGACTGACAACATCGCTCTTCTGCGCATGGGTGCAGTGAAATCCGCCGCCCATCCCGCCGTAGCCGATGACTACAAGATTTTTCTTTTCTGACATGGTAATTTCCTTCTTTTCATATCGGAGACGGAACAATCGCCCATCCCGCAAACAAATATCTTTTTTCAGTACGCTTCTTCGCTTCCGTTCTTCAGCAGTAGATCCCTGCGGGATCAACTGCGCAGAAGGAAGAACGTTCTTCTCTTGTTCAGACTCCCTCGCTCCAGTCGGCTGCGGCTTTTACCCAGCCCGAAAGAACGGGAGACGAGTACGGCTCAAAGCCTCCGGCGGTGATGTCGTTGCCGAGAGCCATGCCGTGCGGCGCGGAGGGGTAGACGTGAAGCTCGAACCGCTTTCCGGCGGCACTGTATGCCTTCGCCATAAGCAGGGAATTCATCACCGGAACACAGGCGTCGTCGGACGTGTGAACGAGAAACAGCGGGGCAGAGCGCTCGTCAACGTGCTTCTCAAGGCTCATCGGCTCAAGCTCTTCCTGCGTCGGATCGTCGATCCCCGACAGGGCAAGAAAGGAACCGCGGTGCGCATACCTCATGTCCGCAGTCACGACCGGATATATCATCATTATCCCCGCCGGCTTGTTGTAACCGTAGGGCATATCGATCGCGTCGTAAACCTGCGGCAGGTGCCACAGCGTGCCGAGTGAACCGGTCAGATGCCCGCCCGCCGAAAATCCGACGGCAAAAACCTTCTCCGGGTCAAGTCCGTATTTCTCCGCATTGTCCTTTATGTGCTTCATCGCGGCGGATGCCTCGATAAGCTGCGCCGGGAACGTCCGCTTCCTTGCAACGGTATAGTGCAGTACAAAGCAGTTGAACCCGTAAGGCAGGAACGCAAGCGCAATTGGCTCGCCTTCCCTGTCCGAGCAGACGCATTCGTAGCCCCCGCCCGGTATCACAAGCAGACCCTTCCGCGTGTAGTTGGCTGTCGGATCGGCTATGTACGTATCTATGTACGCATCTTCATTTGCTTCTGTCAGATATATTCTCTCGTGTTTCATATTGTCCTTATATTTCCGAGGCTCTGCCTCGGGCTCCGCTTAAGAAACTTTTTGAAAAAAGTTTCTTAAGAATTTTCAAAAACTTTTGAAAAATTTTTAAAGGTGTCCCAAATACATTCTCACAAAATTCCCGATAAGGAACCTCTCTGTTGCCTATGCCCCTTCAAAAACCCCTTTTACAAAAGTTTTTGAAGGTTCCAAGGGAACTTTTTTCAAAAAGTTCCCTTGGCGGGGTCCGGGGCAGCGCCCCGAAACATCCTCAAGCCCAACCCATTGTTCCGGGCTTGGGATCGTTTATGATAAGGGGACGGAGGAATTTAACGGCTTTTTCAAGACCCTCGTCAACGGTCATGAGGCTGTCCTCGTGCTCGATGGAGAGAACGCGGTCATAGCCGGCAAGACGGAGCGCGGAGATAAGATCTC
>FR891170.1:0-1901 GCA_000433515.1 Candidatus Colimorpha enterica | reverse complement strand
GTGTCAAGAACGCCGTGACGCGCAGTGTTATAGCTGTCAACCTTGGTGTCCTTCGCATGAACGTGATAGATCGCTCCGGCAAGCTCTCTTATCGCGGCAACAGGCTCGATCCCCTGCCAGATAAGGTGCGACGGGTCGAAGTTTGCGCCGAGGGTATCGCCGACAGCCGCGCGGATCTTCAGCATTGTCTCGGGATTGTAAACGCAGAAGCCGGGATGCATTTCAAACGCGATCCTTGTAACACCGTGAGACTTTGCAAACTCCGATGCCTCCTGCCAGTACGGGATAAGCACGTCGTTCCACTGCCACTCAAGGATCTTCGAGTAATCGTCCGGCCACGGGCAGGTCACCCAGTTCGGATATTTCGACCCCTCGCTGTCGCCGGGGCAGCCGGAGAAGGTGATAACGGTGTCGATCTCAAGCTGTTCGGCAAGAAGAACGGCATTCCTGAAATCCGCGTCGTACATTTTAGCGGTCTCCCTGTCGGGATGGACGGGATTGCCGTGAGCCGAAAGCGCGCAGATGTCGATGTCATATGCGTTGAAGGTCTCTCTGAACTTAAAGAACGCTGTTTTGTCCTTGAGAAGCACGGCGGGGTCGCACTGGGTTTTCCCCGGATACCCGCCCGCGCCTATCTCGACGGTGTCAACGCCGAGAGATTTCATTTTTGCAAGCACCTCTTCAAGGGTCTTGTCGTGATAAAGATTTGCAAGTACGCTGAGTTTCATATTATCAGGCTCCTTTCGTTCCGGGTTCAGTTGTTATCAAAGCGGTAGATATCGCCGGTCTTTGCGGAGATATAGATACCCTCAAGGATTCTTGTGACGCAGTATGCCTGCTCCGGGTCAACGGAGGGCTTTGTTCCGTTCTTCACGGCGTTGTAGAACAGGCGAGCCTCTCTTGTTTCGGGGTTGTCGCCGGTCAATCCTTCATAGAACGCGGCGCCTCCGGCGGTCATGCAGACGTCCGTGCGGTACTGCCTGTCGTTTTTTACCCCGTTTATCGTAACGCCGCCGCCGAACATATCGCCGCCCGCTTTCGTGCCGCAGACGCTTGTGACGGCTTCTCTTACGTCAAGCGTGTTGAGCGCCCATGAGGAGCGGAGCATGATCGTTGCACCGTTCTCCATAACGATGAAGCCGAAAGCCGAATCCTCGACGGTGAATTTGTCGGGATCCCATTCTCCCCATGCATTTGCCTGTGACCTGTCGCCGTTCAGCTTGTGATAGGTCGTTCCGACGCAGTATTTCGGCTTGTAATTATCCATTATCCAGAGCGTCAGGTCAAGCGCGTGCGTTCCGATGTCGATAAGCGGACCGCCTCCCTGCTCGTATTCGTCAAGGAAAACGCCCCATGTCGGAACAGCCCTGCGGCGTATCGCGATCGCGTTCGCGTAATAAATGTCGCCGAAAGTGCCTTCCTCAGCCTCTTTCTTCATGTAAAGCGAGTCGTCTCTCTGTCTGCTCTGATAGCCGATGGTAAGCACCCTGTTATTGCGCTTTGCCGCGTCAAGCATCTTCTTTGCCTCGACGGAATTTATAGCCATAGGCTTCTCGCAGATGACGTGCTTTCCCGCGTCAAGTGCATCGACGGTTATAAAGCTGTGAGACCGGTTCGGCGTGCAGACGTGAACCGTTTCGACCTCCGGGTCGGCAAGCAGCTCGCGGTAGTCGGTGTATACCCTTGCACCCTCTGCGCCGAACTTCTTCGCCGCCTCCTCCGCGCGCTCCTTTATGATGTCGCAGAACGCGACGACCGAAACGTCGGGAAGATTCTTAAGCGCCGGAAGATGCTTTCCGTTCGCTATCCCTCCGCATCCGATTATCCCCGCTTTTACCGTGCGTGTGTTATCCATAAAAATACCTCCGAGAGATATAAAAAATTATTTTAACCGGGCGCTG
>FR891169.1 GCA_000433515.1 Candidatus Colimorpha enterica | reverse complement strand
TGAGCCGCGGACACGCTGGTTTCCCGGTCGGCACCGAAAGGCTTTCGGAGATTTTCCTTGAGCTTCAGGAAAAGGGAGTGCACAACATAAATCTTGTCACCCCTACCCCGTGGGCGGAGTTCATACCGCCGGCGCTTGAGCTTGCATGGGAAAAGGGACTGTGGATACCCGTCGTATACAACTGCGGAGGCTATGAGCTGCCGACGGTAATCGATTCGCTCCGCGGCTATGTCGGCGTTTACCTGCCGGATTTCAAGTACATGGATCCCTCTCTCGCCGCCGTGCTGTCTGGCGCACCGGATTATCCCGAAATCGCAAAAGCGTCGCTTGACCGAATGGTCGCCCAGAGGGGAGAGGCGGTCTTTGACGGGGACGGCATGATGATAAAAGGCGTGATAGTCCGGCATCTCGTCCTTCCCGGACACACCGACGACTCCGTCAGGATCCTCGACTACCTGCACCGAGAATACGGCAGCAGCATTTACATAAGCATAATGAATCAGTACACCCCCATGCCCGGAATGACAGGAGAGCTTTCCCGCCGGCTGACCGACAGAGAGTATGCGGAGGTGGTCGCCTATGCACGCGGAGCAGGCATAACAAACGGCTTCATACAGGAGGGCGGCACGGCGGAGGAGAGCTTTATCCCGGTATGGGACGGCGAGGGCGTCGTGCGGTGAGCGGAAATTTTCATTCACCGCTTGATTGTCCGCCGGATATATGATAAAATATATATAACGTATACCGTCCCCGGCATAAGCCGGTGCGGAAACGGAATAACGGAAGAAAGGAGGAAACAATGTTCAGACTGTTCGGAAGAAAAAAGACGGATGGTAAGCCGAAGGCAATTGCGTTTGTCGATTACGAGCACTGGTATATTTCGCTCGACAAGCTGTTTGGCAATATGCGCCCCGACATAAAGGCGTGGCGCGATGCTCTCTCTGAGAAGTACGAGATGGAAGAGATAATTTTCTTTGCCGATTTCTCGAATCCTGCTCTCAGGCAGGAGATACCGAGGATCCGCGAAGTCTCTAATTACATAATCGAGACCCAGAATACCTCAACGAGCTTCAAGAAGGATTTTACCGATTTCATAATGCTTGACCACATTTATCAGAAAGCCATGAAATCGAAGGATATCGGAACGTTTATCCTGTTCTCGGGAGACGGCCACTTCAACTCCGTGTGCAGCTTTCTTATTTCCCAGCTCGGGAAAAAGGTCGGGGTCTATGCCATCCGCGGCGCAATAAGCAACCAGCTGAAAAATACCGCAAGCTGGGTGGAGCTTCTGCCCGAGATCGTTGATCCGTATCTCGACGCATACCGTCTTATACTCAAAAATCTGAAATACCTTGAGGAAAACAAGGCAAAAAAGTCGTATCCCACATTCTGGGCGACCGTCGAATCGGTTTCGCGCTTCAACAGAATAAGAAGAAAGGACGTCGCCATGGCGCTCCACTCAATGATCGATAAGGGATATGTCGTTCAGAAGGAAGTCGATTTCGGCGGCGGCAAGATAATCCAGTCTATCTCGGTTGACTGGAAGAAATGCCGCGCTGACGGAATAGACGCGGACTGACTTCGGAAAAAGAAAAAACGGAACTCCGGAACCGGCTTTTTTGCCGGCTGAGGTTCCGTTTTTTTACTGTCACGCCGTTATGCCGTCTCACCGGTCATTCGTCCGCAGAAATTATCCTGCGGCAGGAATTTCCGCCGATAACATAATGCTCCGCCAGAGGGATCCCGAGACGGCAGAATATCTCCGTGCAGGTCTCCGTTGCCGAAATATCCTCCGCAGAGGGAATCGGGTCGCCGTCGGGATGGTTGTGGGCAAGAACGAAATATGCGGCTTTCATCCGGTAACCGGTCTCGGCAATCTTCCTTACCGGAATGTCGGTCGAATTGACCGTACCCTCGCTGACTACCGTTTTCCCGATGCATTCGCCGCGGTTGTTGAAATACACGGCAATAAGCCGCTCTCCGGTGCAGCCGATAAAGCTGTTCACAAGATACCTCCCGAGCTTTTCCGGGTCGCGGAACGACGGATATCGGGTGTCCCTGTCCAGAAGATAGGCTCTTGAAAGCGCCGGGATGAGTTTTATCAGCACCGCGGTGTTCAGGCTGATCCCCTCAACGTCTGTCAGCTCCCCGATCCCGGCGTCAAAAACCGACGAAAGCGAGCCGAACCGCGAAATAAGGCGGTGCGCCGTTTCGTTCGTATCCCGGCGCGGGACGGAGTAGAACAGCAAAAGCTCAAGGATCTCGTGATCGCTGAAGCTCTCAAGCCCCTCGTCGGTAAATCTTTTTCTTACCCGTTTCCTGTGACCGGTATGCGGATTTTCCCTGTCCGACATGATCTTTCCCTCCTGACCCTTCCGTCCCGCCGGATCATTTTATTTTGCTCCCGTCGAGCCGAAGCCTCCGGCGCCGCGCTGAGTGCCGTCAAGCTCTTCGCACTCCTCGTATTCCGCACGGATGACCGGCAGGATCATGAGCTGACCGACCCTGTCGCCGTTTTCGATGACCTGCGGCTGACTGTCGTTGTTTATCGCCGCGACGAAAAGCTCCCCGCGGTAGTCGCTGTCGATAACTCCGATGCCGTTCGCAAGAGCCACTCCTCTCTTCAACGCAAGCCCGCTCCGCGCACATACGACAGCCACACTGTCCGCATCGGGAAGAGCGATCGCAATGCCGGTCGGTATCGCATACCTCTGCCCCGGCTCAAGCGTTACCGGCTCTTCAAGCAGCGCGTAAAGATCGCACGCGGCAGCCCCGTCGGTCGCAAGCAGCGGGAGCCGCGCCCCGTCTCTCAGTTTTTTTACTTTTATCTTCATGTTGTACCCCCGGAAGTTCTGATGATGAAATTATAGCATATCACCCGACAGGTGTCAAGGTCGGACAAACGCAGCCCCCGCGATCCCACCAAAAAACATTTGCTCATCAGCCGACTCATTAAAAATTTTTTTAGTTCTTCTTTCCCCTCTTTCTTTTCAAGAAAGAGGCGGGGGTTGGGGCAGCGCCCCAAAAAATTTCCTCCCCTGAAACGACCCGCGGCGGACAAATTCCTTGTCAATGCCGTTCAGAACGCAGAATTTTTTCTCCGACCAGAGGGGAGCGATAAGATTCTGCGCCATGCCGTCACCCGTCAGCCTGCCGATCACCGTGTCGGGATGAAAAAGCTCAAGCTGGGAAACCGTCACCGAAATGTATTCCTCCCCGGTGAGAATGTGAAACGGCGAGGCAAGATAATCCTCCGCCATCCTGCACCCGCGCTCAAGGTAGAGCATATGTATCTTCACCGAATGCGGGCGCAGAGCCGCGACACTGCGGGCGGATTCAAGCATCATTTCCTCATCCTCTCCCGGCAGACCGTTTATCAGGTGAACGCAGACGTTAAGCCCGCGCAGCTTTTCGTACCCGGCAAGAAATTCCTCATAGGTATGCCCCCGGTTTATAAGCGCCGCGGTGCTTTCGTGAACCGTCTGAAGCCCCAGCTCGACCGTCAGGTACGTCTTTTCCGATATCTCGCGTAAAAGCGCGGCTTTTTCGCCGTCGATGCAGTCCGCGCGGGTGGCAATGCTTAACCCAACCGTCTCCGGAAGCGAAAGCGCGGCATAATAAAGCTCTCTCAGCCTTTCAACCGGCGCGTAGGTGTTCGTGAAAACCTGAAAATACGGGATGAACATCTCCCGCCGCCCCTCGCGCCGCCATTTTTTAAGGAGCGGAGCCTTTCCCTCCTCAAACTGGACGTCAAGCGGTTTCCCGCGGTAAGGAAGCGTCTGCTTTGTGCAGTAGGTACACCCGCCCCGCCCGCGCGTCCCGTCGATGTTCGGGCAGGTGAAGCCCCCGTCAAGCGGTATCTTCATGACCTTCCCGCCGAACGTCTTTCTCATATGATAATCGTATGTATAATATCTTTTATTCGTATCCGAATTCGGAAATGGATTATTATTTTTCATGATTATTTCAGCCGGGCGCTGCCCGGACCCGCTCAGAACCTTCTTGAAAGAAGGTTCTGAGAACTCCAAGAACTTTTATCAAAAAAAGAGTTTTAAATCGGAGCAGATGTTTCGCTGTGCCGCTGATATTATATCACAGTGTGGGGGCGGTGTCAATCTTATCAAAAAAACAGCAGGGCTGTGCGCACTGCTGTTTTTGATTTTTTCAGCGTTTTCCGATTCCGGAGAGGATCTTTTCCCACCGCGCCCTGAAGTCGTCGGTTGACAGGTCGGGGGTGAACCCGGCACGCAGATATGACTTTATCGCGGGGATCCTCCAGTCGTCGGTTGTGAGGTAAGCGGTTTTCATTCCGTGGGTTTTCAGAAGCCAGACCGACAGCGCGTTCATATACGTGCCGATGCCGCGTCCGCGGTACTCCTCCCGGCAGGCGACCATATGGATATACCCGTCGGCTTTTGCGTTGTCGAAAATGACGGTAACGGTTGCGGCGGCTCTGTCCCCGTCGGTTATGAGGTAACAGTACTGCGCATCGTAATTTTCACGGCCGACCATCACGGTGTCATAGTATTCCCGTCCCTGTCTGCCCTCGGAAAGGCCGTACTGAACGACGTCGAGCCACTGCTCCACCCCGTCCTTCATCTCCGGAAGCGCGGTCAGCCCAAGCCCCTCCGGAACCTGCGGCATGACAGCCGGACTGCCGTCGTTTGTCCATCGCATGACCAGCTGTTCCATCACGTTTTTTCCTCCGCTTTTGCTTCTTTTTCTTCCCATCTGCGCCGGATGCCGTTATAAACCGCTTCATCGACCTTCGGCGTGCCTTTTGAATATGACGGCAGGAGCATATCGCCCGCCGCCTTCGGGTCGGTGCATCTTGTGTCGTTTCTGAAGCGGTCGCGCTCCTCTTTGCTCCGCAGGTCGGGGATATCGACAGGAACCCCTCCGGCAAGCGCGGAGAAATATCCGAACTGCCCGACCATCCACATATCGACAGCCTCGTACACGTCAACGATCTCGGAATTCTTATCGCCGAGGATGTTCTCGACCGCGTAATACAGGCACTTTATGTCGCTTCCGCCGTGGCCGCTCTTCTTTCCCTGCTCTGTCAGCTCATCCACGTGTTCGTAGCTTGCGGGAGCAGAGACGGTATCGTCAAGATGCTCGTAAACATGGTTGTTGTCGCCCGCCATCGCGTCCTCGCGCGCCGATTCGATCCGTCCCTTTGAGCCGTAAATGCTGTACCACACCGAATTCCGCGACGGTCCGACGCCGTGAATGCTCTTTATCAGCGCGCCGTTCTCAAGCCGGACGATCTCAAGCGCCATATGACCGGCTCTTGCGCCCATTCTTGCCATGCGCTCGTTATATATCCCCTCAAAGCCCGTCACGGTTTTCGGGCGCAGTCCGGTTATGTGAAGGAGCGGCCCCACCGAGTGCGTGCAGTAGCCTGACACCTTGCGCCGGGGAGGGTCATATTGGGATCGACGTTCGACATTGCGATGCCGATCATTCCGCGCTTTGCAGCCATGTTGGAATAATAGCCCGCCGCGCCGAAATGGGTGGAGTTTGTGACGTTTACTATTGCGATGCCGGTCTTTTCAGCCTTTTCGATGGCAAGATTCATACCGTAGCTTGCCGAGATCATTCCGAGGGACTGATGTGCGTCAACAAGTGCCGCAGAGAGGCTTTCTCTCACTATCGTCGGCTGAGCGGTCAGGCTTGCGCCGCCCTTTTCGCACTTGATTATGTAGTTGTTCAGGTTCTTGACGCCGTGGCTGTGGGTTCCCCATGCCTCGGTCTCGGAGAGGACCTCCGCTGTCGTCAGCGCGTCCTTTTCCGACGCTCCGGCTTTCACAAGTGCGGTCTTACAGAATTTCTTAAGGTCATTCAGTCTGATTCTGACCATATTTTTGCCTTTCCGCCGGTCATTCTCCGGCACGGATGTTTCCGTTTGCTTCTAAAAAATATATAACCCTGTCGGCGATATGCCGGTGGCCACGGTCGTTCGGATGAAGCCCGTCGCGGAAGCAGGCGGTTTCGGAGGTGCTCTCCGGCTTCGGCATTTCCGGGTCGGAGTACAGATCAATGTACCTTATCCCGTGCTTTTCAAGGAGGCTTTTCAGCATCCCCGCATACTCCGGAAACGGTGCGACATACGCTCCGTTCACCCGGCAGAAATGCGCTTCCTCCGAATATCTCCGGCACGGGGTGATGAACACGACTCTCTCCCTGCCGTATTTCGCGCCGAGAAGGGCGATCAGACGGTTCACGGCTCCGGCGAAGGTATTGACGCCTTTATCGGTTTCGTCTCCGACCGGTGCGTCTCCGTCACCGTAGTCGTTTGTCCCGCCGAAAACGAAGATGAAATCGCAGTCATCGGGGAGCACTGCGGCTCTTGTCACAAAGTCAAGCGCGTGCCAGTGCGGTTCGTTCCACTGAAGGTCGGATGCAGCAATCCGCGTCGAGCCCATACCGGCGTTCAGCACCCGTGCGCCCGTCTCTTTTTCCACGATTCCGACAAAGGAATGTGCGTGATCGGACGCCCCGACACCCTGTGTTATGCTGTCTCCGAGGAATATAAGTTTCACTCTCCGGCACCCGCCTTTCCGGCTTATCCGAGTATATTTTATCATTGTTTTATCGTTTCATGCGATGTTAACAGTGTACAAAAACGACCCCTGATTTTTGTGCAGGTTGACGAAATGTTTGGGGTGTCTTTACTCAGAAGTGAATTTCAAGCAAAAAACAGCCGGGTTTTGCCCCGAAAAAACAAAAATGCGCCTCCCGTATCTTCGCGGGCGGCGCATTTTGATATTCGGTTCCGGAGGCTGTCTGTCAGATGCCGTACAGCTCAAGCTCAAACGTGAATTCCTTAGCCGAAAGGCGGTATTTTCCGTCAAGCTCCGGTCCGCAGGAGTTGGAGCCTATTCCGGAAACGGCATGATTCAGCGAAAGGAATGTAAGGGGCGACGGGACAAGGTCGCAGTCGTGACCGACGGTCCCGAGCTGAGAGACAGAATAGTGGAGCGCGGAGAATTCGAAAATTCCCTCTGCGGCGATTCCCTGATGATTCAGGGCGGTTATTTCCGCATATTCCGTGCCGTAGTGATTGCCGGATTCCTGGGGCTTTATCGGATGCTCGTAGCTGTCGGTGACGGTTGAGGTGAAAAGACCCTTTCCTGCCGAAAGCCGCTTGTCGCAGTATGAGTCATACGGACCGAAGCCGAACCAGCGGAGGTTTTCGATGCCCTCCGTCAGGACAAGGTCAAGTCCGAAGCGCGGGAGGAACGGGAGTCTTTCCGCAACCTTCACATAAGACTTTATCTTCAGCCTGCCGTCGCCGGTGACGGTATAGGACGCCGTGATTTCGACCGACGGAGTCTTGCTGTCGGCGGCAAGGGCGGTTTTTGCGGTAAAGGTCACAGAATCGGCGTCGCCTG
Organism: Candidatus Colimorpha enterica; assembly: GCA_000433515.1. Taxonomy (GTDB): domain Bacteria; phylum Bacillota; class Clostridia; order Oscillospirales; family CAG-272; genus Colimorpha_A. The sequence continues at coordinate 4,295 of FR891169.1, read as the reverse complement.
TGGTCTCTGTGCCGTGGCAGAAGGAGGTGAGGCGGTCAAGTCCTTCGCTCTGCCAGCTGTTTCTTATATACCTGTCGTTGTCGGTCGGCGCTCTCCAGACGGAGAAGGCGGCGGGACGGGCAAGGTATTCTCTGCCCTCGTGAACCATCGAAACCGGCATTCCGGAAACGGTGTCAAAGCCGTATGACGTTTCGCCGGCGGTGACGGTGAGGATATTCCCGGCCGTCTCTGCGGTCACGGGGTAAACCGTCCTTATATTTCCGGGGGTGAAGCGGCTGTCGCTTAAGCATATCTGGCGGAAGCCTGCCGTATCTCCGGTCTTTGCCCACGGGGTGGGGTGATTGTACGCAAGCTCAAAGGTGACGTAAGCCGCGCCGGTTATATCCGACGGCAGGATCGCGGTATCAAAGGACACCGTTTCCCACGGCTGACAGTGAAGGTTCAGTCTGCCGGAGCGAATGACCTCTCCGTTGACCTCAAGCGTATATACAACGTCGAAATCCTCGGCGATGTCGGTAAAGAATCTGCGGCTTGTCATTGTGAATCTGCCGGGCTTTTCCGGGTCGGCGGCAAATTCCGCAGGGAAAAGCGCGGATTTCAGCTCGTTCATGCCGCTGCTCGGTCTTCTGTCGGGGAAAACAAGTCCGTCGACGCAGAAGTTCCCGTCGTTCGGGGTGTCTCCGAAATCGCCGCCGTAGGTATATTTTATCCTTCCGTCGGGGAGCTTCACCGCAACGGAATGGTCGCAGAACTCCCACACGCAGCCGCCGAAGAGCGCGTCATGCTCATAGAAAGCCTTCCAGTATTTTTTGAGGTCGCCGGGGCCGTTGCCCATTGCGTGGCTGTACTCGCAGAGGAAGAGCGGCTGGGGGACGACGGGATTTTCGGCATAGTACTTCACGATCTCGTCGACCGGCGGGTACATGAGGCTCTGGATGTCGGCATAACGGCACCAGCCCTTTTCCTGTTCTGCCGGGTCGTCGGAATGGAGATACTCCTGAACTCTTCTCGTTCCGTCCTCGGAATGGACAAGGCGGGAGGGGTCGCGGCGGCGGAAATAATCGCTCATAAGGCGGTGGTTCATGCCGATGCCGCTTTCGTTTCCGACCGACCACATTATTACCGACGGGTGGTTCTTGTCACGCTCAAGCAGGCGCTCTGCGCGGTCGAGATAGGCGGCTGTCCAGTCGGGGTTATCGGTGAGGCAGTCCCAGTTTGTTGTGTACATCGTCTCACGCGGGCCGCACACCTGAATTCCGTGCGTCTCGATGTCAGCCTCGTCACAGACGTATATTCCGAGGAGGTCGCAGAGTGCGGCGAACCTCGGGTCGTTCGGATAATGCGAGGTGCGGACGGTGTTTATATTGTTTGCCTTCATTATAAGAAGGTCGCGGAGCATATGGTCAAAGGGAACGGTGTGACCGAGGATCGGATGGCTGTCGTGGCGGTCAACGCCCCTTGCCTTGAATTTTCTGCCGTTGAGCAGGACGGTCTTGTTCTTCACGTCGATCCTGCGCAGACCGACGGGAAAACGGAGAACCTCGTTTCCGGCATGGAGATACAGGGTATAAAGCTCCGGCCGTTCGTCATTCCAGAGTATGGGGGAGGAGATCCCTATAACCGTTCTGCAATCAGCCGCGCCTTCGCAGATAACGGTTCCGTCGGGGGCGGTGAGGCGGAGGGTAACGGGGAGATTTTCCGGTTTATCTATCTCAAGCTTCAGCGACGCTTCGGACAGATCCTCGGAAACCTCCGTGCGGACAAACACGTCTTTTATGTGTTCCGCGTCGCGGAAGAGGAGGAATGTCTCGCGGAAGATGCCGGACATTCTCCACATATCCTGATCCTCAAGATACGTGCCGTCGCACCACTTGGTGACAATGACGCGGATCTCGTTGCGTCCGGCGGTGACAAGGTCGGTTATCTCGACCTCGGTCGTGCAGTGGCTTACCTGGCTGTATGCCTTGAATTCGCCGTTTATCCAGAGGTAGAATGCCGAATCAACGCCCTCGAAGTTGATATACACCCGCTTTTCCGCCTGCTCCGGGGTAAGCGTGAAAAAGCGCCGGTAAAGTCCGCAGGGGACGTCGTCAGGGATATGCGGCGGATCACAGGGGATGGGGTAATTGATATTCGTATACTGCGGAACGTCGTATTTCATTCCGTTTTCGACCTGCCAGCAGCCGGGAACGGTGATTTTCTCATCCATTGCCGCAAATTCTGCGTCAGGGTCGGTTATCCTGTCGACGGACGGGAGCCATCTGAAGTCCCACTCTCCGCAGAGGCTCTTGAAATATGCAGACCTTTCCCTGCCGCTTCCGGACAGCGTAATATCGCCGTCGGAGATATTTTCGGACTGATAAGGAATAAAATACGCCCGCGGTGCCTCACAGCCGATATGCTGAACGGCAAGGGAGCGATAGAGTGTTTTGTCGAAGTTCATGTTTCGTTCCTTTTATACCTTTTATATATGTTAATGCCGCAGAATGCGGACAGGTCGGTTCATACTGTTTTGTGCCCTGCCGCGCCCCTGCAAACCGGAATCAGCGCGGCAGGCAGTAATGAGGTGTGCAGCTGCTTGCAGGGCTGCGATGCATTATGTTACCTTTCGTCAGGAAAACGGTTCCGCTGCGCGGAACCTACACCTCATCCGTCCGGCTGTCCCGCAAGCGGAACCGCCGGACACCTTCCCCTCGGGGGGGAAGGCTGAAACTCACACCAGATTATTATAATGCGGGCACTCCGACGGGTAGCGGCAGGCGTACCCGTCCTCCGGTGCAGCCCATTTCACGGCGTTTATTATTATTCTTCTGACGTTTTCGTCGTAGAAGCTGCGGCAGGTCTCGTGTCCGGGCTGGAAGTAGAAAACCTTTCCCAGTCCGCGGAGGAAGCAGCAGCCGTTTCTGAAGACGTTTCCGTGCTCGAACCATGCGGTGAACACCACGGCATCGGGCTGGGGGATCATGAACGGCTCTCCGTACATTTCCTCGCTTTCAAGCACGAAATGCTCCGGGATTCCCTTTGCAATGGGGTGGGAGGGCATTATGTTCCACACGATCTCCTTCTGCTCGTCGCCCCAGAGAAGGTTTCCGGAGGTGCCGACTATCGCGCGGAAGGGCTTTGACATATGCGAGGAGTGAAGCCCTATGAAGCCCATGCCGTAATTGAACACGCGGTTCTTTATCCTTTCGACAAGCCCGTCGTCAACCTCTTCATGAGCCATATGTCCCCACCAGATGAGGACATCGGTATCGTTGAGGACGCTGTCCGGCAGGCCCTGATCGGGATCGTCAAGCGCCGCCAGCCGCACCTCGCAGCCCGCTTCGTCAAGAAAGCTCTTTATGCAGGCATGGATGCCGTCGGGGTAGATATCACGCGCACCGTCAAGGGTCTTTTCATGTCTGAATTCGTTCCATACAGTAACTTTAATCTTTCTGTCCATAGTGCAGTTTCTCCGTTCCGGATTATAATTGCAGCCGACGTCCCAAGGGAAACAAATTCCCTGACGTTCGGAATTAATTATACCATACCCTTCGGAGAAAATCAATATCTGCCGGAAAATTAAGCATAAAATACTATAAACCGCAGACAATAAGCACATAGCCGCATCTTTCTGAAACCGAACGGAGGTGAAACAATGCCCGAAACGCTTATAAAAATTCTTGTAGGGCTCGCAGTCGGTCTGTTTTTCTGCGCGTCCCTTGTCGCCGTTTTAGTGCTGATCATACTCTGCTGACCGTTTTTCGGAAATTTTACTTGACAACCGCCCGGTTTTGTTGTATAATAGTCCTTGTTACCGGGACGGCTACGGATATGTGCCGGTAATCTACGGAGAGTTATCGAAGCGGTCATAACGAGGCGGTCTTGAAAATTTGCGAGCATATCGGTCGCAAAAACCTTGAAAAGCCTTGCAGCACTTGACTTTTTCGGCACTCCGAAAACAGCACAAAAGCGCATTTCTAAAAGAATTTCTAAAACAATTAAATATCTGATGATTTCTGTCGAAAGACAGGTTCATATACGGAGAGGTATCGAAGCGGTCATAACGAGGCGGTCTTGAAAAACTATCGTTCTGATCACAGCAAACTCCCCAAAACCCTTGATTTTATTGGGTTTTTCGCACTTTTTCTTGCACTTTGCGAGATGGGCATCTCGCAGTTTTCTCGCAATTTTCTTAATTTCATATTTCGGTATTTGCTGACCTTTCGGTCAGTTTGATACACGGAGGGTTATCGAAGCGGTCATAACGAGGTGGTCTTGAAAACCATTTGCCGGCAACGGCGCGTGAGTTCGAA
>FR891168.1:4940-5601 GCA_000433515.1 Candidatus Colimorpha enterica | reverse complement strand
CAGATGAGCGCGCATATCCCGGCAACCGCACAGGCAGCCGCCCCGACAAGAAGAATGTCGGTAACGTTGACGGTAACTCCGTCCTCGACAGCCTCCGCCCTGAATTTCGGAGCATCAGGCGCGTTTTTTGTGTGAAGAGTGATCTCGGCTCTGCCCTTTGCCGACACCTGATAGTCCTTTATCCCCGAAAGCGCGTTTTTAAGCTCCGCGAGCCTGTTTTTTATAAGTTCCATGACAGAATCCCTCCCTGAGATCAGATTTGTTTTGATTCACTTAATAATATTATAGCCCCCGTTTACGGGCAAATCAACAGTATTTTATGAACGATATAAAACAATCCCCGCCGGCAGATGCCGCGGTCAGTGAATACATTGAAATAACCTCCCGCGACATTTCCTCGGTAAGCGGAATCGGCGCAAAACGGAAGGATGCCTTCGCGCGCCTCGGGATATACACCGTCGGCGACCTGCTACGGCATTTTCCGCGTGCCTATCAGAACCGGGGGAACATAAGACTGCTCTCCGATGCCGTGATGGGCGAGAACTGCTCATATCTTCTCACGATCGGCACCCAGCCGCGCACCGCCCTGCTGAAAAACCGCATGACTCTTACGAAATTCACCGCGTTTGACGACAGCGGAACGGTGATAATCAATTACTTC
>FR891168.1:4730-4867 GCA_000433515.1 Candidatus Colimorpha enterica | reverse complement strand
CGAGACCTTCCGCTTCTGGGGCAGAGTCACCTCCGACCGCGGCAGACTCATGATGTCCTCCCCGGTAAAAGAGCGTTTTATCGACGGCATTTCCCTTCCCGATGTCGTTCCCGTCTATCCCTCGGCGGCGGGACTGA
>FR891168.1:765-4616 GCA_000433515.1 Candidatus Colimorpha enterica | reverse complement strand
TCTCGGACTTCCCGACGCATATACCGCGTACCGGGAGATACACTGTTCCGGAAAGCTGAGCGATATCGGGCTTGCAAGAAGATATTTCGCGGCGGAAGAGGCGTACATTTTCTCCCTCGGACTGTCGCTTACCAAAAACCGCAAGCGGAGCGGCACCCCTCCGGCAATGAGAAACGGCGACCTGTCGGAATTCCTTCCGAAGCTCGGTTTTCCGCTGACAAATGCGCAGAAGAGATCGGTCGGCGAGATAGCTTCCGACATGATAAACGCGGAGGTTCCCATGACCCGGCTTCTCTCCGGCGACGTGGGAAGCGGAAAAACCGCCGTCTGCGCCGCCGCGATGTACATTGCCGCGGAAAACGGCTTCCAGTCGGCTCTCATGGCACCGACGGAGATCCTTGCGGTTCAGCACTTCGAGTCGCTGTCCCCGCTCTTTGAAAAGCTGGGCTTCCGCGTTTCTCTCCTCACGGGTTCAACCGCAGCGGCACAGAAAAAAAGCATAAAAGCCGCCCTTGCCTCCGGCGGAACCGACATCGTGATAGGCACCCACGCGCTCATAACTCCCGATACGGAATTCTCCCGTCTCGGGCTTGTCGTAACTGACGAACAGCACCGCTTCGGCGTCTCCCAAAGGGCAAGGCTCGGCGGCGCGGGAGAGATCACTCCGCACGTCCTTGTCATGAGCGCAACGCCGATCCCGCGCACCCTGTCGCTTATCCTCTACGGCGAGCTTTCGGCTTCGATGCTTGACGAGCTCCCGCCGGGAAGACAGAAAACCGACACTTTTGTCGTTGACGAAAGCTACCGCGGCCGGCTGAATTCCTTCATCCGCAAGCAGGTCGCCGGAGGCGGGCAGGTATACATCGTCTGTCCCGCGGTCGAGGACGCGTCTCCCGACGAGAACGGCGATCTTATCTCCTTTGCCCCTGACGGTAGCGCGGAGATGCAGTTTGACCGACCGCCGCTGAAATCGGCTGTCGGGTACTGCGAAAAGCTGAAGAACGAGGTTTTCCCCGACCTGTCGGTAGGTCTTGTTCACGGAAAGATGAAGGGGAAGGACAAAGCCGATATAATGCGCCGCTTCTCCGAAGGGGAGATCGACATTCTTGTCTCGACAACCGTCATCGAGGTCGGGGTCAACGTTCCGAATGCGTCCCTTATGATCGTTGAGAACGCCGAGAGGTTCGGTCTTGCCCAGCTTCATCAGCTCCGCGGCAGGGTCGGGAGAGGAAAGCGCAAGGCATACTGTGTTCTTGTTTCCGACGCAAAGGGCGAGGCGGTGAAAAAGCGGCTCTCCGTCATGCGCTCCACCTCCGACGGCTACAAAATTGCCGAATACGATCTTGAGCTCCGCGGTCCCGGCGACTATTTCCCCTCCGGAAACGGCGCGGCGCGTCAGCACGGCTCTTTCGGCATCACGGTTGCCGACATGGGACTCCTCCGCGAGGCAATGAGCGAGGCTGAAAAAACGGTCGCCTCCGATCCGTCGCTCTCCACTCCGGAAAACCGCATTGCGGCAGGAAAAATGCGCTCCCTCTTCTCCGCCGACGAACGCGCGATGCAATGATTTGATCAGGATTGTTTTCTTGGGCTCTGCCCAAACCCGCACAAGAAACTTCTTGAAAGAAGTTTCTTGGAACTTCAAGAACTTTTGGACTGAATTGTATAAAGGTTAAGGCCGGTCATCCGGATATATCGGTCAGGGTCACGCCGGTATAGTAATGGAGGAGTATTTCCTCGTATCCGCAGCCTCGCTTTGCCATTTCGTTCGCGCCGTACTGGCTCATTCCGACGCCGTGGCCGTAGCCGTGAACGGTGAATTTCCACCCGCCGTCAACACGCTGATACTCAAAGCTGCACGACCGCAGGCCGAGAAGCGACCTCAGCTTCCTTGCGGTCAGCTCATGATTGCCGTAAAACACCGACGACTGGCGTCCGGTGCCGTTCTTTTCCGACGTAAGGCACATTTTTCTCCCGCCTGCCGAGACCTTCACGGCATAATCCGACGAAAATGCCGTTTTAAGCTCGCTGTCGCTGACGGTGACCTCGGTTACATCGTCCTCCTCCGGTGTTGTGACCGAAACAAGGTACGGGACTTTCCCGCCCCACACGTTCTCCGACGATTCGGTAAAGCCGTATGACCGGGAATGGAACAGAGCCAACGCCGGTTGTCCGCCGTAGGTGATTATCTTTCCGGAGGTGGCTTTTACCGCCTCTCCGATCTTCTTTTCTATTTTCCCCGCGACGGTTTTGCCGTATTTCTCCGTCAGTCCCTCCTCGGTTATGAACGCCGCGCAGTGGGCATAGTCCGTGCAGATATCCGCGCCGTCGTGCCCGGTGCCGTTTTTCATTCTGTAAAGGCAGAAGCTCCGCGCCGCGACCGCCTGAGCCTTCAGCGCCTCGCTGTTGAAGGTATACGGCATTTCAGCGGCAACGACGCAGGTTATGTAACCGTCAAGTGCCATTTCGGTTATCTTTCCCGTATTGGCATCAAGCACGCGGACGGTGATATCCTCCTCCGGCAGAGGCTCGGTTACAGGGCTTTCCGGTTCCGTCGGAGTTCCTGCCGGCATTTCATCCGTTCCGTCGGTCACGGCATTCTCCTGCGGCAGAAGTATCACCTCCGGCGGTATTGCGGCGTGTCCCCTTCCGCGGTTTGTCGCCTCTGACAGAAGCGGCACCGAAACCGTCAGCACCCCCGCGGCAATACAGCTTATAAGCGTGATCTTCATTCCTGCATTCATCGCAGTCACCTCCGTTTATCGGTCGGGATCCGGCAGGTATTTCCGCACCCCCCCTTACACAATAATTATGCGAAACGCCGCCGGCGTATGTGTTTCCGGAGTTCAAAGCCGCGGTTTGTGCAATATTAACAATTTTTGCCTGTGATTTCCGGATAACTTTTTAAGCGCGCGGGTATTGCATTATTTACCAAAATATGGTATTATATTGGCACAAAGAAAAAAACCGGAGCGCACGCGGCGGCATAACCGTGAAAAGCCCGGAAAAATACGGAGTGTGATCAATATGGAACAGAACAGCATCAAGGTCCTCATTGCAGACGAGGACACCGATTTCAGAAAAAGCTGCCGCTCGAATCTTACGGTTCTCGGATACCGGCTGATAGAAGAGGCGACCGACGGGGAGGAAGCCCTGTGCCGGATAGACAAATTCCGTCCGGATGTCGTTCTTGTCGACATATGGCTTCCGAAGTTCGACAGCACACAGCTGATACGCGGCACAAAACTGCTCAGCATGGCGGAAAAAGAGCGTCCGGCATTCATTGTCTACTCCGCCGTGCGGAACAAGAATATGTTTGAGGAGGCAGCGGAATCCGGCGCGGACTACTGTCTTGTACGCCCGTTTGATTACCGCCGGCTTGACGACAGGATAAAGCGCATTTACAGTCTGCGCACTGCGGCACCCGGCAAAACTCCCGCCTCGCCCGACCTTGAATCGCAGGTCACAAAGGTCATACACCGGATAGGTGTGCCGGCACATATCAAGGGCTACCAGTACTTAAGGACCGCAATTATGATGACGGTAGAGGACACCGACATGATCAATTCCGTGACAAAGGTCCTGTATCCCTCCGTTGCGAAAAAATTCTCGACGACCTCATCCCGCGTGGAGCGCGCCATACGTCACGCCATCGAAGTGGCATGGGACCGCGGCGACGTTGACGTTCTCAATTCCTATTTCGGCTACACCATCCAGAATCAGCGCGGCAAGCCGACGAATTCCGAGTTTATCGCCATGATTGCCGATAACCTGAGACTGGAGAACAAGCTGTCCTAAGCGGCAGGATACGAGATAAAACTACGGCTTTCTGCCGCTTACGGTATATACTG
>FR891168.1:0-733 GCA_000433515.1 Candidatus Colimorpha enterica | reverse complement strand
TGTTAAAAAACTCAGGACGGGTTTTTTAACAGCCATTATTTTATCTTCTTCCGGGTCTGAAGCCTGTCCCTTTGCCGGTTCCGTAGATATCGGAGGTCATTTTTATTGTCGCCGCGGCGGTTCCTCCGGAATATCCGGGAGACATGGCATAGCCGTTTGAGTCGCCGCCCGTGACTCCGTCAGGGATCTTCGGCGGGATTATTCCCGTCACCGGGGATGAACCCGTTATTTCCCCTGACCGAGTGTTTCCGTTCCCGCCGCCGCTGACGGGTGAATGACTGAAACGTGAAGAAATCCTGAAAATCATAAAAACATTCCGGGGCGAATATATAAAGCTGTGGATAATGAAAGGAACTGTCGGTTATGGGTTACACATATGAAAGACTTTGCGCGGACATTACCGCGCTTTCGGAAAAATACAGGTTTGTCACTGTCTCGTCGATAGGAAGGAGCCTCGTCGGGAGGAGCATTCCGCTGATCTCGATCGGCGAGGGAGAGAAAAACGTGCTATTTGTCGGCACGCACCACGGACTTGAGTCGGTAACATCGCTCATTCTCATGAAATATGCCGCCGAGTACTGCCGTGCGGCAGAAGCCTGCCGGACGGTTGCAGGTATCGACGCTTCGCTTCTGTTCCGGATGCGGCGCGTGTTCATAGTTCCGATGCTGAATCCCGACGGCACCGAGCTTGCGGTAAACGGGCATGACGACCGGAACCCGCTGACCGAACGGC
>FR891167.1:21055-27816 GCA_000433515.1 Candidatus Colimorpha enterica | reverse complement strand
GGCGGCATCCGCTTCAACGGCGGTATCCGCTTCAGCATCCGCTGCCACGGCTTCCTCTGCCGCCGCTCTGGCGGCAAGCTCCTCTTCGGTGGGCTCCGGCTCTGTGCACTCGACCTCGACATTGCGGTAGCGCTCCATACCGGTTCCGGCAGGAATGAGCTTACCGATAAGGACGTTCTCCTTGAGCCCGAGCAGATAGTCAACCTTGCCCTTGATAGCAGCCTCGGTAAGGACCTTCGTGGTCTCCTGGAACGAGGCGGCGGACAGGAAGGAATTGGTCTGTATCGATGCCTTTGTGATACCGAGAAGCACCGGTGCGCCGGTTGCAAGACGGATATCTCTCTCACCTGCGTCGATACGCGCCTGAAGCTTTTCGTTCTCCTCCTCAAAGTCTCCGATATCAACGGTTGCGCCGACAAGGATATCTGCGTCGCCGGGATCGTCAACCCTGACCTTTCTCGTCATCTGACGTGCAATGACCTCGATATGCTTGTCGTTGACGTCAATCGACTGCATACGGTAGACTCTCTGCACCTCGCGGAGGATGTAGTCATAGACCGCATCAAGTCCGCTGACGCGGAGGATATCGGCAGGAGCCATATCGCCCTCTGTAAGCGCCTGACCCTGACCGACGAGCTGACCCTCGGTAACAAGGATTCTCGTGCCGAATGCTATCTGATACGATGCCGAGTCGCCGGTATCGCTGTTCGTGATGTTGATGGTACGCATCTTCTTCATCTCGCCGAAGCTGACGGTGCCGGAGATCTCCGCGATAACCGCGGTTTTCTTCGGGCGTCTTGCCTCAAAGAGCTCCTCGACACGGGGAAGACCCTGTGTGATATTGGAGCCTGCAACACCTCCGGTATGGAAGGTACGCATGGTAAGCTGTGTACCCGGCTCGCCTATCGACTGTGCGGCTATTATACCGACAGCCTCGCCGACGTTGACCGGTCTGCCGTTTGCAAGGTCGGCACCGTAGCACTTCGCGCAGACGCCGTGTCTTGCCTTACACTCAAGGATAGAGCGGATGCAGACCTGCTCCACGCCTGCTTTTACTATTGCGGATGCCTCGTCGTCGGAGATCATATGATCAGCCGGGACAATGACCGCGCCGGTCGCGGGATCGACAACATCCCCGACGGTGTATCTGCCGACAAGACGGTCCTTGAGCGGCTCGATAACGTCCTTTCCGTCGGTGATTGCGGAGACCCACATACCCTTTCCGGTTCCGCAGTCGCTCTCTCTTACAATGACATCCTGAGACACATCGACAAGACGTCTTGTAAGGTATCCGGAGTCAGCCGTCTTGAGGGCGGTATCGGAAAGCGACTTGCGCGCGCCGCGGGCGGCGATGAAGTACTCGAGTATTTTAAGACCTTCACGGAAGTTCGACTTGATCGGTATCTCCATTGTACGTCCGTTCGTTGCGAACATAAGTCCGCGCATACCGGCAAGCTGACGCATCTGTGTCATGTTGCCTCGCGCTCCGGAATCGGACATCATCTTGATAGGATTGTATCTGTCGAATCTGTTCTGAAGGGCTGCGACGATATCCTTCGTCGTCTGCTCCCAGATTCTGATAACGTTGTTGTAGCGCTCCTCGTCGGTAAGCTGACCGCGGAGGAAGTGCTTGTGGATAGCCTCGACCTTCTTCTCCGCCTCCTCGATGAAGGTATACTTCTCGTCGGGGATGGTGACGTCGGAGATGGAGATCGAAATTGCTGCCTTTGTGGAGTACTTGTAGCCCATCGACTTGATGTTGTCAAGCACCTGCGCGGCAACCGAGAAGCCGTGCTTTTCGATACAGAGGTTGATTATCTGACCGAGCTGCTTCTTGCCGCAGGTCATGTCGATCTCAAGGTCAAGCAGCTTTGCGGGGTCGCTTCTGTCAACGAAGCCGAGGTCCTGAGGGATATGCTCGTTGAAGATGAGACGTCCGAGGGTAGCGTTGATGATACCGGTATGCTCCTCGCCGTTTATCTCTCTTGTTACCCTGATCCTGATGGGCGCGTGGAGTCCGAGAACACCGTTCGCGTATGCCATCATAGCCTCGTTGAAGTCGCGGAAGACGTGACCCTCTCCGGGCTCGCCCGCCTTGTCTATCGTGAGGTAGTAGGAGCCGAGGACCATGTCCTGAGAAGGAACGGTAACGGCTTTTCCGTCCATAGGCTTGAGGAGGTTGTTTGCGGAGAGCATGAGGAATCTTGCCTCAGCCTGAGCCTCTGCCGAAAGCGGAACGTGAACCGGCATCTGGTCGCCGTCGAAGTCCGCGTTGAATGCGGTGCAGACCAGCGGGTGGAGCTTTATCGCACGTCCCTCGACAAGCACCGGCTCGAACGCCTGAATCGACAGACGGTGAAGCGTAGGCGCACGGTTGAGGAGGACGGGGTGTTCCTTTATGACGTTTTCAAGCGCGTCCCACACGCTTGCATCGACCTTATCGACCTTCTTCTTTGCATCCTTGATGTTGGAAGCCTTCTGAGTCTCGACAAGGCGCTTCATGACGAAGGGCTTGAACAGCTCAAGAGCCATTTCCTTCGGCAGACCGCACTGATATATTTTGAGCTCCGGTCCGACGACGATAACCGAACGTCCGGAATAGTCAACACGCTTTCCGAGAAGGTTCTGACGGAAGCGTCCCTGCTTACCTCTGAGCATTTCCGACAGAGACTTGAGCGGGCGGTTTGAGGGACCGGTTATCGGCTTTCCGCGTCTGCCGTTGTCGATGAGGGCATCGACGGCCTCCTGAAGCATACGCTTTTCGTTGCGTATGATTATTTCGGGAGCCTGAAGCTCAAGCAGGCGGGCAAGACGGTTGTTTCTGTTAATGACCCTTCTGTAAAGGTCGTTCAGGTCGGAGGTGGCAAATCTGCCGCCGTCAAGCTGAACCATGGGACGGATCTCCGGCGGAATGACCGGGATAACGTCAAGTATCATCCATTCCGGCTTGTTTCCGGAACGGCGGAACGCCTCGACAACGTCAAGACGCTTGATTATGCGGAGCTTTTTCTGACCGCTTGCGTTGTTCAGCTCTTCCCTGAGCTGGCGGGAAAGCTCTTCGATGTCGATCTCGGCAAGAAGCTCTTTTATAGCCTCTGCACCCATTCCGACCCTGAAATCCTTTTCGTAACGCTCGTAATTCTCTCTGTACTCGCGCTCGGTGAGGATCTGGTACTTCGAAAGGGGCGTCATGCCGGGATCGATGACTATATACTGTGCAAAATACAGTACCTTTTCAAGGAGCCTCGGCGAAATGTCGAGAAGCAGACCCATCTTTGAGGGAATGGCGCGGAAGTACCATATATGGGAGACGGGAGCGGCAAGCTCGATGTGACCCATCCTCTCGCGGCGCACCTTCTTTGTGGTGACCTCGACTCCGCACTTTTCGCAGACCTTGCCCTTATAGCGGACGCGCTTGTACTTTCCGCAGAGGCATTCCCAGTCCTTGGTCGGACCGAAGATCCTCTCGCAGAACAGACCGTCGCGCTCTGCCTTGAGGGTACGGTAGTTGATGGTCTCCGGCTTTTTTACCTCGCCGTGCGACCAGCTTCTTATCATTTCAGGAGACGCAAGCCCGATTTTTATTGAATCAAACACATTATGTTCCAAAGCATTATCTCCTTGTCTTACATATCAAAATCCGCGTCGTCGCCCGGGAAATCCCCGAAATCCGCGTCGGAATCGTCGTCATAGAAATCCGAATCATCATCGAAATCGTCGGGAGTCTCTTCGGTCATTGAATCGAAGGTGTCGTCGGTTTCCACCGTCTCACCGACATCGTCGGCGGTAATATAGGTAGGTGCATCGCTGTCGTCCTCACCTATCGTGGAGAGCTCGATCTCGTTTCCTTCCCTGTCAAGCACTCTTATATCGAGGCAGAGAGACTGCAGCTCCTTGACAAGAACCTTGAACGCCTCCGGCACACCCGGCGTCGGGATGTTCTGACCCTTGACTATCGCCTCATAGGTTCTGACACGTCCGGTGACGTCATCGGACTTGACGGTGAGTATCTCCTGAAGGGTATAAGCAGCACCGTAAGCCTCAAGCGCCCAGACCTCCATTTCTCCGAAGCGCTGTCCTCCGAACTGAGCTTTTCCTCCGAGAGGCTGCTGAGTAACGAGGGAGTACGGTCCCGTTGAACGCGCGTGGATCTTGTCGTCAACAAGGTGATGGAGCTTAAGGTAGTACATGATCCCGACGGTGACGGGGTTGTCGAAGGGCTCGCCTGTTCTGCCGTCGTAAAGGGTCATCTTGCCCGTTTCGTTCATGCCCGCCATTTTGAGGCACTGCGTGATATCCTCTTCCTTTGCGCCGTCAAAGACCGGGGTCATGACCTTCCAGCCGAGACGCTTTGCCGCGATTCCGAGGTGAACCTCAAGCACCTGACCGATGTTCATTCGCGAAGGCACGCCCATCGGGTTGAGGACTATATCAAGGGGAGTGCCGTCTGCCATGAACGGCATATCCTCCGGCGGGAGGATCCTTGAGACAACGCCCTTGTTTCCGTGACGTCCCGCCATCTTGTCTCCGACGGAGATCTTACGCTTCTGGGCAATGTAGACCCTGACCGACTTGTTCACTCCGGGAGGAAGCTCGTCGCCGTTCTCTCTTGAGAAAACGCGCACATCGACAACGATACCGCTTTCGCCGTGGGGAACGCGGAGGGACGTGTCACGCACCTCTCTTGCCTTTTCGCCGAATATGGCACGGAGCAGGCGCTCTTCGGCGGTAAGCTCCGTCTCACCCTTCGGGGTGACCTTACCCACAAGGATATCGCCGGCGCGCACCTCGGTACCTCTTCTGATAATACCGTCGGCAGACAGGTCCTTAAGCGCGTCGTCGCCGACGTTCGGGATCTCTCTTGTTATCTCCTCCGGTCCGAGCTTTGTATCTCTTGCCTCGTGAGAATATTCCTCTATGTGAATCGACGTGTAGGTGTCGTTTCTTACAAGATTTTCGTTGAGAAGAACTGCGTCCTCGTAGTTATAGCCCTCCCATGTCATGAAGCCGATGAGAGCGTTCTTACCGAGGGCAATTTCGCCGTTCGAGGTCGCGGGACCGTCGGCAATGACCTGTCCCTCCTCGACATATTCGCCCTGATCGACGATGGGACGCTGGTTGATGCAGGTGCTCTGGTTGGAGCGTTTGAACTTGATGAGGTGATAGGTATTTTTCTTTCCGTCGTCGGATCTTATAACGATCTCGTCGGAAGAAACGCGCTCGACGGTTCCGGATTCCTTTGCGCAGACAACGACTCCGGAGTCAACCGCAGCCTTGTACTCCATACCGGTTCCGACGATGGGAGAGTCGCAGACGAGAAGCGGCACAGCCTGCTTCTGCATGTTCGATCCCATAAGAGCGCGCGAGTTGTCGTCGTTCTCAAGGAAGGGGATCATAGCCGTTGCGACCGAAACGACCATCTTCGGGGATACGTCCATGTAATCGGGAACAGTGTTGTCCACCTCGATGATCTCTGCTCTCTGGCGCGCGGTGACCTTACGGTTGACGAAACGGTTGTTTTCGTCAAGAGGCTCGTTTGCCTGAGCGACTATATATTTATCCTCGACGTCGGCGGTCATGTACTCGATTTCATCCGTGACAACGCCGGTCGCCTTGTCTATCCTGCGGTAGGGAGCCTCGATGAAGCCGTAGTCGCTGATCCTTGCATAGGTTGCAAGGTAGGAGATAAGACCGATGTTCGGTCCTTCAGGCGTCTCGATCGGGCACATTCTGCCGTAATGGGTGTAGTGAACGTCACGGACCTCGAACGAAGCGCGGTCACGGGAAAGTCCGCCCGGTCCGAGTGCCGACAGACGGCGCTTGTGCGTCAGCTCAGCCAGCGGATTGTTCTGATCCATGAACTGGGACAGCGGAGAAGATCCGAAGAACTCTCTTATCGCGGTCACGACGGGACGGATGTTGATAAGTCCCTCGGGCGTGAGCGTTTCGTTGTCCTGGATATTCATTCTCTCCTTGACGATCTTGTCCATTCTGGAGAAGCCGATCCTGAACTGGTTCTGGAGAAGCTCTCCGACGGAACGCAGACGGCGGTTTCCGAGGTGATCTATATCGTCGGTCGTGCCGATATCGTGCGAGAGGCAGACAAGGTAGTTTATGGAGGAGAAGATATCGTCCTTTGTGATGTGCTTCGGAACAAGCTCGGCGATACGGCGCTTTGCCTCTGCCTTCACGGCTTCGATGTCGTCACCGCACTGCTCCGCTATCTCAAGCAGGACGCCTGTCTTGACCTTTTCGTTTATCCCGCAGTCCTTCAGATCGTAGCCGAGGATGTACTCCGGGAACACGGTGCCGTTTGAGAAGACCTTTATCTCGCGGTCGGCGTCTATGCGGAGAAAAACGTCGTTGACTCCGGCGCGCTCAATTGATGCGGCAAGCTCGGGAGTGATGACCTCACCCGCGTCGCAAAGGAACTCACCGGTTATCGGAGAGACAACGGGACGGGCAAGGGTAAAGCCGATTATTCTGCTTCCGAGAGCCAGCTTCTTGTCGAACTTATATCTTCCGACGCCGGAGAGATCGTATCTCTTGGGGTCAAAGAAAAGGTTGTTCAGAAGCAGCTGAGCCGACTCGACAAGCGGAGGCTCGCCGGGACGGAGCTTTCTGTATATTTCCTTAAGAGCCTCGTCGCCCGCGGTGGTGCCGTTCTTGTCGGCCTCGGTCTGGCACATATCGTGCTCTGTCGTCTCGGTGATCTTGGGGTCGTCGCCGAAGAAGCTGACGATCTCGGCGTCTGTCTCGAT